>CANRFN010000077.1 GCA_947629915.1 uncultured Oscillospiraceae bacterium | reverse complement strand
CAGCATCTAATGCTCAGTCTGTACACGACATGCCTGTACATACATGACACATATGGGCGGAAATCGCAATGATTGTGGTTAGATAGTGCGCCGATTGATGAGGCTAAGACATTGATCAGTTCGTTCAGCTCGTCAGGGTTTTGCACACGGTTGCGCTCTGTGATGTCCTTCATGTAGACCTCAGTGAACAACCTCTGCAGATAGGAGGATTTCTGCTCATCGGTCTGCATTGAGACGGTGCGGGGAAGGCCGCCGTAGGTGTAGTACTCCTTCCAGGCGTCTTCCGTGGACATGGAAACGGCGGAGCAATACTCGGCGAAGGACAGTGGGAAGACGTGGACTTCATCCCCGCGGCCGCGAAATTCAGTGATGATATCGGAGGAGAGGAATTTGGAGTTGCTCCCGGTGACATAGACGTCTACATTCGGATAGTGGAGCAGATCGTTGAGCACGGACTCGAACTCTTGGAGAAGCTGCACTTCATCCAGCAGGATGTAGTACATCCCGGCCCCGGTCAGCTGGCTGTCGATATATTCCAGAAGGGTATCGGGGTCTCGCAATGCGGCATTCCTGCGGATGTCGAAGGCGACTTCGATGATGTTCTCAGAAGGAACACCGCTCTCGATTAGGTGACGGCGAAAGATTTGGAACAAGAGATAGGACTTCCCGCTTCCCCACAGTCCGGTGATCACCTTGATGAGCCCGTTGTGCTTTCGAGCGATGAGTCTCTTCAGGTATAGATCGCGCTTGATCTCCATGATGCACTTCACCTCACACCAGATTTGGTACAGGAATTCGAAATATGCAATGTAAGGATACCACCTGCTTCAAGAAACTGCAAATCCTATTTCAAGAAAATTTCCGAGATGTAGGACAACGATTTTGATCCAAACGGCCCGGAATATGAAATCGTGACTTGGCAATAAATGATATAATACAATCTGCGCTTGTAATGCTCGTAACACTTGTAATACAACGGTGGCGACCTGCTTCCGGTATCTGCCTGGTGGTAGGCCCGGTTGCAACACATACAAAACGGCCCTGTATGCGCTGGCATACAGGGCCGTTTTGCTGCTTCCTAGGGTATCTCTTGTACCGGTATGTACGGGTGTGTGCTTCTTAATGCTGATGCGGGCTTACTGGTAGTCCACCACGTCCACCCAGCTCATCAGGAGAGAGTGCTCCTCCGGGTTGCCCTTCACAGACTGGGAGGCGGCCACGATGGGCATCCACTTCTGGACCTGCTGCCGGGCGGTGTCGCTCTTGCGGCAGAAGAGGGTGAGGTACTTCTCGGCGGTGTCCGGGTCGCCCTGGAGGTAGAAGAGCAGGTAGGTGCGGGCGGCATCTCCGCAGGCATTGCCCTGGGTGACGTGGGCCCAATCGATGATGTAGACCTGTCCGTCCGGGGTGAGAATCAGGTTGGAGGGGCAGAGGTCCCCGTGGCAGACGTGGTTCTCGTTGGGCATGGACTCCAAGCGCATATGGAGGTCATAGCGGGTGGTGGCGTCCAGACTGGTCTGGCTGATTTTGCGGTTCATCTTCTCCTTGAGCCGGTTCAGCATGGGGCAGGTCTTGGAGAGGATCTTCAGCTGGGTGTCCACCAGGATCTCCAGATACATCTCTTTCCGATCCGGGTTCTTCTTCATGAGCTGGGAGAGGGTCTCGCCCTCCACATGCTGGGTTACGATGGCCCACTCGCCATCGATCATGGTTACGGCCAGCAGTCCGGGGATGGGCAGTCCGGTCTCCTCTACCCGGGCTAGGTTCAGCGCCTCATTGAGGATGTCCGCCTTGGAGAAACCCTCATGGAACACCTTGATGCACTTGTCCTCGTCCTTGTAGATGGTCTTGTTGCTGCGGACGGCAATGATTTGATCTTCGCGCAGGTTCATTTAGAATCCTCCTATCAGTCAGTTGCGCCCAGGGGCAGGCACATCGGTCCAGGTCTTGCCGTAGTAGGCGTTCAGGTACATCTGCTTGATTTCGCTCATCAGGGGGTAGCGGGGGTTGGCGCCGGTGCACTGGTCGTCAAAGGCCTTCTCGGTCATGTCGTCCAGGCGGGCCAGGAAGTCCGCCTCATCGGGCACATAGTCCCGGATGGTGGGCTTGATGCCAACCTTCGCCTTGAGGGCATCGATGGCCGCGATGAGCCGCTCCAGCTTCTCCTGGTCGGTGTCGCCGCCGAGGTTCAGGGCGTCTGCCACCTCGGCGTAGCGGGCCAGGGTGTGGGGGTGGTCGTACTGGGGAAAGGTGCCCATGCGGGTGGGGACTTCTGCGGCGTTGAAGCGCAGCACCTCATCGATCATGAGGGCGTTGGCGATGCCGTGGGCGATGTGGTGGAACGCGCCCAGTTTGTGGGCCATGGAGTGGCACACGCCCAGGAAGGCGTTGGCAAATGCCATGCCGGCCATGGTGGCTGCGTTGGCCATTTTCTCCCGGGCCTCCACATCGTTTGGACCGTTGTCATAGGCCCGGGGCAGGTACTTGAAGATCAGCTTCAGGGCCTGCAGGGCCAGACCGTCTGTGAAGTCTGTGGCCATCATAGAGGCATAGGCCTCCAGTGCGTGGGTGACGGCATCGATACCGGAGGCTGCGGTGAGGCCGCGAGGGGCGGACATGTGCAGATCGGTGTCGATGATGGCCATGTCCGGCATCAGCTCATAGTCTGCCAAGGGATACTTGGTGCCGGTCTTCTCGTCTGTGATGACCGCGAACGGGGTTACCTCGGATCCGGTGCCGGCGCTGGTGGGGATGGCGATGAAGTATGCCTTCTCGCCCATCTTGGGGAAGGTGTAGATGCGCTTGCGGATGTCGCAGAACCGCATGGCCATGTCCTGGAAGTCCGCCTCGGGGTGTTCATACAGCACCCACATGATCTTGCCGGCGTCCATGGCGGAGCCGCCGCCCAGGGCGATGATCACATCGGGCTGGAAGAGGCGCATCTCTTCGGCGCCGGCCTTGGCGCAGGCCAGGGTGGGATCGGGTTCCACGTTGAAGAAGGTGGTGTGGGCAATGCCCATCTCGTCCAGGCGGTCTGTGATGCAGCGGGTGTAGCCGTTGGAATAGAGGAAGTTGTCCGTCACGATAAAGGCCTTCTTCTTGCCCATGACAGCCTTCAGCTCAGCCAGGGCCACCGGCAGGCAGCCCTTCTTCTCATAGACCTTCTCAGGTGCCCGGAACCACAGCATGTTCTCTCTCCTCTCCGCCACGGTCTTGATGTTGATGAGGTGCTTTACCCCAACGTTCTCCGAGACGCTGTTGCCGCCCCAGGAGCCGCAGCCCAGGGTGAGAGAGGGTGCCAGGCGGAAGTTGTACAGGTCTCCGATGCCGCCCTGGGAAGACGGGGTGTTCACCAGGATGCGGCAGGTCTTCATTCTGGCGGCGAACCGGTCCAGTTTGTCCTGGCCGGTGCGGACGTCCAGATAGATAGAGGAGGTGTGGCCGTAGCCGCCGTCTGCGATGAGCTGCTCGGCCTTGGCGAAGGCATCGTCCAGGTCTGCCGCCCGGTACATGGCCAGCACGGGGGACAGCTTCTCGTGGGCGAACTCCTCAGACAGGTCTACGCTCTCCACCTCGCCGATGAGAATCTTGGTCCCCTCGGGGACTTCCACACCGGCCATGGAGGCGATCTTGGCGGCGTTCTGGCCAACGATCCGGGCGTTCAGGCCGCCGTTGATGATGATGGTCTTGCGGACCTTGTCCAGTTCCTCGGGGTTCAGGAAGTAGCAGCCGCGCCTGGCAAACTCGGCCTTCACGGCGTCATAGACGCTGTCCAGCACGATCACGGACTGCTCGGAGGCGCAGATCATGCCGTTGTCGAAAGTCTTGGAGTGGATGACGGAGTTCACAGCCAGCTGGATGTCTGCGGTCTCATCGATGATGCCGGGGGTGTTGCCGGCGCCCACGCCCAGGGCGGGTTTGCCGGAGGAGTATGCGGACTTCACCATGCCGGGGCCGCCGGTGGCCAGGATGATGTCCGCCTCCTTCATGAGCAGGTTTGTCATATCCAGGCTGGGCACATCGATCCAGCCGATGATGCCCTCAGGGGCGCCGGCCTTCACAGCGGCCTCCAGCACTACCTTGGCCGCGGCGATGGTGCTCTTCTTGGCCCGGGGATGGGGGCTGATGATGATGCCGTTGCGGGTCTTGAGGCAGATGAGGGTCTTGAAGATGGCGGTGGAGGTGGGGTTTGTGGTGGGGATTACCGCCGCCACAAGGCCCAGAGGCTCGGCGATCTTCTTGATGCCGAAGGTCTTGTCTTCTTCGATGACACCGCAGGTCTTGGTGTCCCGGTATGCGTTGTAGATGTACTCCGAGGCGAAGTGATTCTTGATCACCTTGTCCTCTACCACACCCATGCCCGTCTCGGCAACTGCCTGCTGGGCAAGGGGAATCCGCGCCTGGTTGGCGGCGGTGGCGGCGGCGAGGAAGATGGCGTCCACCTGCTCCTGGGTATAGGTGGCGAACACTTTTTGTGCCTGCCGAACCCGGGCGATGGCTGCTTCCAGCTTTTCCACGCTGTCTACTGTCTCGTACTCGATCATGGTTGGGCCTCCCGGAAATAAGTCAATCTTGTCTCCAGGTCTGGCGGCCGCAGGGCCTTGCCCCCTGGAACGTTAAGATTTTAACAAACTTTTCGCCGGTTGGGAATGATCAAAAAAGCAAGGCACCTTGTTTGAAACGATATGTCAGGAAGCACGGAAACGGGAAAACGGGTGCGAAAATCGCTGTGCAGTTTCGCAAAGGAAAGCGCTCAGCCCAGATATTTCTGCCGAGAGACCTCCAATTCTTCCAGAAAACGCTGCTCCAGGGCGGTGAGATGGTACCCCTTCCGGTGGATCAGCACGTCCCGGTACATCTTTGTGTTCTCCGGGCAGGACCGCTCCACCAGGCCGTACCGGTCCAGGAGATCTTTCGGGGTGGGGGAGACCCACATGAATGCCTCCGGGTTGCGGGCCAGCAGCTCATACTGGCTGGCACGCTCGAAGACGCAGATCCGCCGGGACACCAGGTCCTCCGGCAGCTCCTCTTTGATGACCCTTGTCATGGGAAGGCTGGGGACAAAGGGGTCTCCGTGGGCGATCTCCATCAGTGGGGCGAGGTCCGAGAAGTGGATCTCCGGGAGGGATGCCAGGGGGCTGTCCTCCCGCATCATCAGGACATAGTGGAACCGGGCCACAAGGGTGCCCTCCAGTTCCTTCTCCTTCATCATGTCCTGGAAATAGGGCTCGAACTGCTCGGCGTAGCGGATGATGCCCAGGTGGTAGTCCGAGTGCAGGATGTTGCGGATGGCTCGGTCTGAGTTGGTCTCCTTGTAGAAGAGCTCCGCGCCGCCGGGGCGAAGAGACAGGGAGAACCGGGAAAAGGCGTCTGAGATATAGCCCGCCCGGGGGACCGAGATGGAAAAGCGCTGTTTCCGCTTGGCATTGCCCTTGTAGAGGTTCTCCACATCCGCAATCTGCCCCAGGATCCGGGAGGCATAGCCGATGAACTCCTCGCCCTCCAGGGTGAGGGTCATGCCACGGGCAGAACGGTCAAAGATGGTGATGCCCAGATCGGACTCCAGGTCCCGGATGGCCCGGCTCAGGTTGGGCTGGGCGATGAGAAGCGTCTCTGATGCGCGGCTGAGAGACCCGGTTCGGGCCACCTCTACGGCGTATTTCATATGCAGTATGTTCATGGGTAAGCTCCTCCTGTATGAAGCCATGCCGGGGGTACCCGGGTTGATCCGATGCCGACTTGATCGCCTTGCAGCGACATGGCAATTTTACCGGATCTCAGGGGGAGCGTCAAGAAGAGAATTTGGCATAGGGGTAAGTTAGGGTGATGCGAGTGGGCGCCTTCCCGTGGCAGCAGCAGGGGAAAAGAACACAGCAGGCCTTTGCAGATCTGCTGTACCAGTCTCTATGGGGTGTGTGAAGTGCTTTGTTTCCCTGCCTTCCCGCTCTCCCTACAGTTCCACCATCTTGAATCCCTGGAACGCCTGCACCATGGACTCCGGTACCAGGGAGTTGTTCCGGATCGCGGCCTCTTGGAAGGCACTTCGCCGCAGCGATTGCCGCAGAAGGAGCAGTGTGCGTTGCAGCGAAGGGTGACCTCTAGGAAGAGAACCCGCAGAGGGTATCGCGTGGATGGAATGGATGAGTCGCCCCCTTGGTATGAGCTGAAGAGATGTGTCTGTGTGGCACAAGGACAGTTTACCACAGGGGTGCCAGTCCGGACGAGGGAAAACCCGATACCAACAGGACGAAAAAGCGCAGCCTGCTGTTGAGGCAGCAGGCTGCGCAGTAGATCAGAAGTACATTGCTACGAGTTCGTAGGAATCGTATTCAGGGAAGTCTTTGCCGATACCTGGGTAAATATCACAAGAGAATGCCTTTGCTTTTCCGGGCTTGAGATCATCAACGAGGGTAGTCTCGAAGAATACGATTTTACCGTCCTTTTTGAGTAAGATGGCAACTTTTGCATCGATCTTCTCCTCGTAGCTGGAAGTGAGTTCCCCAGTTACCTTCAGGGATCTAGAGCCAAGCACACTCACGTTAGAGAATGTGAAATCTGTGGTGCGTACCTCTGGATAGTACTCGACATGTGGTTCGAAAGAGCAGTCTATATCAAAGGAGACTGTTAAGCCTTGAGCGGCGTCCTCAGGTTCAATTGAAGCCATACCATCGATCACGATTGTATCCCCCGGCAAGATGAAGGCGTCAAGTTCGTCATCTGTTGCGGCTATGTGGCCGTCTGGTGCCTTAAAGGTAACCGTGAGTTCGGGGAATATAGCAGCCATTGTGGTGTTCGGGTTTTTCACCACAAAGCAATAGTAAACCAGAAGACTGCTGGCATGGTAGGTATAGTCCAGCACCTCAAGATCATACGGATTCTCTGCTTCGTTCCGTGATGGAGTTGGGGTCGGAGTAGGCGTTGGCTCCGGAGTGGGTTCCGGAGTAGGAGCAGGCGTTGGGGTGGGCTCTGGGGTAGGTGCTGGTGTGGGGTCCGTTGTCGGCTCAGCGGAGGGTACAGGTGCCGGTTCCGGTTTGGCGGCATTGGCCTGAATGCTCTGCAGGAGTGTGGTTTCAGAATCCTTGAGCTTGCACTGGAGTGCATTGTACGAAGTGAGTGCGAGAATGCCGCGGTCGATCGGTTCATCGCCTTTGTACTCTCCGCGTGTGGCGCCGATGGAGTCTGTGAGCTCTACTGCCTTGTCCCAGCTGAAATCGGTGTCTGAGCTGTACCCGAGTGCTTTCAGCAGGAAGGAGAGGTACTGGGTTGCAGTGGTGGGATCATCGCTGCCGAAGGTAGTGCCGGATGTGCCGCTGGTGAGCTTCTCAGCATACGCGTAACCGACATAGAAATCGGCCCAACTGGGTACATCGGTGAAGGGGTGCGTCCAGGTGCCGTTCTGTGCCTCATCTTCCTGACCGAGCAGCTTTACCAGCACAACCAATGCCTGAACTCTTGTTACAGGCAGATCCAGTGCCAGATCCGGTGTGCCGTCTTCTTTGGTGCCTACGCCGGATAGAATGCCGAGCTCATAGAGCTTCTCGGCGGCCTTGACCTCATCGGTCTCATAGGTGTCTTCAGTATCCGCCGCAAAGGCCATGGTGGGTACCAGCGAGAACATCATGCACAGAGCGATGATGAGCGCCAAGATGCGCTTTTTGCATTTGAACATGTTTCAAGCCTCCCTGAAAATGATGCCGCCACCAATGTGAACTGCGCACTCCAATGGCTGCGGCAGTTAAAACCGAAGAAAAGGATAATACGACCGAGGGAGAATAACAAGTACAGAAATTTCCAACAATCATGAGGTGTCGGTCTGGGCCGACACCTCAAACGGAAGGGACAGTCAAAATGCAACGTGTACGAGTGGTGCCCCGGTAGGTTCAACAGATTGAGTACAATCGAAATTGATGGGGTGGTACAGGCTAAATCGGTAACACAGATAATCATGCGGTGTTGCTGCTCACTTTGTGCTGAATACCGCAAATAGGAAAGGTGTCGGCTTGGACCGATGGTGGACCTGCAAAACCCCCTGCAGCGCCGAAGCCCTTTCGGCACTGCAGGGGGTTCTGTTGTTGTGAGGAGATGAAACGGGGAGAGAGGCTGCCGAAAGTGGGTGTTAGGTGGAGACCGTTGATCAGCCCTCAGAGAGCATGGCCTGGAACGTGGCCTGCACGGACGATGGGAGGGTGTCCGGGTGCCAGTACGCCACGGTGTCGAAGAGGATGTCCTTCAGCGGGATGAAGCGGACGTTGGGGTTGGAGGTGAGCCGGCAGTTCTCGGCCATGAGGGAGATGCCAGCGCCCATCTCTACGTACAGGATCATGGTCTCGATGGAGGAGACGGTCTGGATCTTGGAGGGGAAAAAGCCCGCCCTCCGGCTGATCTCGCTGGCGGTGTGGTATCCCTCCGGAGAGTCCTCCTCGGACAGGAGTATGAAGTTCTCACCCTGGAGCATGGAGAGCGGCAACGCCTCCCGGTCTGCCAGGGGATTGCTGGTGTTGATGGCGAGCACGCACTCGCAGCTGTACAGGACTTGCCTGTGGCAGGAGGGCGGGACAGCGTGGGGCATGCCCTGCAGCTCGCTGGTGAGGATCGTATCGTAGGTCTTGTCCTCAAATTTTTTCCAGATATTTGAGAATCCGCCCCGCTCCACCACGAAGGAGAGGCTGGGGCTCTCCCGCTGGAGCCGTCCAAAATGGTCCGGCGCCTCGGCGGAGATGTCGATGCCTTCCAGAATCCCGATGGTCACGGTATCGCGCTGGTTCTGCATCATCTGCCGGGCCTGGAGGATGGAGCGGTCGATGCGGTCCAGGGCGGCAGACCACTCGGTGTAGAGGAGCTTGCCGGGCTCCGTGAGTCGTATGTACCGTCCCTCCCGGTAGAAGAGGTCTATGCCCAGAGAGCGCTCCAGGCCGGCTATGGTCTTGCTGAGGTTCGGCTGCGCGGTGTAGAGCCGGGCTGCCGCTGCGGAAAAACTCTCTAATTTCGCAACTTCCAAAAAATACCGCATGGTAGTCAAGGTGATGGCCAAAGGAAACAGCCCCCTTTTTCTTTACTGCCAAACAGTATAGCACAATCATTCCTGAAAATCTAGTAAAATAGTAGGATTATTCCTTGAGAGAACGGGTGAAAAATTGTCTGATTTTTAGATTCCTGGTGTAAAGAACTCCGAAACCTGCCCGTTAACAGGACTTTCCATGCCAAAGAGGGAATCTGGTGTATTCCCATTTGGATATAGGTCCGGGAGAAAAGAGGTATTTGTCTGTTGGCAATTTGTCCAGTATAATGACAGTCAGCGCCCGCCATATTCGGCGAGAATCACAGTGAGGAGGAATGGTACATGGTCGATCTGAAGGCAAAGCCGTACTGCCTCTCAGCGGAGGACATTGCCTGGGTGGAGAACACCATCGCGGGGATGTCCGATGAGGAGAAGGTGGGACAGCTCTTCTTCCAGCTCACGTCCAGCCAGGACGAGGGGTATCTCCGGGAGCTGATGGAGAAGTATCACCTGGGCGGCTGCCGGTACAACGGCATGCCCGGCGCGAAGGTGCTGGCTCAGAACCGCATTCTGCAGAAGTATGCAAAGGTGCCCATCTTCATCGCCTGCAACACCGAGGCGGGCGGAGACGGGGCCTGCAGCGATGGCACCAACATCGGCTCCGGCATCAAGGTCGCCGCCACCGGCGATGTCCACTACGCCCACGACCTGGGCCGCATGTCCAACGAGCAGGCCGCGGCCATCGGCTGCAACATGGCCTTTGCCCCCGTCTGCGACATCCACTACACCTGGCAGAACGAGGAGATCATCTCCCGGGCCTTCGGCAACGACCCCCAGCGGGTGGCCGTGATGAGCCGGGCGTACCTGGACGGGGCCCACACCATCCCCGGGTTCGCCTGTGCCGCCAAGCACTTCCCCGGCAACGGCCAGGACTTCCGGGACGCCCACATGTCCAACAACGTCAACGCCTTTGAACCCCGCCGCTGGATGGAGACCTACGGCCTGGTGTACAAGACCCTCATCGATGGCGGCCTGGATGCCATCATGGGCGGCCACATCATGATGCCGGAGTACATGCGCACGGTAAAGCCGGGGATCACAGACGATGAGATGCTCCCCGCCACCCTGTGCCCCGAGATCATGACGGGCCTGCTCCGGGATGAGCTGGGCTTCAACGGCATGGTGGTAACAGACGCCAGCCACATGGTGGGCATGACGGACCGCATGAAGCGCTGCGACATGCTCCCCGCCGCCATCAACGCCGGCTGCGATATGTTCCTCTTCTTCAACGACCCGGACGAGGACTTCGCCACCATGCTGAACGCGTACAAGACCGGCATCATCCCCGAATCCCGTATGGTTGAGGCCCTCACCCGCATCCTGGGCCTGAAGGCACACCTGGGCCTCCACAAGAAGGCCAAAGAGGACCTGGTGCCCTCGGAGGACGCATTGCCCGCCGTGCTCGGCCGACCGGAGTACAAGCAGACCGCCGTGGAAATCAGCCGCAAGGCCCTCACCCTGGTGAAGTACAAGGACCAGGACGTGCTGCCCCTGTCCCCGGAAAAGACGAAGCGGGTCATGATCGTCTACGTGAAGGGTGCAGACGGCCCCATGGCGGCCCTCATGAAGATGGCCATGGGCGCAGCGGGTGCCCGCAAGACTCCCGCCGAGGAGCTCCGGGACCGGCTCATCGCCAAGGGCTTCGACGCCTTCCTCTATGAGAGCCCCCTGGAGAAGATGAAACAGCAGATGGCGGCCGGCAAACCCATGGACCTCAACCTGTACTTCGCCGGCAAGAATGCCATCGCAGACTTTGTCAGCGGCATGGACCTCGTGATCACCCTCTTCGATGTCCAGTCCGGACACCCGGCCTTCGGCATGTCCAAGGGCGGCGGCGAGATCCCCTGGTACGTCTTTGAGGTGCCGGTGGTGGGCATCAGCGTGAACCTGCCCACCATGCTGGCGGACACCCCGCAGCTGCGCACCTATATCAACGCCTACGATGCCAAGCCCTACACCATGGACGCCCTGGTGGACGCGCTGGTCATGGGACCGGAGGCATTCCAGGGCAAGGACCCGATAGACAGCTTCTGCGGCCTCTGGGACGCCAGAATCTGAGCCACAAAATCGAGAGAAGAAGGAGAGACAGCAGCTATGGAAATGACATTGCGCTGGTACGGATCCAAGTTTGACACCGTCACCCTGAAGCAGATCCGCCAGATCCCGGGTGTCACGGGGGTCATCACCACCCTCTACGACACCCAGCCCGGCGAGCTCTGGACCCGGGAGCGGATCCGCGCTCTCAAGGATGAGGTGGAGGCCTCGGGCCTGCACATCTCCGGCATCGAGAGCGTCAACGTCCACGATGACATCAAGGTGGGTGCCGGCAACCGGGACGAGTACATCGACAACTACATCAAGACCCTGGCCAACCTCGGCGAGGAGGACATCCACCTCGTCTGCTACAACTTCATGCCCGTCTTCGACTGGACCCGCACCGAGCTGGCCCGTGTCCTCCCGGACGGCTCCACCGCCCTGGCCTACACCCAGGAGGCGGTAGACGCATTGGACCCGGAGAAGATGTTCGAGTCCATCGCCGGGGACATGAACGGCACCGTGATGCCGGGCTGGGAGCCGGAGCGCATGGCCCGGGTCAAGGAGCTCTTTGCCCTCTATAAGGACATCGATGACGAGAAGCTCTTCAACAACCTCACCTACTTCCTGAAGGCCATCATGCCGGTGTGCAACCAGTACGACATCAAGATGGCCATCCACCCGGACGACCCGGCCTGGAGCGTGTTCGGCCTGCCCCGGATCATCATCAACGAGGAGAACATTCTGAAGCTGATGCACGCCGTGGACGACCCCCACAACGGCGTCACCTTCTGCTCCGGCAGCTACGGCACCAACCTGAACAACGACCTGCCCCACATGATCCGCTCCCTGAAGGGCCGCATCCACTTCGCCCATGTTCGGAACCTGAAGTTCCACTCTCCCACCAACTTCGAGGAGGCGCCGCACCTCTCCCGCTGCGGCACCTTCGACATGTACGAGATCATGAAGGCCCTCTACGACATCGGCTTTGACGGACCCATCCGCCCGGACCACGGCCGCATGATCTGGGACGAGGTGGCCATGCCCGGCTACGGCCTCTACGACCGCGCTCTGGGCGCCACGTACCTGAACGGTCTCTGGGAGGCCATCGAGAAGTCCCAGACCCGGAAGTGAGGTCTTAACCCAATTGTCCGAACCGTGCCGGGGCTGCGGGGTGCAGCGGCTCCGTAGTCCCGGCGCTTTGGAATATCCCTGCGTGTACGAAGCGACATGAATTTTTAGAGGAGGAGTAAGATGCGTAAGGTAATCAACATCAACCAGGGGTGGAAGTTCATCCGCGAGGATGCTGGTCTGCCGGCAACTCTGCCGGCAGACTGGCAGGACGTGGACCTGCCCCACAGCTGGAACGCGGTAGACGGCTGCGACGGCAACGGCAGCTACTACCGGGGCAGCTGCTGGTATGCCCGGACCTTCGAGACCCCGAAGCAGCCTCTCGCCGGCGGCAAGGTCTATGTGGAGATCCTGGCAGCAGGACAGCAGGCCACCGTGTACGTGAACGGCCAGAAAGTGACCTACCACGAGGGCGGCTACTCCATCTTCCGGGCAGACGTAACAGACCTGTGCGTTCCGGAGGGGGAGAACCTGCTGGTGGTGAACTGCTCCAACGAGTACAAGGACAGCGTGTACCCCCAGTCCGCAGACTTCACCTTCTACGGCGGCCTCTATCGGGGCGTGAACATCGTCTCCGTCCCCGCCACCCACTTCGACCTGGACTGCTACGGCGGCCCCGGCATCAAGGTGACACCCAAGCCCTGCGCCAAGTGCGGCGGCGCCCGGTTCCAGATCGAGACCTTTGTCTCCAACCCGGACCCCAACTTCACCGTGCTGTACTCCATCGCCGATGCGGATGGAAAAGAAGTGGCCTTCGGATGCCGCCCGGCAGACAACACCGCCATCGAGCTGCCCGTCCCCGGTGCCCACCTCTGGAGTCCCAATGATCCCTATCTCTACACGGTTACCGCGCTGCTGCAGCGCCGCAACGAGGCCTATGACGAGCTCACCGTCCGGGCCGGTGTCCGGTCCTTCTCCTGCGATCCCCAGAAGGGCTTTATCCTGAACGGCACCCCCACCCCGCTCCGGGGCGTATCCCGCCACCAGGACCGGCTGTACAAGGGCAATGCCCTCACCAAGGCCGAGCACTACGAGGACGCCAAGATCATCAAGGAGCTGGGCGCCAACACCATCCGCCTGGCCCACTATCAGCACAGCCAGGACTTCTACGATGCCTGTGACGAGCTGGGCTTTGTGATCTGGGCAGAGATCCCCTTCATCTCGGTGTTCAACAAGGACCCGGCGGCCCACCAGAACTGCATCCAGCAGATGCACGAGCTCATCATCCAGAGCTACAACCACCCCTCCATCTGCTTCTGGGGCGTGTCCAACGAGATCCTGATCGGCGGCATCTCGGAGCAGCTGGTGAAGAACCACCAGGAGCTGAACGAGATCTGCCACAAGCTGGATCCCACCCGCCTCACCACCATCGCCCACGTCTCCATGACACCGATAGACAGCCCCATGCACCACATCACGGACGTCATCAGCTGGAACCACTACTTCGGCTGGTACGGCGGCAAGATGGAGGACAACGGCCCCTGGCTGGACAACTTCCATGCCAAGCACCCGGAGCTCTGCGTGGGCGTCTCCGAGTACGGCTGCGAGGGCATCATCACCTATCACGGGCCGAATCCCGCCTGCAAGGACTACTCCGAGGAGTATCAGGCACTGTACCACGAGCACATGGCCAAGGTCCTGAACGACCGCCCCTGGATCTGGTCCAGCCACGTCTGGAACATGTTCGACTTCGGCTGCGCGGCCCGGAACGAGGGCGGCGTGGCAGGCCGGAACAACAAGGGCCTCGTCACCATGGACCGGAAGACCAAGAAGGACAGCTACTACGTGTACAAGGCCTATTGGAATCCGGAGCCCATGGTCCACATCGCCGGCAAGCGCTATGCCCAGCGGGCCGGGGACACCACCCTGGTGAAGGTGTACTCCAACCAGCCCACCGTGTCCCTCTTCTGCAACGGCGAGCTCGTTGGCGTACAGACCGCGGAGAAGGCCTTCTCCTTCACCGTGGCCCTGAAAGACGGCATGAATGTGCTGAAGGCCGTGGCCGGGGACCTCGTGGACACCGCCACCCTGGAGAAGGTGGAGCAGGAGCCGGAGATCTACACCCTGCCCGAGGTGAAAGAGCGGGCTGAGGGCGTGGCCAACTGGTTCCAGACCGTGGGCACCATGGACCTCACCGCCCCTATGGAGTTCCCCGAGGGCAAGTGGTCTGTCCGGGACACCATGGATGAGATCGCGTCCTGCCCCGAGGCCATGGCCATCGTGGCCAAGGCCGTGAAGCTGGCCACCAACTTCGACATCAAGCCCGGCGAGGGCATGTGGGACATGATGCACTCCATGACCCCCGAGGGCATGATGAGCCTGTCTGCGGGCCTGGTCCCGGACGGCTTCCTGGCCTCCCTGAACGCCCAGCTCATCCAGATCGACAAGCCCTGAGGCCTGTCTCCTGCACAGCGCTGTTCCAATTGAGAAAGGAGAACCGTAAATGAGCAAATCCGATACCGGCCGCAGGCTGCCGCCCTTCGGCATGAAGGACAAGGTAGGCTACATGTTCGGTGACTTCGGCAACGACTTCACCTTCATCCTGTCCTCCAGCTTCATGCTGCTGTTCTACACCAACGTGATGGGGATCGACCCGGGCGTGGTGGGCGTGCTGATGATGGCAGCCCGCTTCGTGGACGCCTTTACTGACGTCACCATGGGACAGATCGTGGACCGTTCCAAGCCCACCAAGGACGGCAAGTTCCGCCCGTGGATCAAGAGAATGTGCGGCCCCGTGGCCATCGCATCCTTCCTGATCTACCAGTCCGAGTTCGCCGGCATGCCCATGGCGTTCAAGATCGTCTGGATGGTAGTGACATACATCCTCTGGGGCTCCATCTTCTACACCTCTATCAACATCCCGTACGGCTCCATGGCCTCCGCCATCTCCGCAGACCCCGGAGACCGGGCTGAGCTCTCCACCTGGCGTACCATCGGCGCCACCCTCGCCGGCATGTGCATCGGCGTGGGCACCCCGCTTGTTGCCTATGTCACGGTAACCACAGCCTCCGGAGACGAGACCTCCGTCCTCTCCGGCCCCCGTATGACCATCATCGCAGCAGTGTTCGGCGTGTGCGCCATCATCTGCTACCTGTTGTGCTTCAAGCTCACCACCGAGCGCGTGGAAGTGCCGCAGAACAACACCAAACTGGACATCGGCGCCATGCTGAAGAGCCTCGTCACCAACCGGGCCCTTCTCGGCATCATCGCCGCCGCGATCCTGCTCCTGCTCGGCATGCTGGGTATGCAGGGCATGGCAAGCTACATCTTTCCGACCTATTACCGTCTGCCTGCCGCACAATCTGCAGCCAGCCTGGCTGGCAGTGTCGCCATGCTGGCGATCTGCGCCCCCTTCGCGGCAAAGCTGGCCAAGAAGTTCGGCAAGAAGGAGCTCTCCATCGTCTCCTGTGCCTTTGGCGCGGTTGTCTACGTCGTGTGCCTGATCGTTCGCCCCGCCAACGCCTACGTCTATGTGGCCTTCTACACCCTGGCCTACATCGGCCTTGGCTTCTTTAACACCGTGATCTGGGCCATGATCACCGACGTCATCGATGATGCCGAGGTGAAGAACGGCGTCCGGGAAGACGGCACCATCTACTCCGTGTACTCCTTCGCCCGTAAGGTTGGCCAGGCCCTGTCCTCCGGCATGGTGGGCGGCCTGCTGTCCATGATCGGCTACAACGAAAATGTGCCGAAGGATCCCTCCGCCTATCCCGAAGTCCTCTCCGGTATGTTCAACCTGAGCTGCATCATCCCCGCCGTGGGCCTGGCCCTGGTGGCGGTGGCGCTGATCTTCATCTATCCGCTGGACAAGAAGACCGTTGAGGCGAACAACGCCGTGCTGGCAAAGAAGCAGGGCAAGTAATCTCCCAACAGCAGCGGGCGGGGTGCGTCCCCGCCCGCTCTTCGAGCATTTCCGAAAACCCCATAAGCGATACGGAAAGGGGACAACGCCAATGAGCGTTCTAGACACATACACCAATCATCACGACTACCTGGTCTGTGTGGACTCCGATGGCTGCGCCATGGACACCATGGACTGCAAGCACATCCACTGTTTCGGCCCCTGCATGGTGGCGGAGTGGCACCTGGAGCAGTGGAGTGAGCCCATCCTGGCCCGGTGGAATGACATCAACCTCTATTCCATGACGAGGGGCATCAACCGGTTCAAGGGCCTGAACATCATGCTCACAGAGGTGAATGAGAAGTACACGCCGGTGGAGAACCTCCAGGACCTCACCGCCTGGGTGAACTCCGGGGCGGCGCCCAGCAATGACGCCATCCAGAAGGCCATCGACGAGACCGGCAGCCCCATCCTGAAGAAGGCCTTGAGCTGGTCTAAGGCTGTAAACGCGGCCATCGTGGCCCTGCCGGAGGAGCTGAAGAGGCCCTTCCCGGGTGCCAAGGAAGGCCTCGCCGCAGCTTCCGCCTTTGCCGATGTGGCCATCGTCTCCAGCGCCAACCGGGACGCGGTGGTGGAGGAGTGGACCAAGTTCCAGCTGATGGACCATGTGGACATCATGCTGGCCCAGGACATGGGCAGCAAGGCCCACTGCATCTCCGAGATGCTGAAGTTCGGCTATGATCCAGACAAAGTCCTCATGGTGGGAGACGCCCCCGGGGACCAGGACGCGGCCCAGCAGAACCATGTCCACTACTATCCCATCCTGGTGCGCCACGAGGCGGAGAGCTGGGCGGAGATTCCCGAGGCCTTTGCCAAGCTCCAGGCGGGACAGTACGGCGGCGCTGTGGAGGCGGCCTATGCGGCCAAATTCCTCCACAACCTGGGCGGCTGAGACACCGCAACCAGCACAGCACAACCCCAATGCAACACATCCAGCCCTGGGCCTGCGGCCCTGGGCTGGGAAATCAAGCTTGAAGGAGGAATGCGACATGGTAGACCTGCGGGCCAAGCCCTTCTACCTGAACGATGACCAGATCCAGTGGGTGGAGGACACCATCTCCTCCATGACATTGGACGAGAAGATCGGCCAGCTCTTTGTCCTGATGCAGGCCGGACCCCCGCCCACAGAGGACCAGATCGCGGATAAGCTGTCCAAGTATCACCAGGGCGGCCTCCGGTGGCAGGGCGGCAACAAGGACGCCGTGTACTGGCAGAACACGACTTATCAGAAGCACTCCAAGATTCCGCTGCTCATCGCCGCCAACTGCGATGACGGCGGCAACGGGGTCTGCCCCGAGGGGACGTTTATCTCCACCGCCGTAGAGGCCGGTGCCGGCGATGTGGATGAGACCGCCTATCACATGGGCCTGGCGGCTGGCCGGGAGGCCAGCGCCTTGGGTGTGAACTGGATGTTCAACCCCGTGGCAGACGTGTACATGAACTGGCGGAACACCATCGTGAACACCCGCTCCTTCGGCACCGACATAGACCGGGTGATCCGGGGCGTCCGGGGGTACATCCGGGGCATCAAGGCCGCCAACCCCAACATGGCCGCCTGCTGCAAGCACTTCCCCGGAGACGGTGTGGAGGAGCTGGACCAGCACCTGGCCCTCGGCGTGAACAACCTCTCCGTGGAGGAGTGGAACGCCACCTTCCGGAAGGTCTATAAGACCGCCATCGAGGAGGGCCTGGAGACCATCATGGTGGGCCACATCGCCCTGCCCCAGATGAGCAAGCACCTTCGCCCCGGCCTTACAGACGCCGAGGTGATGCCGGCAACCTTGGCCCCGGAGCTCATCACCGATCTCCTCCGGGGTGAGATGGGCTTCAACGGCCTTGTGATCACCGATGCCAGCCACATGATCGGCATGTCCGCCATGTCCAAGCGCTGCGATGCGGTGCCAGGCGCCTTCATCGCCGGCTGCGACATGTTCCTCTTCTCGGATCAGCCGGAGGAGGACCACGCCTTTGTGAAGGCGGCTTTGGAGGACGGCCGGCTCAGCGAGGAGCGCCTCTCCGATGCCCTCCACCACATCCTGGGCCTGAAGGCCAAGCTGCACCTCAACGAGGAGGCCGTCCGGATCCCCGATCCCGCCCTGAAGGACCACTGGGTGGGGTGCGCCGAGCACAGGGAGTACACCCGCATCGCCGCGGAGAAGTCTGTAACCCTGGTGAAGGACACCATCGGGATGATCCCGGTGAACCCCGCCGAGAAGAAACGGGTGTTCCTGGTGTACGTCCAGTCCACGCCTACATCCAAGGGATACAAGGGAGACCCGGTGAAGCAGGTGGTGATCGAGGAGCTGGAGCGTGCCGGCTTCGAGGTCCACCTCTGCCCCAACTTCCACGACCTCGAGGTGGAGCGGGGCGTGAACCCCGGCAACATGGCCCTCATGATGACCCACGGCACCCGGGCGGAGTTCACCGCGGAGAACGATATCGCGCTCATTGTGATCAACGTCAAGGGATACGCCCAGGAGAACCACGTCCGGCTCCGCTGGAGCTGCAACCACTCCTGCGAGCTGCCCTGGTACAACCTGGAGATCCCCACTGCGGCCATCTCCCTGAACTACACCAACCACATGATCGATGTGCCCAATGTGAAGACGTTTATCAACGCCTACGCCCCGGACCGGGCGTGTATCCGGGCCGCCATCGAGAAGCTCACCGGCAAGAGCCCCTTCCTGGGCGTGGCGGAGGACACCGTCTTCTGCGGCCGCTGGGACACCAGAGTATAAGGCAGAGGCCGATCCCCTGGAACCTCTAATCTGATCTGAAAGGACGTCTTTACAGTGATTGATCTCCCCCTCCATGTGGATTTTAGCGGCAAGACCGTAGTGGTTACCGGCGCCGGCGGCGTGCTCTGCTCCGTGATGGCCCGGGCCTTTGCCCAGGCGGGCGCCAAAGTGGCCGCTCTGGACCTGAACGAGGCCGCCGTACAGAAGCTGGCCGAAGAGGTGCAGGCTGAGGGCTTTGTGCTGAACGGCTACAAGTGCAACGTGCTGGAGCCGGAATCCATCCAGGCCGCCCACGAGGCGATCCTGAAGGACCTTGGCCCGGTGGACATCCTGGTGAACGGCGCCGGCGGCAACAACCCTCGGGCCACCACAGACAACGAGTACCAGCACGAGGCCAAAGAGGGCCAGAAGACCTTCTTTGATCTGGACCCCTCCGGCGTGGACTTCGTGTTCAAACTCAACTTCCAGGGCACCCTGCTCCCCACCCAGATCTTCGCGAAAGACATGGTGGAGCGCAAGAGCGGCGTCATCCTGAACGTGAGCTCCATGAACGCCTATATCCCCCTCACCAAGATTCCGGCATACTCCGGCGCCAAGGCGGCCATCAGCAACTTTACCCAGTGGCTGGCTACCCACTTCGCCAAGTCCGGCATCCGCTGCAACGCCATCGCCCCGGGCTTCCTGGTGTCCAACCAGAACCGGACCCTGCTCTTCAACCCGGACGGCAGCCCCACGGCCCGCTCCGCCAAGATCCTGAACGGCACACCCATGGGCCGCTTCGTGGATGCGGAAGAGCTCCTCGGCGGCGTCTTCTTCCTCTGTGATGACAAGGCCGCAAGCGCCATCACCGGCGTGGTGCTCCCCATCGATGCAGGCTTCGCCGCATACTCCGGCGTGTAATCCCTGAGATACGGACAGACCAACAACATGCCCCCAGAGCCGGCCGGCTCTGGGGGCATGTTTTGCACTGCGTTGGGCGGTGTACTTGGATGGAACGGTGTTCTCCAGGCCAAATGTTTCACCGCACCGTCTTTACGGCGGTGCCGGTTGCGATCACGCAGATCATGCTCCTGGAGTTGGAGGAGTATGTGAAGGAGGCGGAGATCACCGCATCTGCCCCCACAGACAGTGCCTCCTCCTGGAGCTTCTGAAGGGACTTTGCACGGGCGGCGGCGTATTTGCGCTCGATCACGGTGCACTCGATGCCGAATTTGTCTGCCACCCAGGTAGCGATCTCAGCGAAGAGCCCGGTGCCCAGGACGGTCTGGGCGGAGACCACCTGGATGTACTGTGCAATGTGATAGCCCTCCAAGGCCGGCGTGGTGGAGACCAAAATCCGGCCGGCATCCCCGGCGGTGCCTGCGGGCTGGCTGTATGCATCTTGCGGAACGGACATGGAAAAGCCCCCTCTCAATCTCGGGCCAAGAATACACCGGAGGGGCGGGAAAGTCCAGAGGGAAAATTGAGAGAATGGCGGGAAAGTGCGGAGTCTGGAGTAAGGCGGGAATTGAACTGCCAGGACCATTCCCTGAGCGAGACTTTTGCGGTATGATCGATGGCGTGAGACGGGGCTGGGGTCTGAGAATCCGCACTTCGGCCGAAAAACCGGTTCCCAAGGCTGACTTTTTGCGGTATCATGGGGGCAGTGAAGAGACAACAGGAGGAACGCGCCCATGATCTACACTGTTACCCTGAACCCGGCTGTGGACAAGTCTGTGGTGATCCCGGGCTTTGCCGCAGGGAAGGTGAACCGCATCCAGTCTGTCCGGAGGGATCCCGGCGGCAAGGGGCTGAACATCTCCAAGTGCCTTGCCAGCCTGGGCATGGCGAGCGTGGCGTGTCTGCTGGTTGGGGGAAGTGCCGGCACCTGGCTGCTGGAACAGGCTGCCCGCATGGGACTGGAGACGCTGCATACGGAACTGGCCGGGGAGACCCGCACCAATCTGAAGATCACAGACCCGGTGTCTGGGGAGACCACAGATGTGAACGAGCCGGGACCGGCGGCGGATGCCCGTGCCATAGAGACCTTGCGGGAGAAGATCGCGGGTCTGCTGCACCCCGGAGACATTGTGATCCTGTCTGGCAGTCTGCCGGCACAGGCGGAGCCTGGGATCTACGCCCAGTGGATCAGGCGGTTTCAGGCGCTGGGGGCGCGGGTGTTCCTGGACGCAGACAGAGCCGCCATGCAGCTGGGGATCCAGGCCAAGCCGTGGCTGGTAAAGCCCAACGGGGAGGAATTGTCTGGGGTGTTGGGACGAAGTCTCTCCACCCGGGAAGAACTGCTGGCCGGCGGCGGGGAGCTGCTGCGGGCCGGTGTGCAGGAAGCGGTGATCTCCCTGGGAGCGGAGGGTGCAATATTCCTCAGCCAGGAGGGCGCTTTTCAGGCAGCATCTCCCCGTGTGCAGGCGGTGAACACCGTGGGGGCCGGAGACTCTGTGGTGGCCGCCATGGCCTATGGGTTGGAGAGAGGCCTGGACCGCATGGCACAGATGAAGCTCGCCATGGCCATGGGTGCCGCCAGTGTGACCTGCAGTGGCTCGCAGGCGCCGGCGGTGGAGCTGGTCTGGCAGCTGGCGGAGCAGGTGAGGATCGAGAGGCTGTATGGCGATGGATAGATTGAGACCTGGAGGCGTGGACCGCGATGGTTGTGTGGATCAACGGACCGTATGGGGTGGGGAAGAGCACGCTGGTAGAACAGCTGGTGCGCGATGGCCCCAAGGGATTTGTCTTTGACGCGGAGGCTGTGGGGAACGCAGCCCGGGATACCCTGCCGAAGGAGATGTACAATGGGGCTCTGTTCGAGTGCTATACCCGCTGGTTTGAGATGTGCGTGGTACTGCTGCAGGACATCTCCGCCCACTATGACGGGATCCTCTACGTTCCCATGACCCTGGCTCTTCCGGACTCCTTCGAGAAGTTTGCCAGGCCTCTCCGGGAGAGCGGCATTCCTGTGAAGCACATCCTGCTGGAGTCCAACCACGCCACCGTCTTGGAGAGGATCCTGGAGCGGGGCGAGAAAGCGGACTGCTGGTGTGCCCAACACATTGACTTCTGCCTTGAACAGCAGGGCAAGTTCGAGAATGTGATCCGGATCCCGTCTGTGGGGGAGCCGGTGACTGCCCTGGCGGAAGCTGTGCGGAAGGTACTGGGTGTCTGAGAAACATGCCGTAGGCGGTATGACAAGTGAATGATTCGGGATCTCCTCAGCTGTGTAGTGCGGCTGGGGAGATTTCTTTTGCCCTGAGCGCCGGGAGATCAAGGAAGAAATACGCGAAGGTCGCTAAAAATTCGCGAATGAGCTCGAAAACCCAGAACGCGTTTTCGGGCTCAACCGTATTTAAATAGTAGAGAGGTATAGAGGCAGGCGGTTCAGAGCGTGCAGACGTGTTGTACACGACGCCAGACTAAGACTGGAAAAATGCCTGGGAAATTGCACAAAGATCATCGGGATTACACGAATAAGCTCGAAAAACCTGAACGCCTTTTCGAGCTCAACCGTATTTAAGTAGTAAAGGGGTATAGAGGCAGGCGGTTCAGGGCGTACAGACGTGTTGTACACGGCGCCAGACTAAGACTGGAAAAACGCCCGGGAGATTGCACAAAGATCATCGGGATTACACGAATTAGCTCGAAAACCCTGAACGCTTTTTTGAGCTGAATCGTATGTTGCTAATAGAGAGGTGAAGTACATGAGGATGAAGCGGCATGGTATGACGGTGAGGGGCGGCGTATCGGGCAGGGGACCGCCTGGGTGGACAAGCTCCTCGGAAGGGTGCCTGTGAGCAAATTGATGCTCGCCCTGGCAGAGCCTGAATAGAAGACTTCGAAGATCCTGGAGGTCTACCAGAGGTTGGTGGCAATTGTATACTGGAAAGGAGAGCATGATGAGCGAAACGAAATCGAAGATTGCGGGTGCGGTAAGGGGCTTTTTCGCAGTGGGGCTGGCAATCATGGCCTGCCTCTGCATCTGGCGCTGCGTCCCCTACCTCTGCTTGGGCGTGGGCCTTGTCTGGCTGCTCGTGCGTGCGGCAGTGGGCAGGGAAACCTTCGCCACCCTGAAGTCGGGCTTTCTCGCCAACCGGGCAACGGAATGGGGCCAGCAGGGCGCAAAGAACTACCGCTGTGCTGAGGTAAGCATTGCGGGAACGAAGTCCATTGGCACTGTTGCAGGCTATCACATGCAGGTGAGCATGTCCCAGATCTCTGCCGGCCAATGTGAGCATCGCCTGTCTGCAGAAGCCATATTGAGTCGGGGACGTGGTCCTCCGAAGGATGCAGGTGCAGAAGAAACTTATAGAAAGGAGGATACTATGGACGATATCCCGCTTTACAAACCCGAAGAGACCTATGACGGCATCCGCGCTACCATCATCAGTGCTAAGTACCGGGTGAGCGTGGCGGTCAACACCATTATGGTTGGTGCCTATTGGGAGATCGGCAAGCAGATTTATTGCGCCTGCGGTGAGAATGACCGCGCTGAGTACGGCAAGCGCATGCTGAAGTATCTGTCAGAGAAGCTGACGGCTGAATTTGGCCAGGGCTTCAGCGAGACGAATCTCCGTAACATGCGGAAGTTCTATTGCATGTTCCCGGACTGCAGCAAACTGAGCGACAAGCTGAGTTGGACCCACTACCGTCTGCTGATGCGGGTGCAGGACGACAAAGTCCGCGCCTTTTATGCGGAAGAGTGCGCTAAAGGCAAGTTGAGTTCACGGGAGCTTGAACGGCAGATCCATACCATGTCGTACGAACGCCTTCTGGCAAACCATGGCACGGCATCGCCGATTGAGCTCGAGCCGCTGGCTGAGAGAAGCCTGAGAGATCCGTATATGATGGAGTTCCTCGGCCTCAGCGAGGACCACTTCGTTGAGGACGAGTTTGAGAAGGCGGTCTACGATCACCTCCACGAGTTTACGAAGGAGCTTGGCAGCGGCTTCGAATTCAGCGAGAAGCAGGCCAAAATTGTCATCAACGGAAAAATCTTCAGAGTCGACCTGGTGTTCCGCAATACCAAATACAACTACAAGCTTCTTGTCGACCTGAAGTCGGGTGCACTGACCCCTCAGGATGTGGGACAGATGCAGATGTATGTGAACTACTACACCCGTAGGGAGACGGACGAAGGTGAAAACCCTCCGATCGGCTTACTGCTTTGCAAGAGCAAGGATGACACCGTGGTTTGGTACACCCTGCCCGAGGGCTATAAGCAGATCTATGTCGCTAAGTACTTTACGAGCATGCCCACGGAAGAGGAATTGAGGAGATGGCTCCAGCTGGATGACTTCCAGAAGGGGGAAATGCTGCCGCCCTGATGCCTTGGGGTGGAACAGAAGCAACCTTGCCTAAGGCTGTCTCCCAATCTCGCTACATCGCGTGTGGCAAATCCCGAGGGCCCAGAATGGCACAGAAGAGTCAAGACGGGCAGCAATGACCCAAGCATAGCCGAGGCCACAGCTAATGAACCTGACGTAAGGTCAAAGAATTGGCAGTGGCCTCGGCGACAAATAAATTCAGCACGCACTGCGTACTGAATTTGATGGTCCAGATTGGCAGCAGAAGAGTCAAGACGGGCAGCAATGACTGAAGTAGAACCGAGGCCACAGCCAAGGAACCAACGTAAGGTCAGAGAATTGGCAGTGGCCTCGGCGATAAATAAATTCAGCACGCACTGCGTACTGAATTTGAGTGTCCAGAATGGCGCAGAAGGGTCATGAAGGGCTACAATGATCTAGCAAAGCCGAGGCTGCAGCTGAGAAACCGACGTAAAGTCCGGGGAAAAGGCAGAGACCTTGGCGACAAATAAATTCAGCACGCACTGCGTACTGAATTTGAGTGTCCAGAATGGCGCAGAAGGGTCATGAAGGGCTACAATGATCTAGCAAAGCCGAGGCTGCAGCTGAGAAACCGACGTAAAGTCCGGGGGATAGGCAGATGTCTCGGTGATAAATGAATTCAGCACGCACTGCGTACTGAATTCGAGTGTCCAGAATGGCGCAGAAGAGTCAAGACGGGCAGCAATGACCCAAGCATAGCCGAGGCCACAGCTAATGAACCTGACGTAAGGTCAAAGA
>CANRFN010000076.1 GCA_947629915.1 uncultured Oscillospiraceae bacterium | reverse complement strand
CTTGGGGTGTGCATTTTCTTAGGCTCCATTTAGGGCTCTTACTTTTAACTCAAATCACATTGACGCGGATCACTACTACCTGTACTCCCTCAATTGCGGCAGCCTTTCTTAACGGCCCATCGCCTGTCAGAAGCGTAATATTCCTGACTTTGGCAATTGCCAACGCCATACAGTCATATAAAGACGGCTTAGTATACTTTTTCACCAACTCACTGGCAAGTGTGATCTCCTCTTCCGTGAGCGACACCTCTTGGAGTCCGAGTTTGACAAGCGTCTCGACCAAGCCAGGCCTACGAAGCTCCGTTCGAAAAGCAATAGCGCTCATAAGAAAAACGCATGGCAGCTCAAGCGGAAGTTCAAGATGCTTTATTATATCAAAATCAATCCAGACATTCGAATCGCTGCTGATGTATTTGGTAATATTCTGCATCTTTTACTCCTCTTGTGGAAAGCAATGGCTTGCAACATAGATATAGGACTGCTTTAGTAGTTCTGCTCCTTTCTCAATGGTAATCTCGTATTCAGTCACTGCCCTGAACACAAGTCTGGAAAACAGCATGGGTTCTTCCTTCGCAATCCTAACGGGTTCGTTTCGCATCCAGTCACGCTTTTCTCGTTTTGAAAAATAAGCATCAATTGCGCCATCGCCAATAATGCCGCAGAGGTACGCTCTTTTTGCAAGCAAGCTCATCGAAATGCCATAGTCCCTACAAATAATCTCCATATCGGTCGACACTGCACTTCTGTGGCTCCCCAGTTCTCTTTTTGCATTTTCTTTGGGGAAGAGGAACGCTCCGCTAATTGCAGTTGCTCTATTCTCAATATCACTGTTTTCGAGATCGCTCGGCCACTCAAAAATAAAGTGAGCCATCTCATGCACAATTGTTGAGCGGATTCGTTCCGGCAACATGTTTCCGTTTACGGCAATATAGGGTCTACCGTTCACTAAGCCATTCATCCCTGAGAACGCATCGCTCTCGAAGTCCAGGAAACAGACCAGAACTCCCTTATCCTCTAGTGTCCGGACAAGATCCTTGACCGGTCCATCTCCAGGAAAATTGAAAAACGCTCGGAGAGCTTTTGCATTCTCTTCAGCATCCGAAGACAGTGCTATGCCGTGACAGGCCGGTACTGACGGCAGAACATCCTCCCCTAAAATCTCTACAATAATGTAGAAACGGTTGAGATATTCTTCCACGGACAGACGAATAAAGTCCTGCTGAATAGCGGTAAGTCTGGCGTCTTTTCTGAATTCACCGTGAACAAACGTCAGATGCTCATTTCGGTAGGCTAGGAAGTCACAGATATCGGCATTCAACCTCTCAGCGATTTTCTCCAGTACTGCGAATGACGGAACTACATTGCCATTTTCGTATTGAGCAAGCGTTGCGGGAGACATCTGGAGCAACGGTGCGAGTTCTTCTTGGGTCATATTGTTCTTCAGTCGATAGTATGCTATGTATTTGCCAAGCATCTTGCCATACCCCCCTCTCTCCTATTATAGCATTTCTACCAGAAAAGTAAACAGGGTAAATGCTTAATTTCGGGGAGATGTCCTCTCCGTTACATGGTCTACCTTGGCCTGCCCCGCGGAACGGAGAGACATCATCAGCTACGGAGCCTCCTTCCCTTCGCCTGCATGCCTCACAAATGCCGGGAGATATAGGGAGCCCCGCCGGCTGCACGCCGGCGGGGCTCTATGCGGGATTGGAGAATGGTATCATCACCGGGATCGCTCCCGGGTGATCGTGTGTTCAGGCCTTCTTGGGCTTTGGCTGCTTTTTCCAGCGCCCTACGATCTTCACGATGCCAACCACCACAACAACCGCGGTGATGGCCCAGAGGGCGTAGACGATCAGCATGTAGTTGGCAAACGGGCTGGTGATCACATCCACGCCGTGGACATAGCCGTTCATGGCGTTGGAGTTCACTGTGGTGTAGAGGATGTGCTTCACGGCCTGCCGGGCATAGTACTGAGAGGCGGGATTGGTGATGTCCAGCACGGCATCTGTCCAAAAGCCGGTGAGCTTCAGGTCGCCACCGGCACGGATACACTGCTCGGTGTCCATGGTGCCGCCGCCATCGTAGTCCGTGATGATGGTGCCATCAAAGCCCCACTCGTTGCGGACCACACCGGTGAGCATGTTGTAGTTGCCGCCGTCCCAGGTACAGCCAACACGGTTGAAGGAACTCATCACAGCCATCACCACAGGGATCTCTTTCTCGGTCTGGGTGTAGGTCCTGGTGTCCGGATCATACTCCTGGACCATGATGCTCTGTGTGCCCCGCTGCTCGATGCAGGTCTGGAAGGGCTTCAGATAGATCTCGCGGATGGCCTGCTCGTTAGCGAACGTGGCCACATGGCTGCGGTGGTCCTCCTGGTCGTTGAGGGCCAGGTGCTTGATGTAGGCATAGACACCGCTCTGGGCACAGGCAGTGGAGGCCTCCAGAGCCATCTCGCCGGAGAGGAAGCCGTCTTCGGAATAGTACTCGAAGTTACGGCCGGCAAACGGCGTGCGGTGGATGTTCATGGCCGGACCATACCAGCCGGAGATGATGCCGATAAAGGTGTGGTTGCCCCAGTTGCCGTCTGCGGCCAGGCCGTCCTCGCCCACGTAGTAGCCGTGGTAATAGGCGTTCTCCCGGTTCCAAGAGGCAGCCTGGTTAGTGGCGCAGGGATAGGTGATGGAGTACGGCTCGTGGGTGATGCCGCCCTCGTTCAAGCCGGACGGGCCATCGAAGTCTACGGCCCGGGGCTTGGCAGCGGTGCCGCTGGCGATGGTCTGATAGCCGCCGTTGCGGATGATGTCGTGGAGCTCCTGGACGTCCATCTGGTCGATGAGGGCATCCCAGCCGCCCTCGGCCTCCACTTCATCGAAGTCGCGGCCGCGGAAGTCGATGAGCTGGAGGTCGCCCTTCTGGTTGTACTGGCCGGCCTTGGCGGCGGCATCACTCTCTGGAGTGGGGTTCAATGAGGCTGCAGCGCCTTTCGCCTTGATCATATCCCGGATGTTGTCCGAGACCTCCAGCTCCCAGGTGTAGCCGTTCTTCTCGGAATACGGGCTATCCCGGCGGCTGTCTTGGTTGCCATGTGTCTGGGGGAATGTGCCAACCCAGTCCTGACGGGTCAAAAACTGATCCCGAGGCGTGAACTCATCCTGATGGGCGAAATCGAACTGGTTGGTGATCTCGACACCGATGGCGCTGAGCCGGAAGTTCTGGTTGTCTACGCCGCCGTTGTCTGTGTAGTCATAGGTCCACTTGCCCACAAAACCGGCATCGGCGCCGCCAAAGAGGGGCTCCACCTGGGTGCCGTTGTACGCCAGGATGTTGTCCGCTGCGGCGTGGGCATTGGGGGCTGCGGTGAGGAGGTAGTCGCCGGCCTCCAGGATGTAGGTCTTGGCCTGGACGTCATCGTAGCTGATGAAGTCCTTCTGATTCACCGTTACAGTCACGGTCTCAGAGGCGCCGGGGGCCAGCTCCTGGGTCTTGCCGAAGCCCACCAGAGAGACGGCGGACTTTTCGATATGGTTGGTGCGGTCATAGTCGGTGTAGGGAGCGCTCAGATAGACCTGGACCACTTCCTTGCCGGCCACGTCACCAGTGTTGGTGATGGTGACGCTGAGATCAATGTCCCCGTTGTCCTTCATGTCGGACATGGTGAAGTCAGACCAGTCAAAGGTGGTGTAGCTCAGGCCGTAGCCGAAGGGGAACTGCACTGTGCTGGCATAGTCGTAGTCGCCAGGGTTGCCCTGGTCCAGGACCTTGTCGGTGTAGCGGGTCTCATAGTACTTGTAGCCCACATAGATGCCCTCGTCATAGAAGACAGCGGCCTCTACATCCTGCCCACCGTTTGTCAGCATCATGTCGCCCATGTTCTGCATGGCTGGCGAGGAAAATGCATCGTAGGCAAAGGTGTCCACCAGGTGTCCGCTGGGGTTCACGGCGCCGGAGAGCACGTCCGCGATGGAGCGGCAGGCATCGCCGCCGGCACCGGGGGCCCAGAGGACGGCGGAGATGTTCTCATAGTCCTCAATCCAGCCGCATTCAAAGGCGTTGTTGGTGTTGACCACGATCACCACATTGTCAAAGTGGTCGTTCAAATAGCCAATCAGCTCCAGCTCCACGGAGTTGGGCTCCAGATAGTGCTTGCTCTTGTCCTCCTCGATGGAGGTCCACTTGCCCATGTAGCGGCCCAGATCGCGGCCCTCGCCGCCGGTACGGGCCAGGAAGACCACGGGGATCGTGCCCTCGGCCTCAGACAGGGCGTCCTGGGGGATCTCGGAGATCGGGGCCTCCCGAATGGTCCAGTCCTCATCGCCGCCGTACATGATGGAGCCATCGCCCCGTTTGTACTTGTCCTTGTTGTCCGTGTAGAACTTCCAGAGTGCCTCGTTCACGCTGAAACCCTGCTCGGTGAGGGCGGTGCGCATATCGCTGGAGATGGTGCTCACGCCGGAGCCGGTGCCGCCGGCCAGCACGTCAATCGAGGACGAACTGAAGAGACTCAGCTTGGAACCGGCAGCCACAGGCAGGCCCTTGCCGTCCTCGGCCTTGTTATACAGCAGGACAAAGCCCTCGGCGCCGGCGCTGCGGGTATATGCCTGCTCCAGTCTCTGCAGCTCGGCGGAGTCTGTGATGCCGCGCTTATAGTACTGGGCGTCCACGCCGTCCACCGTCTTAAGCGTGATCGCCTGCTCGCCGAAGATGTCCCGCAGCACCAGGTCATAGCGGCTGGTGGCGATGTAGGGGACGATTGCGGAAGCCGCCAGCAGAATGGCCATTACCACGCACCAGATGGCGGTATAGGCCTTCGGGTTCAGGCGCTTCTTTTCTTTTTTCGCTTTTTTGTTTGCCACAGAAATCCCTCCTGATACAAAATCATTGGGTCAAGCCGGCGTCTGCTCTGCCGGCGCTTTGGGCGTACAGCTCTCCGCGGCGCCCCGGTGGGGGATGGTCTTCCACTCCAGGTTGGGACAGAAGAGGGATGCCACGTCGAGAAAGATGTTGATTGTGAGAAAGAGCGGCCACAGCAGCAGGGCACATGCCATACGGAGCGGCGGCATTTTGGGAATCCGCTTGTGCTCCAGGGCCACCAGCAAGGCGCCGAAGAGCACCGTGATCCCCCAGGAGATGGCCGTGAGCAGCAGGAGAAAGCGCCCCAGCCGCCGAAGCACTGCAGCAGGCACGCCGAAATGGGGACTGGCCGCAAAGGCCGCAAAGGTGGCCGCCATCAGCACCAGGCTGATCACCCCCAGCGGGAGGATAGACATGGCGATGTCGTAAGCCGAAAAGCGGCTCTTGCGGTCCAGTCCGCTCTGCCGGGAGAAGACGGCCCGGCAGAGGGCTTTGAAGCGGGTGAAAAACACGATCATGTGGCCGCACGCCCAGCGCAGCCGCTGCCGGAGCATCACCGGCATCGTGGTGGGCTGCTCGTCATAGAAGATGGCGTCATCGCAGTAGAGGATCTTGGTGCCCTTGGAAATCTGGTCCGCCGAGAACTCCCAGTCCTCGGTGAGGGTGACGTACTCCCACCCGTCCTCCACCAGCTTGGCCGGCATCACGTATCCAGTTCCGGAGATCCGAGTGCTCACCCCGCATACGGTGCGCCCCCTGGCCTCATACCGGCAGGCAGATAGAAAGAAGATCCCGTAGAGGCAGGACATCACGTTGTCTGCAAAGTTGCCGGAGTCCCGATACGAGGTGATCACATGCTTGCCCTCGGTCTCCACAAAGGCATCGTTCATCCGAGCCACATAGTCCGGGCTAAGGACGTTGTCTGCGTTGATCACAAAATAGCCATCAAAAGGCTGATCTGCCCAGTCCCGGCGGATCTGCTGGAAGAGGTACCGGTACGCATAGCCTGCGGTGCGCTCCTTTGCGTTGTTATACGGATACACCACGGCACCATGGGCCCGGGCGATCTCCGCCGTGCGGTCTGTACAGTTGTGTGCCACCACAAATGGCGTGAGCAGGTGTTTCGGGTAGTTCTGGGCGCGGATGCTGTCCAGCAGCGGCCCGATCACCGTCTCCTCGTTGCGGGCGGCGATGATGATGCCGTATTTCAGCTTCCGGTCCGTTTGCTGAAATGTCCGCCGTTTAAAGATCCCCAGCACTGCAAACACCCCGTAGTGGAGGAGCAGCACTGCAAAGCAGAGCCAGATGCCAACGAACACGGCACAAACGCATTTCAAATATTCCATTTTCTTACTATCCCATCCGCGGCCCGTCTCCCGCCCTGCCCCCAGGGCGGGAGCGCCGCGTTATCTCCAATCCCGGCCGATTGCCGATGATTTCTTGGGATTAGCCTGCCCCCTGGGCGCCGCCCTGGAGGTCCACACCAGTGGCAGTGGTGCTGATCCACTGGTAGTCTGCGGTTGCGTCACTGAGGGTGTACTTGCCCATCCAGCCCTCAGCATCCGGCGTGCCGCACCAATAGTTTGTGAGGATTCTGCCATTGGTCTTGGGCAGCGGGCCGTTATCCGCCTCGGTGACGGTGTACACGGGCTGGCCGTCTACGAACCAGGTGATGGAGTCCTCGGTCCAGTCAAAGCCGTACTCATGGAATGCCTCAGAGGCGTCAAAGCCGAGATCAATCCAGTGCTCGTGGCCGCCCTGTCCATCTACAAAGTAATTAAATTGAACTCCAGTTGTATCTTTACCTAAGAATTCGATATCGATCTCATCCCAGGGATTGGGATTTCCATCAAGACCGATGTCATAGTTGCCGGTGCATGTAAAGAATGTACTTGCTGTTCCCTCTACTTTTGCAGGCTTCATGGACACACGATAAGAGCCAAAGCCATAGTGCAGAGCGGTACGGCCCTCGCCGCTGTAGTAGCCCTGCTCCACTTCGCCGTTGGCGTCTTTGATGCCAAGGTGGAACACGCCGTCGCTGACATAGGCCATGTCGCCCTTCCAGAAGGTGTTGAACACGCTGCCGTTAGACCAGCCGTCGGAGGGGAAGAAGGCGCCGTTCTCCGGCATGCCCTGGCTGAAGTCGATCTTCAGACCGTCGGTGGGGATGGCAGTGGTTTCGCCCTCGCCGCCCTCTTCGGGGATCAGAGGAGCGCCCACTGCGGAGGTCTTGATGTACTTATAGTCTGCAGTGGCCTCGTTCAGGGTGTACGGGCCCATCCAGCCCTCTGCGTCCTTGGTGCCGGCCCAGAAGTTGCAGAGGATTCGGCCGGCGGTCTTGGGCAGGTCGCCATTTTCAGCAGTGGTGACGGTGTACACGGGCTGGCCATCTACATACCAGCTGATGGAGTCTTCCGTCCAGCGGAAGCCGTACTCATGGAAATCCTCAGAGGCGTCAAAGCCAAGTTCATACCAGTACTCGTGTCCGCCCTGTCCATTCACAAAATAGTTAAATTGAACGCCGGTGGTATCTTTTCCCAGGAATTCGATATCTATCTCATCCCAGGGATTTTCTTCGCCATTTGCATTGATGTCATAAGGGCCGGTGCAGGTAAAGAACGTGCTTGCAGTTCCCTCTGCTTTTGCAGGTTTCATGGAAACTGCAAAATCGCCGTAGCCGTAGTAGTTGTTGGTGCGGGCCTCGCCGGAGTAGTAGGTCTGGTCCACTTCGCCGTTGGCGTCCTTGATGCTGAGGTGCATCTGGCCGTCCGAATAGGTCAGGCAATCGCCCTTCCAGAAGGTGTCGAACACGCTGCCGTTGGACCAGCCATCGGACGCAAACACGTTGCCGGTGGGATCTGCGCCGTTGGCAAAGTCCGCGATGACTTCGCCGCCGAAGGTGTCCGGGGTGTTGTTCTCTTCCGGCGTCTGGTTGTTCTCCTCAGGGGCCTGGGTGGCAGGCGCCTGGGTTGCCGGAGGATTGGTGGTCTTGCTGTCTCCGCCGCCGCACGCGGACAGAGCGAGCAGCATAGCCGCTGCCAACAAGAATGCAAGGACTTTCTTCTTCATGTTGTACGCATCTCCTTATCCTTTTTCTGCCCCGTATGTGTATTTTGCCGATTGGAGCAGGTTCGCCGGGATAATATATAGGCATTTTTCTCTTTGCAAGGGGTAATCCTCAAACTGTATGCGATTTTACTCCTTCTGTTCGAATGGCAATGCCCCTTGAGCCCTGCCCCTTCGTCTTTCCCACCAATTTCCAGCGTCCCGGCACAACAAAAGGAGCGCCCGCTCTTGCAACAGGCGCTCCTCAAACTGGAACCGATGTTCTATTGACGCTTATGCCTTTTGCCCTGCAGGTTCCCCAACAGGCTGCCCATCCAGGCTGAAGACGATGCTCAAGTGGTAGATTCCCTCCTCGGCGGAGGCTGTGAGCTCGCCGCCGTAGTGGTGGACGATCATGCGGATAGACTGCATCCCAAAGCCGTGGCAGTCCCGGTCCTCCTTGGTGGTCTGGGGCAGTCCGTCCCGGAACTCCAACTCGCCGGTGTAGTAGTTGTCCTCCTGGATCAGCAGGATACCGCCCTTGGTCTTCACCACCAGATTTACCACCCGGCGCTCCCGGTCCGGGATCTGGCGGGCGGCCTCCAGGGCGTTGTCCACGATGTTGCCGAAGAGGCAGTACAAATCCCCGTCTCGGAGGAACGAGAGTCGAGCCCCATCGATCATGCAGGAGAAGGAGATCCCGTTCTGCTCGCAGTACAAGCTTTTCTCCGTAAGAAGGACGTCCAGGAGATGGTTGCCGGTCTCCGCCGAGGCGTCATAGATGGAGATGCTCTCCTGGAGATCCCCCATGTCCTCCGGGGACACGTCCTGGTGGGCAGCCGCCATCATCTCCAGGCGGTAGCGGATGTCATGACACTTCACGTTGATCCGGTCTATGGTGTCCTTGGAGATCTCATACTGCCGCTGGCTCTGGTGCACCGCATGGCGGAGGTACTGGAGCTGCTGCTGCAGTTCTTTCCCCTCTACCGTCTTAAAGCTCAAAAGCAGCACCATGGCGCAGCAGATCACGGAGAACACATTGCCGGTCTGGCGGAGCACGAAGTACTCAAAGACCGTGTACCGGTTCTCGCCGCCGTCTGAGAGCATAGCAAAGTAGATGTCCTCGAAAGAGCAGAGGATCACCGTGAGGCCCAGGATCAGCACAGCCAGGGCGAACATGCCCTTGTCCAGTCTCCGGTTGGAGAGATACGGCAACAGCCGCCGGACCAGGAAGAAATACACCGCCGCTGCCGCCGCGACAAAGAAGGCGTAGTAGAGGATGTGGTAGATGAGGTCAAAGTTGGAACCCCATCCATCGCAGAGGCGCAGCTGGCGGATGCCACACCACAGGATCAGGAACAGCTTATAGGTGAGGTTTTGGGCTGCATAGGCCACGGAGCAGCAGAAAAGCACCGTACTCTTGCCCTCGTCAAAGACAAAGCACATGTGCACCACCGAGAGGCTAAAGAGCAGCAGGTACACAAAGCTCCTGCCCCAGACATCGTTGCCAAACCGCTGATAGATCGCCGCCACAGGATAGGCTGCCACCAGCAGAACCGCTGCCCCGGCAATGAGTCTCAGGGGAAAACGCTGTCTGCGGTGCAGCTCGCATGCTGTGAGGGCATAGAAGACGTAGAGCTCCAGGAGGAACTCCAGGATGATCGCCCGATACACAAATCCGATGTCCACTATTTTCCCTCCCCTCCGGACCCGGCATACCAGTTTGCCAGCTCCGCCAAAAAGCCTGCCCGCCTGGGCCGGCTGATCTGCAGGACCTCATTGCCCACCGTGACCTCGTGGCCCTGTACCCTCACGATGTACTTGGGATTTACGAGGTAACACTTGTTGCACTTTAGAAAGCCGTACTGACTGAGCTGCTTTTCTACATTTGCCAGGACGCCCGTCATCTCCAGCACCTCGTCCACAAGGTGGTAGTACAAGCGATGGCGGTTGATCTCCACGTACATGAGACTGTCTGTGCTGATTCGACAAATGCCGCCGGGTAAGTTCAGCGTAAAGCTCCGCTCCTCGTTTTTTCGGTAGACGTCCAGCGCCTTGCGGAACTTGAGAGAGAAATCAAAGTAGCTCACCGGCTTCAGCAGGTAGCTCACGGCGTCCACCTCGTAGCCCCGAAGCGCATACTTTGCCAGGTTGGTGATAAAGACCAGAGAGACGTTCTTGTCCAACTTCCGCAGCTCCACTGCAGTGTCCATGCCATTCATTTCCGGCATCTGGATATCCATCAGCACCACCGCGTAGATGCTGGAATAGCCCTTTAGAAAGGCCACCCCGCTTTGGAACCAGCGGATCTCAAACTCCTGCCTGGTCTCCTCACCGTAGCGCTTGATATACTCCTGCAGCTTGTCTGCCGCAGTCTTCTCGTCCTCCACAATTGCTATCATCAAAACGCTCACCTCACTGTGCGCAAACAGGTCCGGGCGTTCTTCGCCTGTACCTGCCACGATGGTCCCCAATGTGTGTGCTTTTCTCTCTATGCCGTTGTCTCTCTTTGCGCTCATGATCCGGTTACTCGGATGATCCCAAGAAAGTCGGAAATCACGTCTCATTTTGTGCTATCCGGCGGCCATTTGCAATGCCATTACTCCAACTGTACTGTTTCCTACCGAAATTGCCTTTGAAAGACAGATTTTCCCAATTTCCGTGAGCAGTCTCCGGGCTTTCCCACTCCGCATTATATGGGCTAGGCGCTCATTTTCAAGCCCTCTCTTGCAGGATAAAACCCGTCTTTCTGCAGATTCAGTCGGATGGCTGCCGCGGTCTTCGTTTTCAGTGGCCGGACAATCTTGAGTCAGTCCATGGAAGGCCGGATGGAGCAATTACCTTGACAAAACACAGAGGAGCCGCCCACATAGGCAGCTCCTTGTCATCTCTCATTCACACATGTGGATGAGCTATTCCGTTTTACAGGCTCAGGATAGTCTTCGTGCTTTGAGACGCAAAGCCGAAACCATTGCCGTCACAATTGGCGCAACTCTACCACAAATTCTGTTCCCTGGCAACTTTCCATTTTACGGGGTCCCTGGACTAAATGTCACATAATCGTGTCCACAATCCGGGCATGCGCTTAAATAGGCGCGTCCATCTTTCGGGGTACAGTTTATAGAGAACGCTTGTGCTGTAGATATTTCTCGCTATGTTTTATTTGTTCTATTATTCAGCTCGGCTTCCGCTCTCTTGGCTCTCGCATAGCGCTCCGCCCGCACGATGGCGATCTCAGCATCGATCTCCTCCATGGTCATGTTGGCTGTTCCGTTTCGGGCTGCTTCTTCACTCAGTTTTCTTGCGGCCTGCACCGCCTGCTCGGCTTTGTAGTCTCTCTTTGGCATTTTCATAGGAAAAGGGATGCCCTTTACTAATACCAACCGCTTCAAAAATAACTGGATAGCCGCGGGAAGGCTGATTCCCAACTCTTCACAAATTTCAGCCGCCTCGTCTCTAAGTTCCTCCGCAACAGGGATCTCCAGCAAAGTTGTCTCCATAGAAATCTTTCCTCCTCGTGTTTACTCACCCGTACTTTCAAAAAGCATAATTTCACCCAGGCTATCAATTACGCTAAAGCCAGCATCACTCCGGTGCTTATTATATAGCTAATCTCCGAAAAATGCAAGCAACATATCCAGTAATTCGTTTTATGTCTTTCCACGACCATAGGAGGAACCTCGCTATGCGTCACGAATGCAGCGTATCTGCCCTGGAGACATCTTCCTTCTCAAGCGCATTCCGGAGTGCGAACAGGTCTGCCCGCAAAATCACAGGGGATCTGCCCATCCAAAACAGCTTCCCTCTTTTTCTCCCCGGTCGCTGCACACGCGGCGACCGGGGACTTTCTTTGATCGCTTCAGCCCTAAGAAAACCGGCTGGGCATCTGGACAATGAAGCTCACAGCCCCGTCCTCAAACTCAGGAAACACCGCCCCGTGATACTTGGACACGATCCGCATCACCGTAGCAAGGCCGATACCCTCGTGAGACTGCTTGGTCGTATACCCCGGCTTAAAACAGTCTCGGAAGGTCTCCGGATCCCTCCCGCAGGGGTTTGTCACCTTAACGATATGTTTGCCGCCCCGCTTCAAGATCAAAACGCTGATCCATAGGCTGTTTCCGCCGCTGCGCTCCACCTCATCCACCGCGTTCTGGATCAGATTTCCGATCACAGTGTTGATCTCATAGACAGAGCAGGGGATCTGTCCCAGGTCGTCCGAGATGTCCACGTCCAGTTGGATCTGCTTCTGGGCGGCCACCTCCCGGAAGGAGTTGATCATGGCGCTCACCGCCGGGTCGTGGAGGGGCAAGAGGTCATTCATCACCGTGGCAGTCTTTACCATGCTCCGCACGTAGTCCTCGCACTCGGCGTACTTTCCCTGCTCGATCATACCGGAGATGGCCTGGATGTGGAAGTTGAAGTCGTGGCGCTGAGAGCGGATCACCTGCATCAGGTTCAAAAGCTCCGCCTGGTAGCGCTTATCGATCACGGCCTCCATGCTGCGCACCGCAGCAAAGGCCATCTTCCGGAGGACAAAGAGGATGGCGGCAACAATAGCTGCGGCAAAAAGCGCCGTAGCCGCCCGGCGAGCTCCGGAGAGTTCGTCCAGGCCGGTGCATGTGAACCACACCCATGCAGTTGTGAGGAGCAGGACACCCAATATGGTGGCGGTACTGGAGTAAAAGCGACGGCTCTGCTGGTGATCTGCGGCGATGAGCACGTCCGGGGTGTCCGGGAGCAGGGCGATCTTCTTCCAGTAGAGCAGCGCAAGGACAGCTGCTGCCGGGATCAGGACAAGCGGTCCCGCCGTTGCCCGGAGAAGCTCCAGCATCCCCTCCAGAAGGGCCGCCAGGACCGCCGCAGCAGCGGCATTCCAGGGAGAGGACTTGAATAGCAGCAGCACAAGGCCTCCCAATGCCAGACACAACACCATGTGGCCGGCAAGACCCCAGCCCGCAAAGGGGATCAGGGCAAACACGATTCCAAAGACAACACACAGCGGCAGGGCAATCCGATAGGCTTTCCAGGCGCCAACCTGGGCCAGGGTGAGAGCCAGCGCCGCCGCCAGCACACCCTCCAGGGCGGGAATCACCAGGGGCAGCCAGGGCAATGCATCCAACGGCATAGCGGCGCCCCCTCAGACGATGGTGAGGCCGGTGCCGGCCAGCCGCTCCCGGAGCTCGGCGTACTTGCTCCGACTCAGGGGGATCTGGTCTTTGGACTCGGCAAAGAGGATGTTGTGGCAGCCCCGGGACACATCCATGCGGATCCCCCGGATGGCGTCCAATCGCACCAGGAAGGACTGGTGGCAGCGGAAGAAGCCGTACGGCTCAAAGATTCCCTGGAGTTTCTGGAGGGAGTCAAAAGAGGTGTAGCGCTTGCCATCGGTGGAGACCAGGGACACCTTGCGCCCCTCCCGCTCGAGATAGAGGATGCTGCTCACATCGATGATCTCCAGCCCGCCGTCCACCTGCAGGCCGATCCGCACCGAGGCCGGCGCCTTGGTCTCCCGGTTCTCCAGCTGCTCTTTGGCCAGGGTGAGGACCCGCTCCAGCCGCATCAGCTTCACGGGCTTGATGAGAAAGTCCAGGGGGCGAAACTCATAGCCGTCCAGGGCAAAGTCCACATGCCCGGTGAGAAAGACGATCATCACCTTGGGGTAAGAGGCGCGAATGTGCCGGGCCAGTTCGAAGCCGTTGACGTCCGCCATCTCGATGTCCAAAAACACCAGGTCCACCGGGGTCTTGCGGAGGCAAAGAACCGCCTCCTCCCCGCCGGACGCCGTGCCCGCCACGGCGACATCGGGAAATTCCCGCAGCAGAGCGGTCAGATGCGCCCGGCTGTTGGGCTCATCATCTACTACAAGGACACGCAGCTCCATTCGCTCACCTCCCGGCGCCGTCTCGGGGACGGCCTGTCTTCCAAAGTATACCGGATAGCGTGCAATATTGCAAGCGCAACCTGCATTTCCTGCAGTCTTCCAGCGTTTTGACCGGATGTGCCCTGCAAAAATCCGCCGGCAAAGGCGCAGAGTTTGCCGGCAAAAGCACCGCATGCGCCCCGTCCGTTGACGCCGGCTCTTCAGCGCTTTAAAATGCGAAACAGCAGAAAAACACAAGCCCAAACGTACGTAGGAGGCGGACATATGGCAAAGCAAAAGACACCAAAAGCGCCCGGCGACAGGCTCGGTGTGTGGAAGCCGTTTTTCACCCTCATTCGAAGCGTGAAGATGCCCTGGCTCTGGATGCTGCTGGCGCTGCTGGTCAACCTGTTTGGCGCACAGCTGTCCCTCATGATCCCGGACGTGGCCTCCCGCATCATGACAGGCGAGATCACCGCGGCCACCATCACTTTCATGGTGGTTACCACGTTTCTGTCCGCCATTCTCACCGCCGTGCGGCAGACCGTGGGGCGGATCGGCGAAAACAAGGCAGAGGCAAACTTCCGCAAGCTGATGATTGAGAAGACCTTAAACCTGCCGGTCCCCTTCTACGACCGGAACATGGCAAATCTGCTCATCACCCGCACCACCACGGACTGCTCCCGCATCTCCGAGTTCATCGCCATGGGCATTCCCGCCTTTCCCTCCTCCATATACAGCTTCGTGGGCGTGTTCGTAGTGCTCTTCTCATACCACTGGACATTGGCGCTTCTATCCGCAGGCATGATCCCCATCATCCTGTTGGTCACATTCGTCTCCGGCAGGGTGGAATTTGTGTGGAACAACAAGCTGCAGGGCAAGGTGGCTGACCTGGCCGGATATCTAGCCGAGGTACTGGCCAACATCCCCCTGGTAAAGGTGTTTGTGAAGGAGAAGACGGAGGAGGCCAAAGGCGAGCAGGCCATAGACGGCATATACGATGCCAGGAAGAAGTACCTGGTATTCGCCTCCCTCCTCAGCACCCTCACCAGCGCGGAGAGCCTGATCCAGCTGGTGCTCCTCGTTGTGGGCGGCGGCTATCTGGTACACCACCAGATCATCTCCCTGGCCAAGTGGGTGGCCTTTTATGGATATTCCAATATGCTGGTGGGTGCGTTTCAGAGCATTCTTCGGTACTACGAGACCATCAAGAGCGCCCAGGGCAGCGCCCGGCGCATGGCGGAGGTCATCGTGGAGCAGAGCGAGGACATGGGCGGAGACAAGGCGTTCCCGGAGCAGCCCCAGGACCTGGCCTTCGATCACGTCACCTTCCGGTACAGCCAGGACACCATTCTCAAGGGCATCAGCTTCACCGTCCCCGCCGGGAAGACCACCGCGCTGGTGGGCCCCAGCGGCGCCGGCAAGTCCACCATCTTCGGCCTCATCGAGCGCTTCTACGACCCCGAGTCCGGCACCGTAACCCTGGGCGGCGTGGATGCCAAAGCATACAACAAGCTCTCCTGGCGGCAGGCCATCGGCTACGTGCCCCAGTCCAGCCCCATGTTCTCCGGCACCATCCGCACCAACATGACCTACGGCCTGGAGCGGGAGGTCTCCGAGGCGGAGCTCATCCAGGCGGCCAAGGACGCCAACATCTACGAGTTCATTCAGTCCAGCGAGCACGGCTTCGACACCGATGTGGGCGAGCGGGGCTGCAAGCTCTCCGGCGGCCAGCGGCAGCGGGTGGCCATCGCCAGGGCCCTGCTGAAGAACCCCAAGATTCTCCTGATGGACGAGGCCACCTCCAACCTGGACCCCGAGGCCCGGGCAGAGGTGGAGAAGGCCATGGAACGGCTGAAAGTGGGGCGCACCACCATCATCGTGGCCCACGAGCTGAAATTTGTGGAGCACGCAGACCAGATCATTGTCCTCTCCAGCGGAACCATCGATGGGGTGGGCACCGATGAGAGCCTCACCCAGGACAACAAGCTCTATCGGAACCTGAAGAGCATCCAGAGCGGTGTTCCTCAGCTGAGCCGGGCATAAGGGAGGGGGAGCAGCATGCAAACCAAGCAAAAGCAGGCCTGGGGGCCGTTCCTGCGGGAAGTGCTGGGCCCCAATGTGCCATGGCTTTGGTACATCTTGAACACTGTCGCCGCCATGTCCGTGAACACCATGTTTGTGGGCCTGACAGACCTCTCCTCCCAGTTCCTGTCCGGGGCCGTCCTGGACGACAACTCCATCCTGTACCACTACCTGGGCCTGATGCTCCTGATGATGGTGGTCTCCCTGCTCATGGGCATCTCCCAGTCCTGGGCCAGCTTTGTGGCGGAGCGGAACATTCAGCGCCGGCTCTGGACCAAAATGATCCGGATGCCCATGCGCCTTTACGACAGGCAGGCCCCGTCCAGCCTCATCAGCCGTGTCACCAGCGACACCAGCGAGATCACTTACTCTTTAAACTACGTCTTTACCCTGATCACAGACACCTACACCGCCGCCCTCGTGCTGGTGCAGATCTGGATGCGCAGCCGCTTCATCGCCATCGCGCTGCTCTGTGTGATCCCCTATGTGTGGGTGGTGACGGTGCTGCCCGGCCGACTCATCTACAAGGTCCGCAACATCGCCCAGCAGCGCTTTGCCGAGGTAACAACGTTTGTGGCAGAGCGGCTCAGCTCCATCACCCTGGTGAAGTCCGCCGCCGCAGAGCGGGCGGACCTGGCGCTGGGCTATCAGGTGGTGGATGAGCACTACAAGGCCAACCTGCGGTACTGCATTCTGGACGGCATCACCCAGCCGTTCAGCTACGGCACCGAGGGCATTGTGGGCGCCATCGTCCTCATCGCCGGCAGCATTCTGGTGCAGCGGGGCACCATGGACATGGCCTCTCTGCTCTACATCTACATGCTCCGCCAGACGGTCTACTCTGTCATGTCCAGCTACATCTTCTGCTACTATAACCTCAAAAACACCCAAGGCTCCACCGCCAAGATCGCGGAGATCATGTCCTCTGAGCCCGAGGTGCTCACCCGTGAGAAGTCCTTCACCCAGCCGGATTCGGATATTTCTATGGACAACGTCACCTTCCGCTACGAGGACCGGGATGTGATCCAAAACGTCACGGTGCTGATCCCCAAGGGCAAGGTTACCGCCATCGTGGGGCCCAGCGGCGCCGGCAAGACCACATTGCTCAGCCTCCTGGAGCGGCTCTACACCCCGGACGAGGGGGAGATCCGCTTCGGCAAGACCCCGGTGGAGACCATCCACCTGGACGAGTGGCGGGGCGCCACCGGATACATCCAGCAGTCCAGCCCGCTGCTGTCCGGCACCGTGCGGGAGAACATCACATACGGCCTCAACCGGGAGGCGGACGAGAGCGAGATCATCGCCGCCGCCAAGAAGGCCAACTGCTACGACTTCATCGCCAGGCTGCCCCAGGGCTTTGACACCCCGGTGGGCGCCATGGGCGGCAACTTCTCCGGCGGCGAGCGGCAGCGCATCGCCATCGCCCGAATGATCATCAAGGACCCGGACTACCTGCTGCTGGACGAGGCCACCTCCAATCTGGACGCGGAGAACGAGCTGGAGGTGCAGCAGGCCCTGAACGGCCTGATGAAAGGGCGCACCGCCATCGTGGTAGCCCACAACCTCCGCACCGTTGTGAACGCAGACAACATCATCGTCATGGACCAGGGCCGCATCCAGGCGGTGGGCACCCACGAGACCCTGTACGGCACCTGCGACCTCTACACCAAGTATTTCGACCTCACCTTTGCAGCCTGAGAGGAGGACCCATCGATCATGCAATCCAAAGTGACCCATCTCTACGACTTCACCCAGGCGGAGATCCCTGCGGAGCTCCGGCTCTGGCGGGTCTCCGATGCAGAGCTGGACGCTAAACTTCTGGAACTCAGCGGCACCTACGCTCAGGAGTTGGAGGTACCCGAAGTACAGTCCGGGGACACCGTGGTCTGCCGAAGCGAGAGCGCTGCCGCCCGGTGGAGCAAACCCGTCCTGCTGCTCTTTCCAGGCCACCACCTCATAGACGCCGCCCTGGAGGGCGCTGTTTTGGGCCTGCACCCAGGGGACTCCGCCGCCGTCTCCCTGCCAGATGGCGATCTCACCCTCACCGTGACCAGAATCGTCCGGCGGGTGCCCCACCCCATCACAGACGAACTCATCCAGCTGGAGCACATCGAGGGCGTGGACACCGTGGAGGGGTACCGCCGCTGGTATTGGGAGACCACCGAGGCCCGCAACCGGATGAACAGCCAGTCTCACCTGGCGGTGCACCTCCTGGAACAGATTGTGGCCCGCTCTACATTCTCGATAGACCCGGAGGAGGAGTCTCACTGGGCCCGCACCCTCACGGACATCGAGTACCAGAACGCCGTGGCCAACGGGATGGACCCCACGGTCCCGGAGGACGGCACGGACTTTCTCACCGAGGAGCAGGCCCGGGAGCAGATGTACCAGAAGATCCTGCCCCTCTTCCGGCGAGAGGTGGCCTACCCGGCAATTGCCGTGCAGCTCAGCGGCATGCCGGAGGAGGACTTCTTCCGGGCGGAGCTGGAGTACATCGCCCGCCGCTACTACAACCAGACCGGCGAGAAACTGCGGGACAAGACCCCGGAGTGGGCTCTGCGGAGCCAAGTCTTCCAGACCGGCGCCCTGCGGCTGCTCAAGGAATACAGCGCAACGCTGTTGGAGGTGTAACTTATGGCCATCTATCACGCTACCAAAGACACCTTTGACGAGCTCATCCATACAGACTACGCTATCGTGGACTTCTATGGAGACTACTGCCCCGCCTGTGTGGAGTTGGCGCCGGTCTTCGCCGCAGCCGCTGCAGACTACGCGGTGCTGCGGTTCATCAAGGTGAACACCAGCCGGGAGCGGGAGTTGGCGGACCGGTTCCAGATCCACTACATCCCCACTACCATATACTTCCGCAGCGGGGAGCCCGTCCTACGGGATGTGGGCTCCATGGAGCGGGAGATCCTGGACCAGTACATCGCCGCCCTTCTTTACGACAGCCCTGCACCCCAGGACCGGCGCCATTGAGGGAGGAGATCACCATGGGAAAAATCCGCCTCAATGAGAACGCAGACGTGGTACAGACGGTCCGGGAGGGGCTGAAGCGCACCGGTGGGTACTGCCCCTGCCGCACAGAGCGGCTGCCGGAGTACAAGTGCGTCTGCCAGGAGTTCAAAGCCCAGTGCGCAGACCCGGATTTCGAGGGATACTGCCACTGCATGCTCTACTATAAGGAAAAGTAAGGCAAAAATTGGAAAGGAAGCTACCAAAATGAAATTGAAACAACTGCTCTGTCTCGTCCTTGCCCTGATGATGTGCGTCTCCCTGCTCGCCGGCTGCGGAGACAGCGGCATGGAAGCCACCAATCCCCCTGCCGGCGGCGGCGAGTCCGCCGGCAATCCCTCCAGCGGCGGTTTCACCCCCAGTCTCGCCGAGGGTGGCCTGCAGATCACCGCAGACTGCGTCTTCCCCGATCCCGCCGACCTCGACTTCGATGCCTGCTATCCGCTGTATTTTGGCCCTACCAATGAGGCGGTGGCCATGTCCGCAGGCAGCGGCATGCAGTACTACGTCATTCTGATCTATGCCAAGGAGGAGACGGTAAAGGCGATGTACACCGTGTATGCCTTTGACACCGCAGAGCACGCCAGCAAGCACGCAGAGGACATGAAGACCACCAACAACACCGATGTGCTGTCTGTGGACGGCTCAGACACCGTGGTGTACACCGCAACAGACGAGGCCACTTGCGCCATGTTGGTGGGCAGCATCCAGTCCTCCGGCGCCATGGCAGACACCAACGCATCCTCCTTCGCGGATTACTACGTCACCTACACCGGCGCCGAGCTGCTGAAGTGAGGCACAACAACAACCCACACTTGATATGAGCGCCGCCGGCACATGCCGGCGGCGCTCTTCTCTCTGCAGAAGCAAGGAAAGCAGCAGAGTCCGGCATTCCCCCTGATTCCTGCTGCAATTTGGACCTGTATTGTTATTCCTTTGTGCACGATTCTTTTCTCTTGTCTCCCACATATCTCAGGAAGAGGCAGTACGCAGCGAGACATGCGAGATCCGTCCCTGCGGAAAAGAGCCTGGTCTGGACGGTAAAGACGCAGTACCAGAGATACAGCGTCTCCGCCAGCAGAAAGAGTGCAGGCGCGATCCGCAGCACCTTTCCCCAGGTGGTGTCTTTCCGTCCGGACCACAGAACCGCACCCAACATTGCACAGAGCACCCCCGCCGGGATACTGTATGCCAGCCAGCCGTACAGGTGGTCTGCGGCCACTTCCAGAGGAGATCCAAACGGGATCTCCGCCTCGCGGTATACCGCTACAGTCTGGTGGATGGTGGTGACGAGGAACATGAGAAAGATGTATGTACCCGCATGGATGGCGGCACTCTTTCGCGTCTCGCTAAGCAGGACCAGCAGAGACGTGGAGAACATCCAGAACCCGAAGGTGCTGGCAGACCAGTAGTAGAAGGAAAAGAGAGAGGTGTCCGGGACCTCAAGAAAAAGGATCACCACAAGCCCCGCCAAGATCCCCAGCCCGGCTACCAGCAGATGAGGTTTCCAACCGTCTTTGAATATGGTCTTCACTTTGCAGCACCCCCCGAACGGGTACAGGGTATCACCTTTCTGTGACAGCGTCATGAACACGCAAGGTGAAAGCGGTGCACTTATGCCTCGTGCATCAGATAGTCGTTCAGTTCATTGAGAGACGCGAAATGTATCCCGCTGTACAGAACGTCGATCTCGCAGTCTTTGCTCCCCGGACAGGCGATAGCAATATCGTCATAGTAGAGTATCATCCTGCCCTTACGCACATTGCGAATGATCGCATCTCTGGCGTTATACCCCGCTTCCACTGTGTCTACTATCGTATCCGGGTTGGCAGCAACTATGATTCCCGCCTTGCAGCCAGTGCTGAGCATTTTTATTGGCAGTGTACGACCGAGTCTGTCTATAAAGTCATACGGATGCAAGTATTTCGCCTGATCTATCTCCAGCATCAGCTTACGATTGACTTCATTGTCTTGCATCATCATGAGCATAAATTCTCGTTCTACATCCCTGATTATCTTCTCATCTGGAACATCGAATTCACTGATCAGTTCGAGCATATTTCCTGCCTTCTCTTTTGCAGAGGTTCTCATCTCCATGGTGGCAAGACGCATGCCCGGGTAAGTAGAGCATCAGACTTCCGCCTTTATCACTGTCCTGCCGCCTATGTCATATCGCTTCGGGTTCTTTTCCATAAAAGACGACACAAATTGCTCGTTGTATCCCAGCAGATAGCCCTCTTGCAGGTTGTACCGGTCCAGGTAGTCCCGCATGACTGTCGTCTTCGCATCCTCTCTCGTTATATGGGCTTTACTCCAGTCACGCACCTCTACGATGTACCGTTGGCCCGGAATCTCGATCCAAATATCCATCTGGCTTTCCTCTCGGGTGTCCGGATCTACGTAGAAAGTGCCCCAATTGGAGAGGAGAACAGCCAGAAATGCCTGGAAGGTGCGCATCCGGATTGTACTCTCATATCCGCCCTTGTTGAACCCATACCGCACAGAGTACTCCATCCTGTAGTCTTGCAGGACCTGCTCCAGGTCCAGTTTGCCTGCCCGGATCGCCGTCTTGCGCAGGTCTCGGGCAGCATCCCTCAGCGAATCATCCAGATGCTCCTTGGAGAGATACCAGTGGGTGAGGTACATCTCGAGGAAGCGGGAGGAGACTGCAACCATGCCGTTCCGGTTTCTCAGCAGTCCCGCATCCACGCCTAAAGAGATCTCCTGGTTGTACCGGTTGAACTCCTGCGCCTCTCCGTTCATGAGATGGCGCCAGATCCGGTTTTTCAGCCCGTTTTCTTGCTTCAGAAGGGTAAGGAGGCCATCGAAGAAGGGATTGCTCTCGTCCAGCATCTGCCGGACCGTCTCCAGAAAGCCCTCTCGGGTCCAAAGCCGCTCCGGATCTCCCTCTTCCTCCGCCTTTTCGTCCATCGCCTGGCAGAGGCGGGACACGAGAAAGGGCTGCCCCGCTGTGTACTCCCGCAGCAGCGCGGCCATAGCCTGCACATCCATCCCCGTCTGGCTGTCCGCCTCATAGTCTGCAAGCATACCCGCAATCGCCTTCTCCGAGAGGTTCAGATCCAGAGACAGTTTGGAGGCGATGGTCCAGGGGCTCACCCGCTCCGTCTCCTCGCCATACCGGTCTATCTCCTTCAGACTGCGCACGTCCCGGACGCCGGCCAGAATCACGCTGCGGAGGGCCGGCTCTCCCAGTTCCCGGCCCCTCTGATACTCGTCCCGGAGAACCGCCAGAAGTTTGTTGAGGATCACCAGGTTGGGGCACTCGTCCGGTCCGTCCAGGAGCAGCACCACACCCCGGTCCGCCTTGGCACAGAGCTTGCGGAGCCTCTGGGTGAGGCAGTCAAAGGGAGAGCGGTCCCAGGCCTCTCCCTCCAACGGGATGCTGTTCCACTCCTGCAAAAGGGTTTCGGTCACGCCGCCGGCCTCCATCCGGGCATCCAGCTCCCGCACCAGCGCATGGACAAGGGCCTGGGAGGATCCGAACGCCGCCTTGGGGATCCGGAAACTGGCATACAGCACATAGTACCGGTCCAGCAGTTCCCGCCGCAGCTGGAAGAGCAGGCTGGTCTTGCCGGACTGCCGGGGGCCCAGGAGACTGCAGTACTTGCCCCCGTCCGCCATCCGGACCAGCCGCCGGACCTTGTCTCCCACGTCCGCCATGTAGTGCTGCTCCGGGCTGCAGAAGCCGATGGTGTTGAAGCTCTTCATCCGGTTGTCCGCTCCTTTCTATAAGTGTCTTTCAGCTGGCTTTGGTCTGCCTCTGGCCGCTCCCGCACAGCACGATGTCCGGCACGATGGGACAGCCGCCCATGCAGTTGGCCCGCTGGGGACAGTCTGGGCAGGACGTGCGGAAGTGCGCCCGGAAGGCCTCGAATGCGGGGCTGTCCCAGGCCTCCTGGATGGTGTGGGTGCGGAGGTCCACTGCCCAGCGAGGACTGGCGTTGTCAAAAGAGCAGGGGAGCATATGCATATCCGGGGTGATGTACGCAGACCACCGGGCGCCCTCGCAGGTGTCCACAGACTCATTGGCGAGCCCCGGATTGAACTGAATCAGGGCCGGAATGCTGCAGGAGTCGAAGCCGATGCGGAAGGGATACTGGCCGCCCACCAACTCGAAGAATTGCCGGACTCGGGGATCGTCCAGGCGGAGCATGTTGGATACCTGTCCTGCCCCCACCGGCTTGTGCAGAAGAAACACCACGGCATTGATTCCCACAGGGAACCCCTTGTCCTGCAGCAGTCGGATGGCCTCATCAATGGAGTTGTCTCCCAACACATAGTGGATGTTGGTCTTCACCCCGGCATCCAGCAGCGTGCGGATCGCTGTGTATGTGTACGGCGCCCGGTACCAGCTCACCGCCACGGCCCCGCAGTACCGCTTACAGAGCTCTGCCTTTCCTGCGCTGAACCCCATGCCGCTGGTGGTAAAGTTGGGGACGATCCCGTGAGCGCGGGTCTCTTTGAGGATCTCCTCAAAGGCCTCGTGCATGTCCGGGTCCCCTCTGCCGCCCAGGGCGATCTGATACACATTGCCCTGGCTCTGCTCCAGGATAGAGCAGTAGTCCGCGAGAGACATGTTTGGCTCAGTCTTTGCGCCGCCCGTCTGATAGCACTGGACCCCGGACAGGGCGCACCGGCCGGATAGGCCGTGTGCGCAGTGTCCCATGATCCCCACGTCCAAGAGCTCCGGGAAGGAGCTCATAAAGGGGTCTACGCCGGTGTCCTTGCCCTTTTCCAGGATGCCGGAGCGGAGGTACTTGCCGTTGCGCTCATCGAACAAGGAAAAATAGCGGTACTTGTGATCCATTCTCGTCCGCATGGCCAACCTCTCTCAATCGATCATACTGATATCGATGCACTTTGTGTGCTCCGGGTCTGCCTGCTCGATGGCGCACCACAGGCCCTGCAGCAGCGACACATACTCATCCGCGCAGTCGTAGGGCACGCTGCCGCTGTTGATCGCCCAGCCATCCTTGCGCAGTGCATTCACTTCATCCTCATCGCTCTCCTTGACCAAATACTGCAGGTCCTCATCCTCCGCCTCATCGCCGAGCATGTGGTATTCGACATAGCGCACAATGGCGTCCTTCTGGGCTTTGGTAAGGCTATGGCCTTTGAACCCCAAAAGGAACGATGAGCTACTGGAGTTGGTTACAAAATCGGTTCTCACTTTCATACAATTTACCTCCCCAATAAGTGTCTATATCGGCGTGAAATGTCTTAAATCCGCACCGCATTCTCCAGAAATTCGTCCATTCTAGAAAGCATCTTTCAGGAGAACTCACTTTTTAATGCTGCTGTGTGGATATACTGATTTGGTACACAATGCTGCCATGGCACAGCTGTGTGGATACAGTCTGCGTAGCCAAGATCTCAGTAGCTCAGATCAGTGTTGATCAGTTTGGTGTGCTCCGGATCTGCCTTTGCAACAGCATGCCAGAGGCCCTCCAAGAGGGCGGAGTAGTGATAGCCTGCATCTTCGAAGTCTACGCTCCCGCTGCGCACGGTCCAGCCCTCCTTCGCCTGGTACTCCTTCGCCTCTTCGTACCAGTCTTCCTCATCATACCAACGGTCAAAATCCTTCCAATCTTTCTCGGACATCTTGTGCCCGAGTGCGTTCTTCAGGACGTACTCCACAATGGCATCCTTCTGCTTCTGCGTGAGCTTCTCGTCCTTGAACGCCAGCACAAATGATGCCGAGCTGGAATTGGTAACAAAATCTGCTCTTACTTTCATGCAATTGTCCTCCTTAAATCAGCCTGTTTTGGCATGCTATTATCCGTTTTTACTCTTCTTTAGGCAGGAAACGGCCCATTCAGGCGGCAGATCTTCAGAAGCCGTCCCCGCCTGAAAATCATGGTGCAGGTAATGGGCCCGCGTTCCATCTGCCTGCGTCTAGATGAGCAGGTCGCAGGCAATCAGGTCGATGTGCTCCGGATCCGCCTTTGCTACAGCCGCCCACAAGTCTTGGATAAACTTGGCAAGGACGCCCTCGTAGTCATAGGAGACTTCGCCGGCACGAATCGTCCAGCCGTTCTTCTCGAGGGCTCTTGCCCGCTCAATGCAGTCATACTGCTCTATTTCATCCATAAAACTCCGATCGTCTTCCGTTGCCAGGTGGCCAAACGCGTTTTCCATGACAAACGTCACAATGGCCTCTTTCTGTCTCTCGGTAAACGAGTTGTCCTTGAGCCCCAGCAGAAACGGGGCCGGTGTGGTGTTTTCGCTATAATACGGTCCCCATCCCATACAGTTTCACCTCCTTCTGTTTTCCTGGCTCGGCATAGAATTCGCCAATTCTGCACTTTTACGTTCCAAACAGCTCAATTCACTGACTCTTCTTGCCGAAGTCTGCACTTGAGGCTTTAGTGAAACAATTAGAAAACCTGGCTCGTCTGCATAGAGGATATGGCCTAGCTTAAAAAGTTCGATAGACCTGCCGAAATCGCGATTTTCCA
>CANRFN010000075.1 GCA_947629915.1 uncultured Oscillospiraceae bacterium | reverse complement strand
ATCACCTCGCCCCCTATTATACACCCCCGGGGGTCACTTGTAAAGGGGTTTATCAACACCGCTGCGGACTATCACCTTTCCTGATGGCCTTCCTCCGGGACAGGGCATATATCTCCCAGGCGGAATACGAGGCCCTGAATGCCCGATATAAGACGCCTGAAGATCCGGCGATACAGATGCAGCAGACCAGCCCGGACAACCCTGTGCCCCCGGCCTGAGTTCTATTTTCGGTGAAAATAAATATACTGTCATTGATGTCAAATGCCAAGTAGAGATTTCCCCATTGCGCAACAGGGGCGTCAGATTGGATATTCTCATGCAAGGCCTTGCTGGCAGGCGCTTTAATGTGGAATTTCAAAGAGATGAAAAGCCCGCTGACCCACATCGCGCCAGGCTTAATGCTTCTCTGCTGGATTCCAATATCATGCAGAAAGGTGAAAAGGCTCAAGAAATGCCTGACAGGTATGTGATTTTCATCACCGAAGAAGACTACTGGCATGCAGGCAGGGCCAAGTATGTATTCCGGAACACGGAGGAAGAACTGCATATTTCTTTTGGTGATGGCGGTTATTTTGTTTATGTCAATGGTGCATATGCAGGCCAAGATTCTATCGGTGACTTGGTGCATGACCTTCGCGAACCTGATCCTTCGAAAATGAGAATCCCAGCTCTCAGAAACACTGCAAACCACCTAAAAAACACGACAGGAGGGAAAGCAACCGTGGTATCTGCTATGAAAGAGTATTACAGACAAGGTCAGCAGCAGGCTGTTCTGGAATTTGCCGCGCTGGTCATGGGAAATATGATCGCGGACTGGAAAGCAAAAGGCGTCTCTCACAATGACGCGCTGCAACAAACTCTGAAGTATTTTTCCAGCGAAGAATACGAAGAATACATCACCGATATTTTTGAAGATCTGTGGTACGAGTGATCCACGATCACCCCTGTACTCTAGCTCGGTTCATTCGCACCATGCAGCCGTAGGGAAGGTCTGAACACATCCTGCTTTGGCATGCTTGCCTCAAGTCTGATTCAACGAGATCTTCTGTTGTATCGGCGGAAAGAATATACCGTCAAACGCCATGCTTTCCTACCTCAGAGAAGTGCATGGAAGGACTCGTAGCGGTTTTCGATCACACCCCTGCCACTTTGCGGCATGGAGAGAATGGGAGACAACCAGTGCTGGTATATTCACACGCACGCCTCGTCCGGCCACCGCATTGGGATTTCTGAGCCCATGTGCGGCATATGCTCTGCAGCCATCTGCTGCATTTTCGGCACTGATGGGGCAGCCATGCGGTGCTCTGCAGGGCCATGCCCGCCGCATTTGCAGGAAGGTCGATTTTCACTTGCAAAACCGTCAGACAGGCCCCATTTTGGCAATTGTACCACAACACGGCGCCGGATTCCGCGGAAACTTTGGAAAAGCCGCAGTTGCTCTCCTTATTGACCTTTCCCGCCCGGTGGCGTATAATTCCACCGTTCGATAAAGCAAAGGCACTGACGAAGACCGCTTCCCGAGACATCCACCAGAGACTGCAAGCCACAGGCTGAAAGCTTGCAGAGGAGAGACGGGACAGCGCAACACTTCTGAGCCGGCAGTTCGATCCTTCAACGGCGGAGGGGTAGGGCTGCCCGTACTCCCCACGTTAGCGGGGCTCGAGAGAGGTCCCTTGTTAGAGGGACAACGCGGGTGGTACCGCGGAATGATTGCATTGATTCCGTCCCGGACTGTACACTGGATGTACGGTCCGGGACGTTTTCTATTGTCAATTTGATTCAAAGAAAGGGCTGAAAGACATGGAGTTCATCACCGGAGCATTACGGCAAGAAATCACTTGGGAGCAGTTGGCAGGGGGTGGCCTCAATAACCAGCCCGTTACCCTGCGGGGTTCTGTGCTGTCCCGGAAAGATCTGGGCGGCTTTACCTTCCTCACGCTGCGTCTGCTGCGGGGCACCGTGCAGTGCACCGCCTCCCCGGACTTGCTCCCCAAAGACCTGGTAGAGGAGTCCGCCGTGGAGGTGACCGGGACCTGCCGGGAGGAGCGCCGGGCCCCCGGCGGCTTTGAGATCGCGTTGGACGGCATCCGGGTGCTGTCCACTCCGTCCGCCCCTACCCCGGTGTGTCTCGGGAAAAAGGGGTTGGACCTGCACCTGGACACCGAGTTGCCCCTGCGGCCGGCGGTGTTGCGCCACGAGAAGCGCCGGGCGGTGTTCCGCATCCAGGAGGGCCTGTGCCGGGCCTTCCGGGAGTACCTCACCTCCCAGCAGTTCACCGAGGTTCACACCCCGAAGATCGTGCACGCCGGGGCGGAGGGCGGCTCCAACATCTTCCGCCTGGACTACTTCGGTAAGAAAGCCTACCTGGCCCAGTCCCCCCAGTTCTACAAGCAGACCATGACAGGCGTATACGGCCGGGTCTTTGAGATCGGCCCCGTCTTCCGGGCGGAGAAACACTCCACCCAGCGCCACCTGAACGAGTACACCGGCCTGGACCTGGAGATGGGCTATATAGACTCCTTCGCGGAGGTGATGGAGGCGGAGACCGGTTTCCTCCGGTACGCCATGCAGCTGCTGGCCACGGAATACCGCCTGGAGCTCACCACCCTGGGGTTGGACCCGGACGCGCTGCCGGATGCCGGGAAGATCCCCTGTCTCCGCTTCAGCGATGCCAAGCGCCTCGCCGCCGAGAAGTACGGCTATCAGATCCGGGATCCCTACGACCTTGAGCCGGAGGAGGAGCACCACATCGGCCAGTACGCCAAGGAGGAGTTCGGCTCGGACTTCGTGTTCGTCACCCACTACCCCAGCAAGAAGCGCCCCTTCTATGCCATGGACGACCCGGAGGACCCCAAGTACACCCTCTCCTTCGACCTCCTCTTCCGGGGTCTGGAGATCACCACCGGCGGGCAGCGGATTCACAACTACGAGGAGCAGGTGGCCAAGATGGTGGCGCGGGGCATGGATCCCGCAGACTTTGAGAGCTACCTCATGATCCACAAGTACGGCATGCCGCCCCACGGCGGTCTGGGCATCGGCCTGGAGCGGCTCACCATGCAGCTCTGCGGCCTGGAGAATATCCGGGAGGCCTGCCTCTTCCCGAGAGACCGCAGCCGTATGGAGCCCTGAGCCCCAGACACCGCCAACGCACAACCGAAAGGAGTTTATCGCAGATGACCGTTACCCCTGAAATTGTGGACTATATCTCAGAACTCTCCCGGCTCTCCCTGGAGCCCGAGGAAAAGGCCTCCATGACCGCTCAGCTGGAGCAAATCGTGGGCTATATGGACGTATTAACCCAGTTGGACACCGCAGCGGTCGAGCCTCTGAGCCATGTGTTCCCCCTGAAAAACGTGCTGCGGGAGGACGTGGTGGTGCCCTCCCGGGAGCGGGCAGAACTGCTGGCCAACGCACCGGTGCCGGACCAGGAGGCCTTCCTGGTCCCCCGCACCGTGGACTGAGGAGGTGCCGGCGTGAACGAATTGCTGAACTGCACTGCGCTGGAACTGGGCTCCGCCATCCGGAAGGGCGAGGTGTCCATCCCGGAGGTGACCTCTCTCGCCCTGGAGGCCGCCGGGACGAACCCCAACAACGCCTTTATCACCCTCACCTCGGAGGCCGCCATGGCCCGGGCGGAGGAACTGCAGAAGCACCTGGCAGAGGCAAACAGCCCCCTCTACGGCGTGCCCATGGCGGTAAAGGACAACATCTGCGTCCAGGATGTGCCCGCCACCTGTGCCTCCAAGATCCTGGGCGGCTTCCGTCCCCCCTACGATGCCACCGCCTGGGAGCAGATGCTGGCGGGGGGCGCCGTCTCCATTGGAAAGACCAACATGGACGAGTTCGCCATGGGCTCCACCACCGAGACCAGCTTCTACGGGGCGGTCCAGAACCCCTGGGACAGCGGCCGGGTGCCGGGCGGCTCCAGCGGCGGCTCTGCGGCGGCCACGGCGGCCCGGACCTGCTGGTATGCCCTGGGCTCGGACACCGGCGGCTCCATCCGGCAGCCGGCCTCATACTGCGGCGTCACTGGAGTGAAGCCCACCTATGGCACGGTGAGCCGTTACGGGCTCATCGCGTACGCCAGCAGTCTGGATCAGATCGGGCCATTGGCACGGGATGCGGCGGACTGCGCGGCCATTCTGGACCTGCTGCAGAAGAAAGACCCCCGGGACGGCACCTCTCTGGAGATGCCCGGGGCCGGTACCCTGCTCCAGTCCCTCACCGGGGACGTCCGGGGGCTGAAAATCGGCATCCCGGCGGAGTGCTTCGGAGACGGCTTGGACCCGCAGGTGCGAAAAGCGGTGCTGGAAGTGGCAGAGGTGCTGAAGCGCCGGGGCGCCGAAGTACAGGAGCTGTCCTTCCCGGTGATGAAGTATGTGGTGCCCACGTACTATATCATCGCCTGCGCCGAGGCCTCCTCCAACCTGTCCCGCTTTGACGGCGTGAAATACGGCTGGCGGGCAGAGGGATACGAGGGCCTCACAGACCTCTATCAGAAGACCCGGACCCAGGGATTTGGCACCGAGGTGAAGCGGCGGATTCTGCTGGGCACCTTTGTGCTGTCCTCCGGGTACTACGATGCCTATTACCGCAAGGCCCTGCAGGTGAAGAGCCTCATCCGGGACGCTTTCCGCAGCGCCTTTGACAACTGCGATCTTCTCCTCACCCCGGTAGCCCCCACCACGGCGCCACATCTCGGTGAGAGCCTCTCGGACCCGCTGCAGATGTACCTCAGCGATATCTACACGGTGTCTGTGAACCTGGCGGGACTGCCTGGCCTGTCCATGCCCTGCGGCCGGGACGACAATGGCATGCCCATCGGCGCCCAGCTCATCGGCCCCCACTTCGGAGAGGCAACCCTGCTGAACGCCGCCTATGGATACCAGCAGGACACAGACTGGCACAAGAAAGCGCCGAAAGGAGGTGCCCGCGCATGACCTGGGAGACTGTAATCGGCCTGGAGACCCATGTGGAGCTGGCCACCAAAACCAAGATCTTCTGCGGGTGCACCACTGCCTTCGGCGGCGCCCCCAACACCCACTGCTGCCCGGTGTGCACCGGCATGCCCGGCACCCTGCCCGTGCTGAACCGGAAGGTGCTGGAGTTCGCGGTGAAGGCGGGGCTGGCCCTGAACTGCGAGATCACCCGCTACACCAAATTCGACCGCAAGAACTACTTCTATCCGGACCTGCCCAAGGCCTATCAGATCAGCCAGCTGTATCTGCCCATCTGCCGCAACGGCGCCGTGGACATCGGCGGCGGAAAGACCATCCGGATTCACGAGCTGCACATGGAGGAGGACGCCGGCAAACTGGTCCACGACCCCTGGATCGACCAGACCCGGGCGGACTACAACCGCTGCGGCGTGCCCCTCATCGAGATCGTAACGGAGCCGGACTTCCGCACCGCAGAAGAGGTGATCGCCTATCTCGAGAAGCTGAAGGAGACCCTGCAGTACCTGGGGGTCTCAGACTGCAAGATGCAGGAGGGCTCTCTCCGCTGCGATGTGAACCTCTCCATCCGCCCCATGGGCTCGGACACCATGGGCACCCGCACCGAGATGAAGAACCTGAACTCCTTCAAGGCCGTCTCCCGGGCCATCGCCTATGAGGCCCGGCGGCAGGCGGAGCGCATCGAAGAGGGCAAGCGAGTGATTCAGGAGACCCGGCGCTGGGATGAGAACAAGGACGCCTCCTTTGCCATGCGCTCCAAGGAGAACGCGCAGGACTACCGGTACTTCCCGGAGCCGGACATCCCGCCCATTGAGCTGAGCGAAGAGTGGCTGCAGTCCCTCAAGGACGACCTCCCGGAGCTGGCCGAGGAGAAGCGGGCCCGGTATCAATCCCAGTACGGCCTTCCCCCTTACGACTGCCAGATGATCACCTCAGACAAGGCACTGGCGGACTTCTTTGAGGCCCTGGTGGACCTGGGCACCGCCCCCAAGCAGGCCTCCAACTGGATCATGGGAGAGGTGCTGGCTGTCCTCTCCGCCCGGGCCCTGGAGGCAAAGGATATGCCCCTGTCTCCGAAGACCCTGGCCAAGCTCATCGCCATGGTCCAGGCCGGCCGCCTGAACCGGAACACCGCAGTAAAGGTGTTCGAGGCCATCTTCGATGCGGATGCAGACCCCGAGGCCTACGCCGCAGCCCACGGCCTGGAGCAGGTGCGGGACACCGCCCTCGTGGAGTCTGTGGTGGACGCCGTTCTCGCCGACAACCCCAAGTCCGTGGAGGACTACCGCTCCGGCAAGCAGAAGGCCTTCGGCTTCCTGGTGGGCCAGGTGATGCGGCAGCTGAAAGGCCAGGGCGATCCCAAGGCGGTAAACGAGATCCTGCGGTCCCGCCTGTCCTGATCTCTCCTCCCACAGCATTCCCCAAACAACACAACTCCCCTCGCACGCCTGGCGAACTTGAGACCTACGGCAAACCAATCACTACGAGAAAGAGAGCTGAACTATCATGGAACAATTCACCCAGATTGTGAGCGATGTCAACAACTTCCTGAACGGCATTGTCTGGGGCTGGCCGGCGCTGATCCTGCTGGCCTTCACCGGCATCCTGATGACGTGCCTCACCCGCTTCTTCCAGATCTCCCACTTCGGCCACTGGGTCTCTCAGACCATCGGCCGGATCCTGGACAAGGACGTGTCCGGCCACACCCAAGACCGGTCCATCTCCCAGTTCCAGTCCCTGTGCACCGCCCTGGCGGCCACCGTGGGCACCGGCAACATCGTGGGTGTGGCCGGCGCCATCATGGTGGGCGGACCCGGCGCCGTGTTCTGGATGTGGCTCATCGCCTTCTTCGGCATGATGACCAACTACTCCGAGAACGTCCTGGGCATCTACTTCCGCCGCAAGAGCGCCTCCGGTGAGTGGCACGGCGGCGCCATGTACTACCTCCGGGACGGCCTGGGCGCCAAGAAGGGCTGCAAGACCCTGGGCGCTGTGCTGGCCGCCATGTTCTCCGTCTTCTGCTTCCTGGCCTCCTTCGGCATCGGCAACATGACCCAGATCAACTCCATCTCCGGCAACATGGAGGCCGTCTTCAGCGTGCCCCGCTGGATCACCGGAATCGCCCTGATGATCCTGGCAGGCCTCGTCATCATCGGTGGTCTGAAGCGGATCGCCGCCGTAACTGAGAAGATCGTCCCCTTCATGGTGATCCTCTACATGGCCGGCACCCTGGTGATCCTCTTCACCCATATCACCATGATCCCGGAGGTGTTCGCCTCCATCTTCAAGGGCGCCTTTGCATTGAAGTCTGCCGCCGGCGGCATTGTGGGCAGCGGCATCCGGCTGGCCATTGAGCAGGGCATGAAGCGCGGCGTGTTCTCCAACGAGGCAGGCCTTGGCTCGTCCGTCATGGTGCACTCCAGTTCCAACGTGAAGGAGCCGGTGCGGCAGGGCATGTGGGGCATCTTCGAGGTCTTTGCAGACACCCTGGTGGTGTGCACCCTCACCTCGTTTGCCATCCTCTCCTCCGGCCTCGTGGACCTGGAGACCGGCGTTGTGGCCGCTGAGTCCAACGGCGTTGCCCTCACCAACTCCAACATCATGAGCACCGTCTTCGGCAACCAGTTCGGCTTCCTGGGCTCCGCCTTTGTGGCCATCGCCATCATGCTGTTCGCCTTCTCCACCGTGCTGGGCTGGAGCCACTACGGCACCACCGCCTGCTCCTACCTCTTCAGCGAGAAGTACGTGATGATCTACCGGGTGATCTTCGTGGTGGCCATCTTCGGGGGAGCTGTCATGAAGGAAAACCTGGCCTGGGAGATCGCAGACACCCTGAACGGCGCTATGATGATCCCCAACCTGGTGGGCGTGCTCACCCTGTGCCCCATCGTGTATGCGATCACCAAGAACTACGTGGACCGGCACATGCGGCACCAGAACGTGGAGCCCATGCTGTCCAACTTCAAAGACATCCAGGACGAGTTTGCCCCCCTGGTGAAGAAGGGCGCCGAGTAAGGCAGCGCGGTCCCCTACCCCACCATACAGTACACATACAGGATGGCCTTCCATCATCGGAAGGCCATCCTGTTCTTTTCTCTCACCAGTACCAGCACGCCCTGCCAACGATTTTTCGTCCAGCGCCCTTCAATCGTAATTGAAAATGCAGAGCTGATATGCTATAATTGAAGTCACAGTATTTTATTTATTCTTATGAAACATCGAAGCTCATCTCAGGGCAGTGCAGACCGGCGGAACCGGATTCTCTGCGGCCCGCCTCTTTCGGCAGCTTCTCTCTGCCAGCGCTCTTGATAAACGAAATGAATCCACGATTCTGTAAACGCTAATTTGCCAGATAGTATAAATTGTCTGTCAATTGCCTTACTGCAATCGCAGAATAGGCGTCCCCTCCGCACAATTTCAGGAAGAAAAGGAGACTCAGTCACCATGGGCAGTGGAATACAGGACCTGATCGACCAGGAGCTGCTCCCCGAGAAGATCAGGCTGATCAGGAAGGAGATAACCGTTCGGCACAGTTCATTCCAGGAGGCCTTTGAATACGCCGAGGTCTCAGAACGCATGGCCCCTGCCATTCTCTACGAATTCGGCATCATCCCGCCGGACCACTCAGACATCACAGGAGGTGACTGAACGCATGTCTGAATATCCGGTGTCCCAAACACCCAGTCCCGCTGGGGCCATCCACGAGCACGCGATCATCCTACTGCAGAACACAGACAGATATCTCCTGTATGAAGACCCCCGCTGGAGGTGTCCCCTGTTTCTCCACTCCAAAACCAACGCAGGCAAAGACAGCTTTCTCATTGCCCGGCTATCTGAGAATCTGCTGGAGACCATCTCCCTGTCCTACCTCACTGAGGCAGTCCACACGAAGTACTCGGTAAGCGCAGGAGAGATCCGGACCTATCACCACCGCTTCTACCGCGCCACAGTAGATCCCTTCCCGGAACACCTGAAAGCCGATTTCTTCGAGATTGCCGGTCACAGATGCCGCTGGATGGGCCTTGGGGAGATGGAGCAGGACAGTGACATCATGGGCAAGAACGGAGACATCGTGGGGTTCGTCAAAGAACTGCAAACCAAATCGCATGTCCTTATGCCTCACAGTTGCAGGCTATAGCACACCGTTCTGGGATGAAGCCCACATCACCTACGGGAACGGCACCTATACCGGAGACGACCCCGTGGAAAAGCTCATGCATGATTTCCACTACATGAGCGCCAGTGACATGATCTACAAGGAACTGGCTGAACCAGTCCGATATTGTAAGGAGACGAAGGGAGGACAAGAACAAATGTGCGATGCTATGCGGAAACTGTTAAACGAGGAAATGGTCGATTACGAAATCCAAATGATCCAAATGCTGATGAATGACTTCGGCTGCACCTTTCAGAAGGCATTCGAAAAGGCTAATGTCGACCCCGACATCGCCCCCGCTGTCAAGAAGGCATTCGGCATGAATCCGTAGTAAGCCAGAAGCACAAGTGGCGCATTTTCTTCACCTCTGGGTTTGCTTCAAGCATTCGAGATTCAAGATCAGCGCCAACCTCTTGCCCATCCAAGCATTGTTGGGGCAGTCTGCCCCTCTCTCATGTCCAGCCCCGTGCACCGCTGTTGTGTTCTTCCATCCGTACAGTGAGAGCATCGTCCCGTTGGTTGGGATGGGATTGTCCCCCCGCTGCGCAAAACAGCTTCTCTCGGGTGTCAGAACGAAAAAGCGCGTCCGCAGATCACACGGGTCCGCGGACGTGCTCTTGTCTTGATTCGGTTGTCCGGCATCTGCCAATATCCCTGTCTTCCAAACACCGCTGTGCACTTCAACACGCAGGAGCTGCCGAAAACTGCAAAATCAGGAGCAGACAATGTCGTTCAGAAAGTCGATGGTTCGCTGCAAGTTGTCCACACCGCAAGGGGTGTTGAAGATCTCAAATCCATGGCCCAGGGTCTCCTGTTCCGGCGGATACCAGGTGAACTCAGCCGGCACGCCCAGGGCGCAGAGCCACGCATACAGGTCCTCTGCCTGGTCTGTGAAGGAACCGTAATTCCCGTCCGAGAGATACACAGGCGGGAAGGCTGACGTGACGTTTTGGACGATGTCAGTTTCAGAGATTCTGTCCGATGTAGTGAAATCCTCCCCAAAGTACACCCGGCCGCACTCATTCAGCATGAAGTCAAAACCGATGCTGCCCGTCTCGCAGTACCTGGCCCCGTCCAGCAGCGCCGAGGCGAAGACAGCGGCTTTGCAATATTCGGCCGGGATCACCTGGGGAATGCCAGTTCTGCCGGCATAGGCGCTGTCCGTCTGGGCACAGAGAAACTGCCCCACAATGTTGCCCCCGGCGCTGCCGCCGCTGTAGACTACGGCGGTCAGGTCCAGGCCGTAGTCGGCGCCGTGTTCCAGAAGAAATGCCGTGGCTTCGCAGAGCTGCAGCACGGGGGTGGGGTAGCGGTATTCCGGGGCCAGTGCGTAGTTGATGGAGACCACGTTGTACCCTGCATCCAGAAGCTCTGTAAAATACCACTGCTGTCCGCCGCCGGCGCCGCCGTTGGGATCGCCGTCCACCTTGTCGCCCCAGGTGAAACCTCCGCCGTGGACGAAGCAGAATGTGGGGCAGGGTTCAGAGCCATTCTTCGGGGAGAGGTAGATGTCCAGATACCCATTGGGGTATGCGGAGCCGTAGGGGATGTCGCTGATGCAGGTGCCGCCGTTGTCCAGGGAGATCTCCTGGCTGTCTGAGGCTTCAAAGGAGTTACCCACATCGAAGAAGAGCGGAGACTGCATCAGGCGGATGTAGAAATTTGCCGAAATGGTGTCTGCCATGGTCACAACATCCGCCGCCAGGAGAAAGGTCACGAGCACCACTGCAAAGATGCGGCTCGATCTCTTCGTCTCCTTCTGCCGGCGATAGAAAGCCCGGACCTCCATCCCCTGCCAGATGATTGCTGCGATCACGAACAGGATGTTGCAGAAATAGGCGCCGCCGGCGAGCCGGACAGCACCGAACAGGATGGCCAGGACCGCTGCCGCGCCGGTGCAATAGCACTTTTCCGCGGAATCTGCCAGCACGCCCCAGAGCAGCGCTGCCAGGCAGAGCACCGTAAAAATAGGCGCGGCGTGCACGAAATATTGGCGCAGCAGCAGCGAGACTGCACACAGGGTCAGGGCGACAGGGGTCTGATCTTTCAAGATGCGCATGGGATCAACTCCAATTTGAGATAGCGCGGCAGCCCGCGGGTCTGGACCGCGGGCTGCCGCACACGAAGAAGAAGAAAAGCTGGAGGAACAGCTCACTTCCCACTTGAATGGAGGTGGGCGCGGTTAAAGGCGTCCGCCTCGGCCAGGACGGCGTCATCGTAGGACGGGTCGCTGGCGTGTCCCATGCCGGGCGAGGTGACAAACGTGAGTTGTCCCTGCCCCAGGATCGGGAGGAGTTGGTCATAGAGGCGCTGGGAGACGGCATACGGCACGGTGATGTCGCAGTCTCCGTGTATCATCCAGACGGAGAGGTCTTGGATGTACGCCGCATTCTGCTGGATGTACCAGTGGGGATCCGCCTGGTTGCGCTCCGCTTCGGTCATCTCGGACACGTTCTTGCGCAGCCAACAGGAGGTGAAGTCCTCGAATCCGTCCAGGTGGCCGAACATCCAGTTGTTCGCGATGAGATAGACCGGTTTGGGCATTCCCATGGCCTTCAAATCCTCATCCAGGTGCTGAATGTCCGTATGGCCGTAGTAGTTGATGAGCACGTCCACTTTGCCGGAGGGGTTGTTGTCCGCTGTCTGTCCGATAAAGGGCAGATCGGAGAACTGTTCGTCTGTGGTTACGGCGCACATGAGAGCCAGATACCCGCCGGCGGACTCGCCGAAGACCACCACTTGATCGGCGTTGTAGCCGTACTGGTCTGCGTTTGCCCGCAGAAACCGGATGGCCGTCTTGCAGTCCTGAATGGCCGCCGGGAAGGGTGCCTCACCGGCCAGGCGGTAGTTCAGGGTAGCGCAGGCATAACCGTGGTCCCGGAAGTACCGGTACATCAGCTGGGCCTGTTTCGTGTTGGCGTCTCCAAACAGGAAGCCGCCGCCGTGGATGATGACATACAGCTGCGGGTGCTCCACCCCGTCCGGGAGAAACAGATCCAGGGTATTGGTCTCCGAGGCCTCTGCATAGGGGATATCCCGCAGGATCTGCCCGCCGGTCCAGTTCTCCTCTGGGAGAGAGACTGTGGGTATGGTGAGGTTCTTGAACACCAGGAACGCGGCCCGGTGCCAGATGAGCAGGGCGGCAATCAGAACCACCAGGACAACTGCCACCACCCGCAGAACGATTTTCTTCATGGGAACAACCCCGCTTTTCTCAGTGGGATGGATGCTTGCAGGATCAGCCCTGCTTCGGCTGCAAGAAGGACGCGACCATGTAGAGCAGCCAGGAGATCACGCTGGCCACCGTGAAGTACGCCCAGAAGGCAACGTCTTTCCACTGGCGAAGGCCGGACACCAGATAGCCCAGCAGCTCCACCTCAGTGACGAGGCTCCAGGCGGCGGCGCCGATCACCAGCACGCCGGCGGCGGGAATCAGAAGGGACAGGACCTTGTTACTCACGATCTTGCCGTATCCCACTGTGGACACGGCACCAACCGCCACCGCCGTAATGGCCAGGACCATGACGTACGCCATGGTGGTTCCGGAGAGCAGGTAGAGCACCAGCGCCGCGATGGCCGCCACGGTACCCGCCGCTGTGAAGATGAAACCAACTGTCTTTTTCATGACGATCACCTCTCCGCTTTCTTTCCGTTGGGTTTCAGGTACAGGACCAGGAAGACCAGTGCCAGGGCGCCGGACACCACCTCTGCGGCGATGATGGCGGACTGCCACCAGGTGAGCACGTAGTTCACGGTGGTGTCCTCTGTCATGCCATTGAGGGCGTTGCTGCGGGCGGTGGCGTAGAAATAGTACTTCAGGCCCTCCTGCATCTTCTGCTGGAAGACGGTGTCCTTTGCGATCTCATCCTTCCGGGCCGCCATGGAGCCGAACTTGCCGGCGGAGGTGGAGCTGGAAGTGGTGAGCATGCCGCTGGTGCCGTGGAACACGGAGTCCAGCCAGTTCATGTAGTCCGGGGCTGCCGCCATGTCGGTAACAACCCAGCCCTGGAAGTTCCACTCCTTGCGGAGGATCTGCTCCAACAGGCCGGAGTGGCCGCTGGAATAGACGGCGCCTACCCGGTTATAGGATGTCATGACACCCATGGCGGCGTTGGAGGAGAGAGGGCCCTCGAAACCCCGGAGGTCGTTCTCACGGCCGGCCTGCTCCGTCATGAAGGTGGAGACGCCGGTGCGGTTGGCCTCCTGGTGATTGAAGGCAAAGTGCTTGGGTTCGGTCATAAGGCCCTTGGAGGTACCGCCCACGCAGAACGCGGTGGACATGAGGTTCGTCACCATGGGGTCCTCGGAGTAGTACTCGTGGTTGCGGGCGCAGTAGGGGACGCGGTGCAGGTTCATGCCGGGGGCAAGGGTGCCGGGGATGTTGCTCCAGAGGCTCATCTCGCCGTACATCTCGCCCTCCCGCAGGGACAGCGCCTGGTTGAAGGTGGAGGCCACAACGGGCTCGGTGGGGAACACGTTCATCATATAGGCCGCGCCCTCGTCCTGCTCTGCCACATAGGTGGGCTCATTGGGGTCTCCGCCCACCCACTTGATGAAGTAGCCGGCCACCTGGTCTCCGGCGATGCCGGTGGGGCCGTCCTGGATGGGGTTGGCGGGGTAGTTGATGGACTCAATGCGGCTCAGGCCATTGCCGGCGTTCTCAATGAAGTTGATGGCCTCGTCCAGGGTCACCTGCTCCACCAGCTGCTGCCACTTGGGGTCGTCCAGGGGCAGTGCGCCGGTGTACTTGCCGTTCTCATCCACCTGCATGAAGTTCATGATGGTAAGGCCGTTGTCCGCGCCCCAGGTCACGCCATCGCCGTTGGCGGTGAGGGCATTGCGGGAGTTGGAGAGGTCGATGCGCATGTCATCGGTGGGGGTGATGTCCAAAACCGGCTTCCAGCCCTTGGTCCAGTCCGCACGGGTGGTGTACTCCACGGCGCCGGGGATCAGCTTGTTCAGGTCCATGTTCTGGAGAGCGTTCTCCACGTTGGCGGAGTAGGTCTCCACATCCTGGGCGGCCAGATTCCACTCCTGGACGTTCTCGGGGGCGATCACTTCATCTCCGTTCACGCTCACCAGGGTGTCTGCGGAGCCGAGCTTGTGGGCCAGGATGTTGTTGATGGCGTTGTGGGCGCCGTTACCGATGGTGAAGTAGTACATGCCGGCGTCCAGCACCCAGGCGCCCTGGGTCCCGTTGGCCTTGGTGACGGTCTCGTCATAGCTGGCGATGTATCTGGGGTCGAAGGTGATGGTGAGTTCCTGAGAGGCGTTGGGCTCCAGGGTCTCGGTCTTGGCATAGCCGATGAGCTGGACGGCAGACTTCTCCAGGCCGCCTGCAGTATAGGGAGTCTGGACATAGAGCTCTGCCACGTCCTTGCCGGCCACGCTGCCGGTGTTGGTGACTTCCACCACGGCCTTGCCCTCGCCGCCTACGGTTACCTCTACGCTCTTCAGGGTCTGGCTGAAGGTGGTGTAGGACAGGCCGTAGCCGAAGGGATAGGACATCTCAGAGGCGTAGTTCCAGGCGGCGCCGGAGGTGGAGCCCTCGGAGGAGCCGGCGTTGCCATTGCCCAGGATCAGGTCCTCATACCGGGTCTCATAGTACTTGTATCCCTGGTAGATGCCCTCGGACTCCACCAGATAGGCATCCCCCTGGTCTCCCACGGAGACGCTGCTGTCTGTGAAGGAGTTCTTGGTGTAGAGATACACGCCGAAGTTCACCATGGCGGGAGAGGAAACGGTGCTGCTGGAATAGGTGTCCGTGAGCTTGCCGGAGGGGGAGACGGCGCCGCTGAGCACGTCTGCCACGCCCAGGAAGCCGTTGGTGCCGGGCTGGCCCACCCACAGGATGCCATCCACATCTGCGTCCTGCTTCAGCTCCTCAATCTCCATGGTGCTGGAGGTGTTCAGCAGGACGATGACCTTGGTGCTGTGCTCCTTGGCCAGGGCAATCATGTCCCGCTCGTTCCGAGACAGGGCCAGGGGCCGCTCAAAGCTGTCGTCAGTATCGGTGCAGTTCATCACCGGGTAGTAATCAGAGGCCTCAGTGCTGTCTCGGGTGATGAGCACTACGGCCACGGTGCCGTCTGCGGAGCTGAGCACCGCATCCGTATACGCGCTGGCGGGGGTCTCCCCCACCTTGTACTCGTTGAAGTTCTCCGCCAGGGTGGTGAACACCGGGGTCATGGAGTGTCCGGGGATCGCCGTGCCGAAGAACAGGGCGGACATCCGATAGGGATCCATGTCCGGGCTGGCGTAGAAGTCGATCATGGTCTGGTTGAGGTCAAAGCCCTTGGCCGCCATGGCCTCCTTGATGCCGTAGCTGGTCTGGCCGGCGGCCGGGTTGGCACCGGCGGTGGAGCCCATCATGCCGCCGAGGATGGGGTTATCGGTGTGCATGCCCCACAGGGTGACTTTCTCCGAGCTGCTGTTCAGGGGTAGCGCCGCGTTCTCGTTCTTCAGAAGGACGCAGCCCTCCGCACCCACCTGCTCGGTGAAGGCCGTCTGATCGGCGATCATATCCGCCAGGGAGGTGTAATCCGATACGAAGTGGGTGCCGTTTCCCTCACCGGCCTTCACCTCGTAGTTGGAAGTGCCCAGCATGCTGTTGATGCGGGCGCTCCAGTTGTTGGTGGTGGTCTGCAGTGCTGTCATGAACATCAGGATGGATGCCATGAGGCCTGCCAGTCCGCGCCACAGTCCTTTTGCTTTCATCGTCTCTCTCATCCTTTCTTCTTCGTGTCGTGCTGGTTGGAAGAGGCCTGCGTGCTCTCCTCTCCCGGGGTGCCCGCAGCATATCAGACGGGTCCGGATGAGACAAGTACCCGCTGCCTGAGCGGGCATCCACAGAGCGCGAACGGGATGGGGGAATTGGTTGCACCTGCTTTTGATTTGGTGTATATTTGAGCCAGATTGCAGGGGCAAAAGTGTGCCGTTTCAACGTTTTCCGGCACATCCCGCCCCGGATTTTGGGAGGCAGACATGATACAGCTTGCCATTGTGGACGATGACCCGGTGAGTGTCCGAACCATCCACTCCTACATAGACCGCTTCTACAAGGACACCCCGGAAGCCTGCCACGTCACCGAGTTTCGGGACGGCGCAGATCTCATCCGGGACTACCGCAGTGTCTTCGACATCATCTTCATGGACGTGGAGATGGAGCAGTCCAACGGCATCCATGTGGCCCGGTTCATCCGGGAGCGGGACAGCCGCACGGTAATCCTGTTCATCTCCCGCATGGCGAAATACGCCGTGGCGGGGTACGATGTCTCCGCCTTGGATTACATATTAAAGCCGGTGGATTATTACAGCTTTGAGATGAAGCTCCGGAAAGCCCTGCACTATCTGGAGGCCCACCAGGAGAAAAAGATCCAGATCTCTCTGGACGGCTCCTTTGTCTGGCTGTCCACCGATGAGATCCAGTACATCGAGGTGTACGGGCATCGTCTGGTCTATCACACCGCCACAGACCAGTACGAGGCCGGCGGCTCCATCAACGCCCTTCTGAAGGAACTGGAGCCATACCACTTTGTCCAGTGCAGCCGGTACTGCATCGTAAACCTCCGGCATGTGGGACAGCTGCGGGACAACGACCTCACGGTGGGCGGCATCACCCTGCAGGTGAGCAAGCGCCGCCGCAAGGACCTGGTGGACGCCCTGATGCTGTACTTTGGAGGCCGCGCATGACCATCCTCACCTCATTTGCAGACCGCTGCGGCCCGGTCTATGCCCTGGCCTTCAGCATGCTGGCCGTCTCCGCTGGATTACCCCGGCGATCCCCCTTCGTACAGCGTGTCCTCCCGGCCTGCGGGATCTTCCTTGCGGCCTCCCTTCTTCCGCTGTGCATCTCGGTCCAGGGCCCCGCCGAGCCCTATGTGCGCACCCTGTACCACTTCCTCATGTTCTTTCTCCTGGCCGCCCTCCTCTGGATGTGCCTGGACGTCTCCTTCCCGCGGGTGCTGTATTCAGCCACGTTAGGCCTCCTGCTCCAGTACTTCTTGTACTCCACCTCCGAGGTATTTCTGCTGGCCAGCTACCTCTCCGGAAAGCCCATCGATCCCTCGGTTCCCTCCCGCTTTCTCCCCAATGTGTTGGCATACGCCCTGGTATACGGCGCGGCGGCACTTTTCTTCCGGCACAGAAGAGGCCAGGAGACCATATTGGTCCGGCCTCTTCAGATCCTCCCGCCCATTCTGCTGCTGCCGGTGGCCGCCCAGGTGATGAACATGCTCATCGAACGTTCCTCCCTGGACCCGCTGCAGCTGCTCTACTACCGCCTCTACTCCGTGATGATCTGCGTCAGCACGTTTTTCCTTATGGTCTACGTCTTTGAGAACAGCCGGATCCGCCGGGAGATGGAGCTCATCCAGCAAGTGAACGCCCGGCAGAAGGAGCAGTACGAGATCAAGAAAGACCTCATCGACATGATCAACCTCCGGGCCCATGACCTGAAAAAGCAGCTGGAGCGCCTGGGCGGCAGCGTCTACGACAAGGGCGGCATCCAGCAGGTGGAGGAGAATCTGGCCATGTACGACTTCATGGCGGACACCGGCAACGAGGTGCTGGACGTGATTCTCACCGATGTAGGGCTGCGCTGTGAGAAGGAGAACATCCGGCTCACGTACCTTCTGGACGGCCGGCAGCTGGACTTTCTGGACCCCATGGACATGTACGCCATCTTCGGCAACCTCTTCGACAACGCCCTGGAGAGCGTCCGCCGGCTCAAGGACCCGGAGAAGCGGGTGATCTCCCTGAAGATGCGGGTGGTGGGCAACATGCTGTTCTTCCACGCCTTCAACTACTTTGACGACGATCTCCAGTATGAAAACGGCCTCCCCCTCACCACCAAGGAGGATCGGAGCAGCCACGGGTTCGGCATGAAGAGTATTCGGATGTCTGTCCGGAAGTACGGCGGGGACCTCACCATCACTGCGGAGAATCACATCTTCAACGTGAACTTCATGCTCTGCCGGGACCCGGTACCGGTAGCAGCACCCTGAGCGCACAGCAAGCGAGCGATCCTCTTGCCATCATACGATGTTACCACACACGGTTCAGTGCGCTGCATTTTCTGCTGTACATGGTCAGTATCAGGCTACTGTGAAAAAGTGCCAGCATTTATAAACAGAAATGCACAATCATTATCCGTTCTTTGGATTGTTCTTCACATCGCCGAACGGACACGAAACGGATCTCTCAACAGCAATCTTTTCGAAGTGTGCCAGCTCTCTAAGCCTGTCAGTTTGCACATAGAGCCCGGTTTTTTTTGTGCAATCTGCCGATTTTCTCTACTGCTCTAATTTTCTCTCGATTTTCGCTTGTATTTGCAGCAGAGATCTGTTAAAATAAGTTGTAAGCAAGCAAGGGCGGTGATGATTGTATGCCCAGGAAAAACCAACCCAAGTCTACACCTACGCTTAAGCCCGCACCTCCACCGCTGACGCCTGCACAGAAGACGAAGTTGCGGCTGGCAGAAATTCCGGGTCTTGTCCTCTTCGATGACGTCTTCATGCGCCAGGTGTTTTCGGATAACATCCCCGCAGCGCAGTGCCTCATCAATATCATTCTCGGTAGGACAGATTTGCGTGTAGAGAGCGTACAAACGCAGTATACCATTTCCAACTTGCGCGGACGCGGAGTCTGTCTTGACATTTTCTGTAAAGACAGCATAGGGAGGCTTTTCAACGTCGAGGTGCAGAACCCAAGCAAAGGCGCACATCCCAAGCGGGCAAGATATAACAGCGCGATAATCGATGCCAACACCCCCCTCATTGGTGGTGAGTGTGAGGATCTCCCGGAGACGTATGTAATCTTCATCACCCGAGAGGACTACTTCGGCGAAGGTGACCCCATCTACCGGATAGACCGCACGCTTACGAAGTACAATAGGTTGTTCGGGGATGAGGCTCACATCATCTACGTGAACGGTACCTATACCGGAAACGATGCTGTGGGAAAACTCATGCATGATTTTCACTGCGTGAACGCCAGCGACATGATCTACAAGGAGCTGGCTGAACAAGTCCGATATCTCAAGGAGACGAAGGAGGGACGAGGAAAAATGTGCGAGGCCATGCAGAAGCTGTTTAACGTTGAACTCTATGATTATCGCGTCAACGAAAAAGTCCAGGAGATCAACAGATTGATGTTCAAGCTTCACCTTTCGTTAACTGACGCATATGACGTCGCCGACGTCGCCCCCGACATCGCCCCCGATGTCAAGATGACACTCGGCATGACTCCGTAGTAAGCCGGAGGCACAAGTGGAGCATTTTCTTCACCTCTGGGTTTGCTACAAGCATTCGAGACCCAAGACCGGCTGTCAACTTCTTAGCCACCCAAAGAAATAGGCACCCATTGTTGGGGCAGACTTCCCGCGCAGGGCAGTCTGCCCCTTTCTCATGCCCAGTCCCGTGCACCGTTGGCGTGTTCGTCCATCCGTACAGTGGGAACAGCGTCCCGTTGATTGGGGTACTCCCCCGCTGCACACAAACCAGTGGCATAGACAGACATACGCCAAAAGCGCGTCCGCAGACCATACAGTCTGCGGACGCGCTTTTGTCTTGATCCGGCTGTCTGGCATCTGCCAGCTTTTCTGTTTTCCATATACCGCCGTTACATTTCAACACACGCCTTCAACTACTTCGATGATGACCTCCAATATGAAAACGGCCTACCCCTCACCACAAAAGAGGACCGCTTCAGCCACGGATTTGGTTGGAATGAAGAGCATTCGTATGTCCGTCCGGAAGTACGGCGGTGACCTCACCATTGCAGCAGAGAACCACATTTTCAACGTAAACTCCATGCTCTGCCGGGATCCAGTACCGGCTGCATACTGATCGTGCCTTAGGCAGCAGCCATTCCCTGTCCCATTCCAAGTAAAGCGCACGGCTATCTAAAGGCCAAAAAGAAAAGACCGTCTGAACGAGACAATCAGCGACAGCGCGTGTTTCTCCTACTGTTTTCCAAACGGCAGAGGCTGGGCCCACAGGGACCCAGCCTCTGCCGTTTCAAATTGTCGGGAGGCTTATGCAGTCTCCACGTAGGTTCAGGAGTCCGGCCCATCCGAATTTGGCGAGCCGGACCTGTATCTTGACTGAGCAGAGGGACATCGAGGAAGAGACAGGATGAAACGCGTCTAAGGAACCGTCACCCGCAAAGCGGAATTCTCCGATTTTGCTGTTAAAAAGTTGTTGACGTACGTGCCAATACGTGTTACAATACACACGGAAAGTGAGGTGTGGGAACTATGAAGCTCAGCGAATTGCTTAAGCTCTTCAGTCTAAACAATATCAGGCTTATCCAGCATGGAAAACGCCACGACATCTACTATAGCCCGCTGACAAACAAAAAGTTCCCCGTACCCCGCCACGCAAAGGAAATTCCGGATGGGACGCTCAAAAGCATCAAATCGGATGCAGGGATTTAGTAGACCCCTGACCCCTAGAAACCTATGACGGCCAGCAAAGAGGAGGTTCTACAATGGCAAAATATATCTATCCCGCTGTCTTCACCAAAGAGGGAACGCAGTACTCCGTGTATTTTCCTGACCTCGAAAGCTGTTACACCCAGGGCGACAGCCTGCAGGATGCTTATGAGATGGCAGGCGATGTCCTGTGCCTGACACTCTACAATCTGGAGGAGGAGCAGCGAGACATTCCCACCGCATCTGAAGTATCTGCCCTGCAGACTGACAAGGACCAGTTTGTCTCTCTGGTTGCCTGCGACACGTTAGAGTACCGGAAATACTACGACAACCGTGCAGTAAAAAAGACCCTAACAATCCCTGCGTGGTTGAACACCATGGCAGAACGAGCTGGACTCAGTTTTTCTGCTGTTCTCCAGGCGGCTTTGAAGAATGAACTGCACATTGCTGAAAACTGAACCGGCATAGACCGGAGGGATACATGCCACTGGATCTAGTCGGGAGATTCCTTAGCGCAATCATTGACGCCAATACCACTCTCATCGGAGATGTATTTGAGAATCTCCCAGAGACGTATGTGATCTTCATCACCCGATCGGATTATCTCGGCAAAGGTGCCCCCTTTACTTCATGTCACTGGCGCTTGTGCAGTGGAAATCGTGCATGAGCGGTCGTTTCCAGTATAGGTGCCATTCACGTAGATGAAGTGGGCTTCATCCTCGAACAACATGTCAAAGTCCCTAACCGTGTGATTTTTCCAGTAAACTGGCCGAACGAGTCCAGTATCTCAAGGAGACGAAGGAAGGACGTAAGAAAATGTGCAAGGCCATGCAGGATCTGTTTGACGTTGAACTCTATGATTATCGCGTCAACGAAAAAGTCCAGGAGATCAACAGATTGATGTTCAAGCTTCACCTTTCGTTAACTGACGCATATGACGTCGCCGACGTCGCCCCCGACATCGCCCCCGATGTCAAGATGACACTCGGCATGACTCCGTAGTAAGCCGGAGGCACAAGTGGAGCATTTTCTTCACCTCTGGGTTTGCTACAAGCATTCGAGACCCAAGACCGGCTGTCAACTTCTTAGCCACCCAAAGAAATAGGCACCCATTGTTGGGGCAGACTTCCCGCGCAGGGCAGTCTGCCCCTTTCTCATGCCCAGTCCCGTGCACCGCTGTTGTGTTCTTCCATCTGTACAACGGGTGCAGCGTCCCGTTGATTGGGGTACTCCCCCGCTGCACACAAACCAGTGGCATAGACACATACCAAAAGTGCGTCCGCAGACCACATAGGTCCGCGGACGCACTTCCTATATCTTGATTTTGGCAGGCGGCCGGGCTTTCCCATACCGGACGCCGCCGTTGATGCATAAGGGTTACAGCAATATCACGCCGGCCTCTTTGCACGCCTCAATGGTCTGGGGATCCCAGATGGAGGCCTGCACTTCGCCGATGTGGGCCTTGCCGAGCAGCAGCATGGATACCCGGCTCTGGCCGATGCCGCCGCCGATGGTGAGGGGCAGCTGGCCGGCCAACAGGGCCTTGTGGAAGGGGAGCTCCCGGCGGTAGTCCGCGCCGGCGGCGGTGAGCTGGCGGTCCAGGGACTCGGGGTTCACCCGGATGCCCATGGAGGAGATCTCAAAGGCATGGCCCAGGACGGAGTTCCACATCAGGATGTCGCCGTTGAGAGACCAGTCATCGTAGTCCGGGGCACGGCCATCGTGGGGCTTGCCGGACTTCAGCGGGGCGCCGATGCCCATCACAAAGGTGGTGGGGTGGTCCTTTACCCACAGGTCCTCCCGCTCCTTGGGGGTCTTGTCCGGCCAGCGGTCCTCCAGCTCCTGGGCGGAGACGAACGACACGTTGCGGTCGATCACAGGCAGCGTGTTGAGCACCGGAAACACAGAGCGCAGGGTCTCCTGGGTGTATGCCAGCGCCTCCACAATGGTGGTAACCACGCCCTCCAGATAGGCGATGGTGCGGTCCCGGGGTGCGATCACCTTCTCCCAGTCCCACTGGTCTACATACACGGAGTGGAGATTGTCCAGCTCCTCGTCCCGGCGGATGGCGTTCATGTCGGTATAGATGCCCTCGCCCACGGAGAACTGGTAGCGGTGGAGCGCCATGCGCTTCCACTTGGCAAGGGAGTGCACCACCTGGGCATCCCGTCCGGCGTCTGGGACATCGAAGGAGACCGGGCGCTCTACGCCGTTCAGGTCATCGTTCAGGCCGGTGGAGGCCTCCACAAAGAGGGGAGCGGAGACCCGGCGGAGGTTCAGGGCGCCGCCGAGACGGTCTTCGAAGAGCCGCTTCAACAGGCCGATGGCCTTCTGGGTGTCGTAGAGGTTCAGTTTCGGGGCGTAGCCCTCGGGGATGACGGTGTTCAACATGGTGCAAGCTCCTTTGCCGCAAGATTGATATTGAAAGGATTTCTCCGTTTCGCCGTATGTTGTCTGCTATGTGCGAGGATCAGTTGTCGTCCTGCAGCGCCTGATAGTCTACCTCGCCGGTGCGGACCTTCACAACGTTCTCCACGTTGTACAGGAAGATCTTGCCATCGCCAGGATTGCCGGTGCGCAGGACCTTCTCGGCTGCTGCCACCACCAGGGCCGGGTCTACCTTGGAGACCACCACGTCCACCTGAAGCTTGGGCAGCAGGTTCACGCTCATCTTGACGCCGCGGTACTGGCCTACCTTGCCCATCTGGGCGCCGCAGCCCATCACGTTGGAGACGGTCATGCCAGTGACGCCGATGCCGGCCAGGGCATCCTTCAAAGCGGAGAAGCGGTCCACGCTGCAGAGGATGGAGACTCTGGTCATCTTGGGCGCCTCGGTGGCAACAGCGGTGCGCGGCTTCAGCACGGCAGGTGTCAGGTGAGACACGTCAACCGGCTCGTAGTGCTCATCGCCAATGGCGCCGGGAGCGGAGGGGATAAAGTCTGCATAGGCAGAGGCCAGGTTGTGCTCGGTGATGTCGAGGCCCATGATCTCCTCTTCGGGGGAGACCCGCAGGCCGATGGTGGCATCGATGATCTTGAAGACCACGAACATCACCACGGCGGTGTACACCAGGATGGCCGCAACGCCCATCAGCTGCACGCCCAGGTGATAGAAGCCGCCGCCATAGAAGAGGCCGCACTCGGTGTTGAAGAGGCCGTCTGCGATGGTGCCCCAGAGGCCGTTGCCGAAGTGGACTGCCACAGCGCCCACGGGGTCATCGATGTGGAACTTGAAGTCCACCACTTCTACAACTACCACAACCCACACACCGGACACGGCGCCGATGATGAGGGCACCCACGGCGTCCACCGTGGCGCAGGGGGCGGTGATGGCCACGAGACCTGCCAGAGAGGCGTTCAGGCACATGGAGACGTCAGGCTTGCCGTTCTTGATCCAGGTGAAGATCATGCAGGTTACGGTGGCGATGGCCGGAGCCAAGGTGGTGTTGCCGAGGATCCAGGCCATCTCTTCCACGGAGGAAGCGGCGGCGCCGTTGAATCCGTACCAGGCAAACCAGAGGATGAAGCAGCCCAGGGCGCCCAAGGTCAGGGAGTGGCCGGGGATAGCATGTACTTCAATGGTGCCGTCTTTCTTCTTGGTGTACTTGCCAATCCGGGGACCCAGCAGAGCCGCACCGATGAGAGCGGTGAGGCCGCCCACCATGTGAATCACGGAGGAGCCGGCAAAGTCCACGTAGCCGAACTTTACCAGCCAGCCTTGGCTGTTCCAAACCCAGCCGGCCTCAATGGGGTAGACAACGGCGGAGATCACCGCGGAGTACACGCAGTATGCCAGGAACTTGGTGCGCTCTGCCATGGCGCCGGACACGATGGTGGCGGCGGTGGCACAGAACACCAGCTGGAAGAAAAAGTTAGACCAGTCGAAGTCGTAGAAGTTTGTGAACATCTGATACTCCGGTCTGCCGATGAGACCGAAGAAGTAGTTTTCACTGTTCATGATGCCGTAGCCCAGCAGGATAAACACCACTGTGCCAATGCAGAAGTCCATCAGGTTCTTCATGATGATGTTGCCGGCGTTTTTGGCGCGGGTAAAGCCCGTCTCTACCATGGCGAAGCCGCACTGCATGAAGAACACCAGCATAGCGCCAACCAGATACCAGATTGAAAGATCCATAACATTCACTCTCCCAAAGAAATCGGCACGTCTCCCCCGGTGCTCGTGCTCCCGGGAAAAACGCGCCTTTGCGTTGAGGTGTTGAGATGTGATTTGGCCAAATCGTGAGTCTCTTCGGATACAGAGAAAGGTGCCAAGGACGTCTTTGTACCTCAGCACCATTGCTCTTGCCGCGCAGTATAGGCCGGTTGGGGCGAGGTGTCAAGGGGGTTTTTGCAAGTTTGGCGGAGGTAATGAATCTTTTACAAGGCGGGCCTGCAGATTTTTGGCAATTCGACCGTAATCTCCGTCAAATTCCATGTTTGCAATATCTGAAGCCCGTTTTTGGCGGCTCAAATCCGCACCGATGCAGCTTTAAACCTTCATTTTTACCCTTCAGTACTCCTCGAAGCTGGAAATTCACCATTCCAGCAACTTTCAAAAGCTAGGGCAAAGCCATGCTTTTTGGCAATTGGGTAGAGAGGGGGGGATTCCCCCCTCCCTCCCGTCGCACCGTACAAGCGGATCACGCATACGGCGCACCGTCTTAGTAGGGTCAAGTACACCTTGCGAGGTAGTACTCCAACGGATCAACTAAACCTGGCCGTTGTTTGGTGGCCTGGCTGAGTACTGATGGGCTTAGAATAAAGTTCACCGCGTTATGGGTGGCTTTCTTGTACCATCCTCGGCCTGAATGCGCGGCTTTGTAGATCTCCTCGTCACTCACTCCACACCTGCAAATGCGATTGGTCTTGCGCAGGTTCTTGTAGATGGTAGGCCCTTTCTTCCACTGCTTCAGGATAACTACCCGGACCTTGTGCCGCATCCATTCTCCAAACTCTTTCATGTATCCCTTCATGCTGCCGATGCTGAAGTAATTGATCCAGCCCCGCAACAGTTGGTTAAGTTTGGTGATGGTCACGCCGAGTGGCCTTGCTATTGCTCTTCTTCGGCACAGAATTGCCCGTACCTTGTCGCGCAGTCTTTTGCACCGCTCTTTGGCCGGTTTCGGCTTCCATCCTTGCTTTGGGCTTTTCCAGAATGTGAAACCTAGAAACTGGCTCTTGCTTGGCCTTACTACCTTGCTCTTGGTCATGTTAACTCTTAGCTTGAGCGTAACTATACGATGGGAGTGCAGAATTGGCCATTAGTCGCAAAAATGCCACACAAATAGACGCGAAGAACCCCCGC
>CANRFN010000074.1 GCA_947629915.1 uncultured Oscillospiraceae bacterium | reverse complement strand
ATCGGGGGTAACCCCCCTGGGGGATACTGGGTGGCTAGTGTCGGTTCCAATCAACAAATTTGACGAATATCACCTTCCCATTCGGCCTCTATGCGGGCCCAAACAACATTTGGGAGATGGCATATCTCTCAAGGAGATTGCACAGATGTTTGTGCTGCGGCGAGTCTTACCGAGAACACGCCTGTCCTTGCCGATAGCTCATTTTCCTCTTGTAATCGCTGTGCGTTCGTGTATAATAAGCATTAGGAGAGGAGTAGCCTTTGGCATCGAGACGTTATCATGGTTTATCTAGCGGAACAAGGAGGTGTGTGTATGGCAACTTCAAGCATTTTTGCCGATGTAAAAATTGAGGATGCAGAAACCGCAGATCGTTTTATCGCTGCACTCGAAATGACTGAACAGGCATCAAGAGATATGCCGCATACGTGTGGCTCCCATCTGGTAACTGACAAAAAGAAAATACACGATTTGTTCTTGAAGTGGAAGGATGCCAATGGATAGATTTAACGTCGTAAATCTTCTCGATTTCATTGATGTAGAAGGCTTGGAATCAGCCAGCAAACTCCTCTCCGACTTTTCTTGTCCGTTGAACAAGGAAATTGAGAACTTTGCGCATAAAAATGCCCTTGAATTTGCCAACCGCAAAATTTCAATGACCTATTTGGTCTTGACTGAGTCCGGAGACATGGTGGGATTCTTCTCGTTGACTCATAAAGCCATTCAAGTCAAAAGAGATATCCTTTCTTCCACTTCGAGGAGGAGAATGGAGCGGTATGCAAATCTGGACGAGAGCACAGGTTGCTATACAGTCTCGGCATTCCTGATTGCGCAACTCAGCAAGAACTTTACAAGCTTCAATAACTTACAGATCACCGGAGATGAACTCATGGAATTAATCTTCGATGTTCTTGGAGACTTGCAGCGGAGAATTGGCGGAGGGGTAACATTTCTTGAGTGCGAAGAAAAGCCGCAATTGCTAAAGTTCTATCGCCATGGGAAATTCAGTTTCATGGACTTTGCAACGAGGTATTCGGAGCGCGAAAACACCAAGTACATCCAACTGTTACGCTTCTTTTGACCAATTAACTGACCATTCTCAAGTGTCTGCGATAGCCTAGCGGTCTGCTTGTTTTCAATGGATTTGCCAAACGCCTATCTGTTGCAGATCAGCTTGTTCGACTGTCACAAAGAATAGATGACTATTCAAATGCAAATGCTTCAAAGGATCTGGACCCTGCTATTGGCGGGATCTAGGTTCTTTGCGGTGTTGTCTGCATTTTCACCTTCTCTATCCTATCAGTGCATTCTTTTGCACTACTTCTGGGTCTACTGTCGCGGCGATTTCTCCCTATAGGTCTCCAGCGGCAAGAGAATCCCTTGGAGACAGGAACCGGCGTCCTCCCATGCAGGAGAGCGCCGGTTCCTGTTCTGGTTTTGGGGGTGGAAATGGATGCATCGGCCACCTGAGGTGACTCGGATGTTGTCTCAGAAATTGTAGTACTGCATCTTCATGCTGGGGACGGTGAGCTTGGAGCCCAGCACGGTGGTGTAGCTCGTGACGCCGCTGCACTCCCCGTACGCCGTGATCACGTCCCCCTCCAGGATCCGGCTCTCCCCCTCGGCCCGGGTATATGTGATGTACCAGGTGTTGCCGTTGCTGTCCAGCCGGATGGTGACGGAGTTGAACCAGCCCTCCTGGACCTGGAGCACCTTGCCCCGCACCTGGATGTGCCTGCCCTCGTAGCTGTCTGGGTTTCGGGCCACGGCATCGTACGAGACGGTCTCACAGCCGTTGATGTACGCGGACTTCTCCGCCTGGACGGCCGCCGCGGCCTCCGCCTCCTGATCCGCCTTGACCTGCTCGCACACCGTGCGCTGGCCTGCGGCGTTTGCCGCCAGCTCATCTGCGATCTCTCCAAGGCCGATGAGGGCGCAGTTCTCCAGATTCACCGTGTCTGAGATCCCGCTGATGGGCGACTCCACCACGGTCCCCGCCACTGTTACCCGCATGCCCTCCTGTACCCCGATGATGGACGCCGGGCTGGAGAAGTCGCAGGTGATGCTGAAGAAAAAGCTGTCGTTGGCGGCGGTGTCTGCTTTCAGGGCATCTGAGCTCTTGTCCTTTACCGCAATCACCGTCACCACCTTCTGCCCCACCAGGTACGGGCCGTACTCATAGAGCATGTCATCGTCCAGAAAGAGGTACCCGGTGGTGTCGAAGGAGGCCTGGACCGCGGGGGTGGGCGCCGGCGGCTCGGTCTCCTCGGGTTTCTCGGTGGGCTTCGGCTTTTCTGTGGGCTCTGGGGTGGGCTTTGACGTGGCGGTGGGCTTTGGGGTGTCTTTCGGCTCTGCGGTCTCCTCTGGTTTCTGGGTGTTCTCCGGGGCGGAGGAGACGGCGCCCTCCTTCGTGGGTGCGGCCTCCCCCTCGTCCCCGTGCCCGCCGATGACGGCGATCACTACGAGGAGAATGAAGAGCACGCCCAGGCCCTGGAGGACCCGGCCCAGGCACCCTCCCTTGGGTTTCTGTGGTTGCATATCGGTCCAGACCTCTCTTTCCTCTCAAATTGGCGCTCTGGTGGTTTGCTTTGGCCCCGGACAGGGGAACCGGCGCCCTCTCGTGCGGGAGAGCGCCGGTTCCTGCTCTGGTTTCAGGGTGTTGTTGCTATGGTTTAGCTGGGCATGCCGTTGAACACCACCGGGTTGCTGCTCCAGATGGAGGTCTCGTACTCAAACTCGATCACGGTGGCGTCCACCGGCACCTCGAAGGTTACCGTGCCCTTGGCCTTGCGGCCGGCAGACAGGTCTGCGCTGAGGGTGTCGTCCCGGAAGTGGCTGAGGTCTGCCGCCACCCCGTCCGCATAGCCGTGGAAGCTCATGTAGGAGACGGCGTGGTCGGAGTCGTCCAGATTTTCCACCTCCAGCTCGATGGTGACGTACCGGTAGCCCTCTGCGGGGGTGATGAACATGTTATCGGAGCTGTCCTCATAGCAGGCCAGGAAGGTGAAGCGGAGGTCGTCCGTCTCCGCCACATCCCCCACCTGCAGGGCGCCCTCGGTGGGGGTGAGGTCTTTCTCCAGGGTGTACCCGGAGTCCTTGTCCCCATCGTAGACGAAGGTGATCTTCTCCTCGGTCCAGACGTTGGTCTCGTACTCGATCTGAATGTCCTGGGCGTCTGCCGGGACGGTGAAGTACACGTATCCCACCGTGGAGCGGCCGGGAGACAGGGTGGCCGAGAGGTCCTCCTCCCCGCCGAAGTACTGCTCGCAGGCATAGCCGTCCGCGTAGCACTCAAAGCTGAAATTGGAGATGCTGCTGCTCTCGGTCTCGGAGTGGTTGATGAGGGCCAGCTTCAGGAAGATGTACCTCTGTCCCTCTTCCGGCTGCATGTACTCATTGTCCTCCTGGTACACGCCGGAGGCCGCGTACACGATCTCCGTGTCCCCGTCCTGGAGGATGTCCCCTACGTGGAACACCGTCTGGGCCGGGGTGGGCTCCGGGGTATCCTCCGGCTCGGGGGTCTCTGCGGGCGCAGGCTCTTCTGAGGCGGGAACTCCCGGAGTGCCCTTGGGCGGCACGGTCTCGTCCGTGCCCTGATCGCCCTCCGGGGTGGGGGAGACGGTGCCAACCTTGGTGGGGCCGGCATCGCTGTTGTCTGAGTTCCCGCCGACAATGCCGATCACGATGATGATCACGAAGAGGACACCCAGGACCATGAGGACCCTGCCGAGGCAGCCTCCCTTCGGTTTCTGTTTTGTTTCCATGTCGATTGCAGACCTTTCTTTTTTCAGATGGGCCCCTGGCAGCGCGGGGATTCCCGGGATCCCGTGGGCGGTGCTTGCCCGGCTGCCGAGGGGAATGGTGCTGTAAGATCGCACCGGAGCGGGGATGTCCATGACAATCCCCCGGTATTTCTGCGGAGGGCGGTGCCCTGTGAGGGATGCGGTCTGCAGCCCGCATCCCTGTGCCCGGACGCCTTTTGTCCTACCGTTTTGCAGTATATTGCAAGGAAAAGGCCGATGCAATGGCCAAAGAGGGGCGAAAAGGGGAGGTGTCGGCCAGGAGAGACACCTAAATATTGGAAATTGAACGTGGACGGGGAGACAGCCGCCTGTCTGGGGGAGAAAAGCAGAGCCACGGGACCTCCGGTGGCTCGGAGATCCCGCGGCTGGGGATTTCGCTTGTTGGGGTGGGGATGTTGGACGGTCCGCAGTCCGTTTTGAATGCCAGCCCTACTGCCCGATGCGGATGAGTTCAATGCCCTCATCCCTGCCGAGGTTTCGGCTGTACAGCTTCTCTGCGGCGTTGTTCCAGTGCTCGTGGACGCCGAGATTGGACACCGTGTGGCCCTGGCTGTCCGTGTATACGGTGCCGGAGGGGGCGTGGGAGACCAGACCTGCCTCGTGGAGGTAGTTCTCCACCGTGGGGTCGTCCCGAAGAGCGCCGTTGCGGGAGGTTACCGCGGGCTCGTTCATCAGGAAGTCCGCGCCCACACTGTCTATGGCCACCGGGTCCTGGGAGACAAAGATGCTGGAGGTGTAGTCCTTGTGGAAAGGGGCCTGCTCCCACTTGGCGTTCGCCGCGGTGATGGAGGCGCCCTCAGAGGGGGCACAGATCAAGGCGTCCAGCATGTACAGCACCGTCTTGCCGCCGAGATCTGCATTGGCCATCAGGTCTACTAAGGGACTGTATATGCCCATCTCGTTGCGGGTGAGCCACTGGTGCAGCTTGGCTCCCTCCGGCGGGCGCATGGCGTTGCCGTTGAGAAAAGAGCCGAAGTGGTTCTTGCCGCAGAGGGTGATGCCGTAGCTGTGGCCCTTGAGGTTGGCGAGGTTGATGAGGTATGTGGCCTCCGTGACACACGTTGGGAGGTAGTTCACCCGGCCGCTGAACTCGTGAGACCAGAGGATGGGGGCGCTCTCATCCGCCACACCGGTGTCTCGGTCCACAAAGCGGACGCCTTGGAGAACCCCTTCCGTGCAGAGGGCCACCATGTAGTCCGGGAAGAGGCGGGAGACATCGTAGACGGTGATGTCTGCGGGAGAGACGCCTGCCTCCTGTACCAGGGAGAGCAGCAGGGCCTTCAGCAGCACTGGGTTGGTGTAGCTCATGGCGGTCTCCCCGGAGGTGTCATCGTCATAGACGGCGGAGCCGTTGATGTTGGCCTTGATGGCGATCTTCTGGCCCGGCTGATAGCCGCCGGCGCGGCCCTTGGCGGCGTTGTGGGCGGTGAAGAGGGTGTTCCAGCCGGCTTGGACGGTGTCCCCTCCGGCCAGCGTTGCGATGGAATCGTTCACCATCTGGCAGATGAGGGGCTCGTTGAAGTGGTCCAGCTCCCACCAGTATCCGTCCCCGTCCCAGTCCACGCTGTCCGGCTCATAGGACCACACCACCCGGCCGGGCATGGCGCCGATGCCGGTGCCGTAGGGCTCGTGCTGGGGATAGACGTTATCATAGGGAAGGAGGGAGGCGGCTGTGCTGTCCGGAGCGGCCTCCCGGTGGAAATAGTGGAACATCATCACAGCTGCCTCCGCTCTCGTGGCGTGGGATTGGGGATCCAGGCGGTTGCCGTCCTTGCCGGTGAGGAGCCCCTCGGACCGGGCCCACCGGGCGGTGTCTCTTGCCCAGGGGGAGATGGCACCGGCATCGGCAAAGTCCTGGGCGTCCCCAGTGTCCCCAATATCTGGAGACCCGGCGAACTTCCAGAGCACCGCCGTCAGCTGTTCCCGGGAGACGGGATCCTCCGGCCCAAACTGGTGTTGCCCGTAGCCCGCCATCAGCCCCTGGGAGGCGGCCCAGCGCACGGCGGTCTCATACCAGCTGCCTGCCGGTACGTCCGCGAACGCCGTCCCAGCGGCTGCCGAGGGGCCGCCGGACCGCTTCCAGAGAATGGTGGCTATCATGGCACGGGACAGGGGCTCGTCCGGGCTGAATTGGGTGCTTGAAGTGCCGCTCATGACGCCGTTCTCCCGGCACCAGGCCACCGCCTCGGCATACCAGGCGCCGGCGGGGACATCGGAGAAGCCGCTGTCCCCGCCGGAGGATGGTTTGGTGAGGGGTGCGATGCTGTTGGATGGTTCGGTTGGGGCGGAACTGCCCAGGGCAGTCCCGCCGCAGGCGCAGAGAAGGAGCATGCACAGGGCGGTGCACAGGCTGATGAGACGTCTCATGGGGACCTCCTGATACGTGCTATTTGTTGGATCGGGGACGGGAGATCAGAGGTACTGGCGGAAGAAGCTGGTGAGCTTGTCCCAGGGGATGGCGTTCTTGTTGCCGCCGTCGTAGAGATCGGTGTGGACGGCGTCCGGGATGATCATCAGCTCCTTGTTGTCTGCATAGGGGTTGTCCTTCACCATGGCGGCGTAGGCATCCCGGCTGAAATAGCAGGAGTGGGCCTTCTCCCCGTGGACGATGAGCACCGCGCTGCGGATCTCGTTGGAGTACTGGAGAATGGGCTGGTTTAGAAAGCTCATGCAGCCGATCACGTTCCAGCCGCCGTTGGAGTTCAGGCTGCGGGGGTGATAGCCCCGGGGCGTCTTGTAGTAGTCGAAATAGTCCTTGACGAAGAAGGGGGCGTCCTCCGGGAGAGGATCCACCACGCCGCCGCCGAGGGCATAGATGCCGGTCTTGAAGTCCGCGATCCGCTGGGCGTTCAGGGCCTGCTTCTTGGCGTACCGGGCGTCTGCGCTGTCCTCGCTGTCGAAATAGCCCTTGGCGTTCACGCGGGTCATGTCATACATGGTCATGGAAGCGGTGGCCTTGATCCGGGTGTCCAGGGCCGCGGTGTTGAGAGCCATGCCGCCCCAGCCGCAGATGCCGATGATGCCGATCTTCTCCGGGTCCACGTTGTCCTGGACGGAGAGGAAGTCCACCGCCGCCATGAAGTCCTCGGTGTTGATGTCCGGGGAGGCCATGTACCGGGGCGTGCCGCCGCTCTCCCCGGTGAAGGAGGGGTCGAAGGCGAGGGTGAGAAAGCCCCGCTCCGCCATGGTCTGGGCGTAGAGGCCGGCGGCCTGCTCTTTCACGGCGCCGAAGGGACCGCACACGGCGATGGCGGAGAGCTTGCCGGTGGCATCTTTCGGGGTGTACATATCTGCCGCCAGGGGGATGCCGTACCGGTTGGGGAAGGAGACCTTGCGGTGGGAGACTTTGTCGCTCTGGGGGAAGGTCTTGTCCCAGGTCTGGGAGAGGGTGAGGGTCTGCATATCGTTTGCTTCCTTTCGTTCAGCTGGATTTTTTGATCTGATAGATGAAGTAGTCCAGGGTGTCCAGGGCCCGCTGCTGGCGGTGGATGTCCTCCAGAAGACGGCCCCGGCCCGCCCGGAGCAGGCGGATCTGCTGCTCGCCGGTGTCTGCCGCCAGCACCGCCTGGGCCTCGTGGTCTGTGAGGCCGGCGCTGGCGAGATCTGCGCTGCCGAACTGTGCTTTCATTGCGCACACCTCCTCGGGATGACCCCATGATACCCGATGGCGGGGAAAACATCAAATACCTGTTTTATACGCAATCTCATGCTTGACGAGCATAGAATTCTCTGGTAAGATCGGGGAGAAGACGAAAGGGGAGATTCCTGTGGAACTGCGGGTACTGCGCTATTTCCTGGCGGTGGCCAGAGAGGAGAGCATCTCGGAGGCGGCGGAGGTACTGCACGTCACCCAGCCCACCCTGTCCCGGCAGCTGATGGACCTGGAGGAGGAACTGGGGGTACAGCTCTTTGAACGGGCCCGCCGGAGCCGGAGGATCGCCCTCACCGAGGCGGGGATCTTCTTACGGCGCCAGGCGGAGGAGATCGTGCTGCTGGCGGACAAGACTGAGGCCGCCTTTTCCACCGACCATGGGGAGATCGCGGGGGACGTGTACGTGGCCGCCGGGGAGACCGAGGCGGTGCGGCTGCTGTCCCGGGCGGCGGGACTGCTCCAGAAGGACTTCCCCCAGATCCGGTACCACATCACCAGCGGAGACGGCCTCTATGTGGAGGAGCAGCTGGACAAGGGCCTGGCGGACTTCGGGCTGATGCTGGGCCCGGTGAACCCGGACAAGTTCGAGGTGCTCATGCTGCCCCACAGGGATGTGTGGGGCGTGCTGATGCAGAAGCGCTCTTCCTTAGCGGAGCAGGAGACTGTCCGGAACACAGACCTCTGGTCTAAGCCCCTGATCCTGTCCCGGCAGTCCATCTCCTCCGGCCACATTCTCAGGTGGCTGGGCCGGGAGCCGGCAGAGCTGAACCTGGTGGGGGACTACTCCCTGGCGTACAACGCCTCCCTCATGACCGAAGAGGGACTGGGATACACCCTCACCCTGGACGGGCTCATCAACACCTCCGGAGACAGCCCCCTGTGCTTCCGGCCATTGGACCCGCCCCTGGAGCTGGAGGTCCGGCTCGTGTGGAAAAAGCACCAGCCCTTCTCCCGGGCGGCGGAGCTCTATCTCAAGCGGCTGCAGGCCATGTGCGCGGAGATGGGCAGCGCTGCAGAGGCTTAGCAGAAACAGAACGGCGCAGGCCGGACCTTGCGTGTCCCGCCTGCGCCCTTTGACGTCTTTGAAGGAAGATTTTTCCGGAGAAGTTTGTCCCCGGCTGCATAGAAAATGGAATAATTGCCCAAAATGGACATACAGTAGGGACGGGGAGGTGATGCCCGTGACACAGACACTGCTGTTTCGCAGGCGGCGGGGGCTGGAGGACGAGGCCAGGGAACAGCTGCTGGAGGGAATGCGGCGGACCCGGTGCCAGCTGAATCTGGCCTATGCCCAGTTCAATACCTACAGCGACCCGGACCTGGTGGAGGCCTGCGTCTATGAGATCAACGCGCTGCAGAGCCGCTATTCGTACTATGTCCGGCAGATGAAACGGATGGAGGCCGCCCGGGAGAGCAGCGGATGATCCCGTCCTCCTGGTGGGCGGCAGCCGGCATTGCGCTGCTGCTGGTGCTCCTGTTGGCCCGGCGGCCCGCGGCGGCCATTGCGGGCTTTGTGGCCCGGACCTTGATCGGCATGGCGTTCCTCTGGCTCTTCCGGGTCCCCGGGGCCGCCCTGGGCCTGGAGCTGGGGGTGAACCCGATGAACGGCGCCGTCTTGGGGGCGCTGGGGGTGCCGGGGTTCGGCCTTTTGCTGCTGATCCGGTGGATTTTGCGCTAGAGGGCAAACAATTTGGAAAATTCACAAAAAGTTACGGCTTAGGTGTGGAAAAGCGCCCCGCGGTGTGGTATCATCACCCCAGACAGCGTTTGAAAGGGGGCATCCCGGGTGTTCCGAAATGGGTCTGGTTATCACGCGTACCGCGGCAGAAGCAGCGGCAGCCTGGTGCTCAAAATTGTGATTGTGATACTGGTGCTGATCCTGATCGCCGGCGTGTTCGTGATGATGTATATGGGAGAGTTCATGGAGTACACGGATGAGGGCATCCGCTTCGTCCCCCCGTGGAGCAGCAAGGCGCCGCCGCCGGTGGAGACCACCCCCACCCCGGAGGAGTCCGTTGTCCCGGCCACGGCAGAGCCTACGCCGGAGCCCACCCCCGAGCCCACGCCGGAACCTACCCCGGAGCCCACCCCCACCCCGACACCCCTGCCCCGGACCATCGGGAAGACCGTTGAGGTGACGCCCCAGAACATCCTGGACGGCAGGGCGGAGGGCATGGCGGTCTCCGCCGGTGCGGACACCATCCTGGTGGAGATGAAGGACACCAGCGGCAAGCTGGCCTGGCACACCGCCCAGACCTTGGCGGACACCCTGAAGACCAATCCCGCAGAGAACGGCATGGCCACCGCGGTGGCAGAGCTCTCCAAGACAGACCTGCACCTGGTGGCCCGGATCCACTGCTTTAGGGATCTCAGCTCCTATATCGGCAAGATGGGCCTGCTCCGCACTGCCAGCGGCGCCGTCTGGTACGACACCCGGGGCATCTGCTGGTCCAACCCCACCTCCTCTGACATGACAGCTTATCTCTTTGCCCTGATGAAAGAGCTGGCCGCCATGGGCTTTGACGAGATCCTGCTCAGCGATGCCGGCTACCCGGACAACGGCGAGGTGAAGGTGCTAGCGGTGGACGAGAACCGGCCGGAGGACCTCACCGTGCCGGAGACCGCGTTCCTGAAGGCCGCCCAGGAGGCGATGGCGGGCACCAATGTGGTGCTGTCTGTGGAGATCACCGAGAACCTGGTGCGGGGCACCAACACCAGCAGCGGCATCACCCTCAGCGCCCTGGCCCAGTATATCCAGCGGGTCTGGGTGCCGGCGGCCAAGAACGGCACGGACTACGCCCAGGCCTTCACCGAGGCCGGCATGAGAGATGTGCCCTCCCGGATCGTGGTACAGACCGGCAAGGTGTGGGCCTCCCTGCCGGACCAGGCCGCCCCTGCCGCGTAAAGAGAGGGCACGATTCGATTGATATTCTGAACACGCAAGCCCCTTCTCCGCCGGACCGGCGGAGAAGGGGCTTTGTCTTGTCTTTGGGGATGTAGGTTCTGGGTTTTTCGGGGCTGGTCAGAGGAACTGCACCGTGCGGTCCAGGGCGTAGAAGGAGTGCCAGCACGCCCACGGGATGCCGCGCCTGCGGAGCAGCCTCTCCACCGAGACCAGGGCGGGGCGCAGATCCCAGGCCAGCAGGTCCAGGTAGCCGAAGTGGAGTCCCTCCGCATCGCCCAGCACCACGGCGGTCTCGGGGTCCATGGCGGTGTCCAGCGCCTGCAAAAGCGCCTCCAGGAGGGCCCGGGGATTACCTGTCTGGCCCTGCAGGGGGAACACCACGAAGCCGGGGACGGCGCCGGAGCCGGCGAAATAGCGCTCCGTGCAGGCCTCTGTGGTCCCGGCGATATAGTGGAGATCCAGGGCGGGGTCCAGAGAGGTCGCCTGGACGATGTCTGTCCGCCAGCGGCGCTCCTTGGACTGGCCCAGGGGGACGGGATCCCGCCGGTATGTGTGTCTGCGGTGCAGAAGGGCGGTGCTGTCTCTCCGATCCCCCCAGCCTCTGGCCTCCAGCGCCGGGAGCAGCTGCTCCAGCGGCGCGGTGTGCCCCCGGGGCGGCGTGCCCCGGAAGTCCACGGTGAGAAAGGCGTTGAGATACGGGAGGGTGCCGAGACGGCGCAGAATCCAGTCCATGGCCTCGTTCCGGAGGTCCTGCGTCACGGGGGCCGGGCCCAGGCGGGGGTGGTATGCGATGAGCTTGTATAGGTCTCCGGGTTGTCCCCCAGACAGAGGGACGATCTGCACCTCCATGCCGGAGAAATCCCCGCCCTGCTGCCGCATCTGCTGCAACGCCTGCTCTGTGGGCGGAGCTATCCCCACCCGGATCTCCCAGTGGTCTGACACCGCCCTGGGGGCGTGGTCTGCAAAGTACTTCAGCTGCAGGGCGGCGCTCTTCAGGGTGTCCGGGTGCAGTTCAAGCACGGGCCGATCTCCCCAGGCGACGGCGCAGCCTGCGTGGGGCAGGGCCATGCCCACCAGTTGATGAATCCGGTCCAGCACCCTCTTCTCCCGCACGGGCCTGCCATCGGCCTCTCGGAGCAACCTGCGGAGCTCCGCCTCCTCCCGGGCAAAGGCCGCCCACGCCCTCTGGACCCTGGCCGGGAACGGATCTGTGCTCCCAGGCCGTTTCATCGCCTTGCGGCAGAGTGCGATGAGCTCCTCCCTGCACAGGGAGAAATCAGAGCCGGCTTTGGACGCCTTTTTCAGCCGTGCGATGGCCTGTTTGTACTCACCCAGCTGATAGAGGGCAAAGGCCCGCATGAGGGCGCACTGCGGCGTATCCCCGATCCGCTGGCTCACGGACTCCAACAGGATGTCTGCCCAGCGCAGTTCCGTAAGGCGGTCTGCGGTGAGCCAGTCCGTTTTTAAGACCATGGCGCAGGCGCCGGCAAACATGTCCTCTACGGTGGGGTCTCTCTCTGTTTTCAGTTTGGCAACGGCGTCTGGAAGGGCGCCGCGGGAGAGCAGTGCAACGATGCGTTCGGCGGATGAGTCCAAGGGGATCCTGCCTCCTTGTGTGATTTGATCGGGGCGTTTGTGCCGCTCAGTACAGCTGTACCGTGCGGTCTTCCGTGAAGAAGGAGTGCCAGCAGGCCCAGGGAATGTTGCGCCTGCGGAGCAGATCTGCCGCGGTGTCCAGGGCGGGCTGGAGGTCCCAGGCCAGCAGGTCCAGATAGCCGAACTGGAGGCCCTCCGCCTCGCCCAGCGCCACGCCGTGGTCTGCGTCCAGCGCCTCGTCCAGCTCCTGCAGCAGGGCCTGCATCAGGGCGGGCGGGTTGTCTGTCTGGCCCTTCAGGGGGAACACCACGAAACAGGGGACGCAGCCGCTGCCGGCCAGCGGCTGCGCAGCGCCGGTCTCAGACCGGTCCTCTTCGTAGAGCTGGCAGAGCATGGGGTCCACGGTGGAGCCCCGGCAGATGTCGTCCCGCCAGTGCCGCGCCTCGCTGGGCCCGTGGGACTTGGGAATGCGGGTGTACGGGTGCCGGTACAGAAAGAGAGACGTGACGTCCTCCCGGTCCACATAGCCCATGGCGCTCAGGGCGGACAGCAGGTGCCCCAGCTTCACCTGGTCTCCCTGCAGCGGCGCGGGGCTGATGGAGATGGAGCGGATCAGGCTGAGGGCCACCATCTCGCCGATGTTCTGGCAGAGCATCTCCAGGACGCGGCTGATGTCCGCGATGGTGAGGTTGTCTGTGTCCAGAGACGGGTGATAGACGTTGAGCTTCAGCATGTCGTCCCGGTCCCGTACCACCTGGACATCCATATCGCAGAGCCAGGTCTTCTCCTCCCACATCACCTCCAGGTCCCTGTCCTCCGGGACGCGGATGCCCACGGTGAACTCCCACTTGTCCGCCAGCTCCTGGGGGGCGCACGAGAAGAAGTACTGCTCGGCCATGGCGATGCACTTGCTGCGGCTGGGCTCCAGAGTGATCCGGGGGACCTCCCCCTCCCACCAGTTCCAGTCCACATCCCGGAAGGCGGTGCAGAGGAAGTTGTACACCTTCTTCTCCATCTTGTCCCGCGTCTTCTGGCTGTGGACGGCATCGTTCATCATCTTGCGGAGATTGGCCTCCTCCGGGGCAAAGGCGGCCCAGGCCTTTTGGGTGCGCACCCGGAAGCTCTCCCGGTCTTTGGGGCGGTCCCGGATCTTGCGGCACCGCTGGATCATGTCTTTGTTGCCGCTCTCGCCGCCAGTGGCTTTCCGATAGTACGTCATGGCCTCCTTGTACTCGCCCAGCTGATAGTACGCCATGGCGATGGCATAGTTGAAATTGCCCGCTATCGGATCCTTGGCGTTCCCCTCTTTCAGCTGGGCCTGGAAGCCGGAGATCGCCTGGCGCAGGTCTGCCATGCGGCTGGGGGTGGGCCAGTCTGAAGAGGCCGTAACGGCAAGGGGAAAAGCGGATTGCTCTATGGGCGTGCGCTGCCCCTCTAGGATGGCTTTCAGCGCGGCGAGGGCGCGTTCCGGCTCGCCGCTGTTGATCCACTGCAAAAGGTCTTCTGGCTTGGGGTGCTTCACGGGCATCTGCCTCCTGGCTTCGGAATGTCTGGGATCATTGTACAACATGGGGGAGGGGGCGGTCAACGGGAAAAAGGCCCCTTCTCCGCCGAAACGGCGGGGAAGGGGCCGGTTGGGGTGGGGTTCGCTCAGTACAGCGGCACCGTGGGGGAAGGGATGTAGAAGGTGTGCCAGCAGGCCCAGGGGATGCTGTGGCTGCGGAGCAGATCCCGCACGGTGTCCAGGGCGGGGTGGAGGTCCCAGGCCAGCAGGTCCAGATAGCCGAAGCGGAGCCCGATGGCGTAACCCAGCACCAGGCCCACATCACCGTCCATGGCCTGGATCAACGCCTCCAGCAACGTCTGCATCAGGGCGGGCGGGTTGCCGATCTGCTTTGTAAGGGGAAAGACCGCAAAGCCGGGAACGGCGCCGGTGCCAGCGAGATCGGGCTCGGGGTACACGTCTGTGCTTCCCGTCTCATAGGACTGGTGCAGGCGGGGGTCCATGGTGAATGCCAGGGAGATGTCCTCCCGCCAGTGATGCTCTGCGGTGGGCTCCGGGAGTTTGGGGATGAAGTGAAAATACCGCCTGCGGTACAGGGTGGTGTTGCGGTCTTTCCGATCCACAAGACCCATGGCCTCCAGGGTGGGGAGCAGCTGGCCCAGCTTTATGGTGTGGCCCTCGGGCGGCATGCCGCGATCATATACCCAGCAGAAGGTGCTGAGATAGACCTCCTCCCCCAGGTTTTGAACGATGTGCCAATGGATCTCTTCCCTTGCCCCGGTCTTCGGGTTGTGCGGGTCCAGAGAGGGGTGGTATGCCACCAGGTCCAGATCGTCCCCGCTCTGCTGGATGCGCACATCCAGGGCTGCGTGGCGCCCGCCGCTCTTCCGCAGCTTCTCCAGATCCTCATCCGTGGGGATGGGCTCGCCGACATGGAGATACCAGGTGTCCTGTACTGCTTGCGGTGCGTGGTCCACGAAGTACTGCTGCAGCAGGGCGGTGATTTTGTGTTGGCCCGGGTCCAGCTGTATCTCAGGGGCTGTATCCGGCTCCCAGACCCACGGGACCTCTGGCATGGCCATGCCCAGCAGCTTGCTGATCTGATGCGATACCTTCTCCTCCTGTTCGGTGGTCTCCGCCTCCACCATCTGCCGGCGCAGGTCTGACTCCTGCCGGGAAAAGGCGTCCCAGGACTTTTGCACCCGGCTGCGGAAGCTCTCCCTCTCCTTGGACAGTTTCAGTGCCTTGCGGCAGCGGGTGTACAAGCCCATTGGCCTGGGACGGAAGCTGCTGTCTGTGGCCCTCTTGTACCAGGCAGAGGCCTCATCGTACTCTCCCAGATGTTCGTACGCCGCGCCTCGGAGGTACAAGACGTCCGGGGCATCGGGCAGAGACTGCAGCAGGGAGAGCGCCTGCCGCAGCTCTTTGCGCCGGGTGGGGGTGAGCCAGTCCTGCCGGAAGATCAGGGCCTGGGCGCCGCCGAAGCGGTCTGCCTCGGTGCGCTGCTCCTCGAGAATGGTGTTCAGCTGAAAGATGGCGCTGTCCAAGTCCCCGTTGTTTGCCAGGTCCAGGACGCTGCCGGGCTCCGGTTTGCGATTGGAAAGCATGGAATTCGCCTCCTTGTACTGGGTACGGGATGAGATGGGGCGCTGGGCTCAGAAGAGCTGCTCCGTGCGGTCCGGCGTGTAGAAGGTGTGCCAGCAGGCCCAGGGGAGATCGTGCCTGCGGAGCAGCTCCTTCACGGTGTCCAGGGCGGGCTGGAGATCCCAGGCCACAAGGTCCAGATAGCCGAACTGGAGGCCCTCCGCGTTGCCCAGGACTAAGGCGATCTCCGGGTCCATGTTGTCGTCCAGCTCTTTCAGAAGGTCCTGCATCAGGACGGGAGGATTGTCTGTCTGGCCCTTCAGGGGGAAGACCGCAAACCCCGCAACGGCGCCGGTGCCGATGAGAAACGGCTCCACATACGATGCGGAGTCTCCCTGCACATAGAACAGATCCAGAAGGGGGTCTATGGTGAGGGCGCGGAAGACATCCTGTCTCCAGGGGTGATCTGCGTTGCGTGCCGGGATCGAGGGGAGGCGCTTCATCTGGTGCCTGCGGTACAGGGTGGTGCTCCGGTCCTCCCGGTCCCCGAGCCCCATGGCCTCCAGGGTGGGGAGCAGCTGCCCCAGCTTTATGGTGGGGCCCTTGGGCGGTGTGCTGCAGAGCTTCATGTGCAGGAAGACACCGAGATAGACTGTCTCCCCCAGGTTGAACAGGAGCTTTTCCATGACACGCTCCCAGGCCTTGCCTGTCTCTTCCTTGGGTTTCAGAGAGGGGTAGAACACATCAAGCTCCAGAAGGTCTGCGTCCACATGCCGGATCTGGACATCCAAGTCCGAGAGGTACCCGCCGTCCTGGCGCAATTCCTCCAGATCTTCATCGGTGGGGGCGCGTTCCCCCACGCTGAGATACCAGTTGTCCTGTACCGCCTGGGGGGCGCAATTGAGGTAGTGCTGCTGCAGCAGGGCGGCGATCTTCCGGTGCTCCGGGTCCAGCTGCAGCAGAGGGCGGTCTCCGGCGGTCCAGAACCAGCGGAGGTCCGGGATCGCAATGTTCACCTGCTTGCTGACGAGGGAGATCATCTTCTTTTCCGCCTTGCGGTTGCTATCGGCCTCGTTCATCATCTGGCGCAGCTCCCCTTCGATGGGACCAAAGGACGCCCAAGACCGTTGGACCCGGCTGCGGAAGCTGTCTTTTTCCGCGGGCCGGTTCAGCGCCTTGCGGCAGATGGACAGAATCTCCTGTTTGCTGGGGGTAAGGCCGGTGTCCGGCGCCTTCTTGTACCACGCGATGGCCTCCTGATAGTCCTCCAGCTGATAGTATGCCGCGCCCAGAAGATAGCAGAATTCCGGGACCCGGGTATAGCGCTTGTCCATGGAGAGCAAGAGGGAGAGGGCCTCGTGCAGTTCCTCCCTGCGGGCGGGGGTGAGCCAGTCCATCCGGAAGATCAGGGCGTGTGCGCCGGCGAGAACATCATCTTCCGTGCGCTCGCCCTCCGGAATGGAGTGGAACTTGGCGATGGCGGCGTCCAAGTCCTGGTGATCTGCCAGGTCTGCCACGCTGCCGGGATCTGGTGTGTGGGAAAACATGGGTATCTTCCTCCTCGTACATGGGATGATATGGGGTTTTCTCAGAAGAGCTGTACCGTGCGGTCCACCGTGAAGAAGGAATGCCAGCAGGCCCAGGGGAGGTTGTGCCTGCGGAGCAGCTCTGCCGCGGTGTCCAGGGCGGGCTGGAGGTCCCAGGCCAGAAGGTCCAGATAGCCGAACTGGAGGCCCTCCGCGTTGCCCAGCACCGCGGCGATCTCCGGGTCCATGGCGGCGTCCAGCTCCTTCAGCAGGTCCCGCATCAAAGCGGGCGGATTCTCTGTCTGGCCCTTCAGGGGGAAGACCACGAAACAGGGAATCGCACCGCTGCCGGCGAGATATTCCGGGGCGAGAGCACCCGCCTCCTCGTCGATAAACTGGATGCTCAGAAGCGGGTCTACCGTGTTGTATCGGAACACGTCATCCCGCCAGCGGTAGTCTGTCTTGGAAGTGTGGGTGACGGGAACGGTGTTGAAGCAGTGCCTGCGGCGCAGGAGAGAGGGGATGTCGTCCCGGCGCCCGCAGCCCAGGACTTCCAGCACCGGAAGCAATTCTTCCAATTGCATGGTGGGCCCTTCCAGAGGCGTGTCCCGGCAATCGAGCCGGACAAAGGTGCTGGTATACATCAGCTCTCCCAGGCAGGCCAGGACCCTCTCTGTGAGGGTTTCCCTCTCCTCGGAGGACATCGTCTTGGGGTCCAGGCTGGGATGGGACACCACCAGCTCGGAGAGGCCTGTGGGCAGGGGACGGATCTGTACCGCCAGGTCTGAGAGCTGGTCATCCTCCCCGCTCATGTCTCTCAGCTCCTGGTCTGTGGGGGCTTCGATCCCGACACAGAGGTTCCAACGCTCTGAGATCTCTTTGGGGGCGTGGTCCACGAAGTATTGCTGCTGCAGGGCGAGACACATGAGCTGGGACGGGTCCAGCTGCAGGGTGGGCCGGTCTCCCTCATCCCAACTCCAGTACGAATCCCGGAAGGCGATATCCAGCAGTCTGGTGCCCCGGTTGGTAACCTTGTGCTCCAGCTTGGGGTGTCCTGCGGCGGCGTTCATCGCCTTGCGCAAGTCTGCCTCTTCCGACGTGAATGCCGCCCAGGCCTTTTGCACCCGGCTGCGGAAGCTCTGCTTTTCCTTGGGGCGGTCCAACAAAATGCTGCAGTTGGCAAGCATCTCCTTGCAGGTGGGTCTGATGTCCTCTATGGACGCCTTTTTGAACCACACAGCGGCCTCATGATAGTCTCCCAGGTCATAGTGAGCCAGAGCCCGCAGATAATAGCACATACTGGGATCTGTGAACCGATTGCCCAGGGACTCCAGCAGGGGGATGATCTCCTGCAGCTCTCTCATGCGGCCCGGCGTGAGCCAGTCTCTGCGGTACACCACCGCCAGGCAGTAGCCGAGGGTGTCTGGGCCGGTGCGGGCGTGTGCCGGGAGAGAGCGGAACTGCTTGATGGCGTTGTCTAAGTCTTTGTTTACGGCCAAATCCCAGACGCTATCGGACTTGGGGGCGTTGGAACGCATGGGCATCTGCCTCCTTGTATGAGATGGGCGCTGCTCAGAAGAGCTGCACCGTGCGGTCCTCCGTAAAGAAGGAGTGCCAGCAGGCCCAGGGGAGATTGTGTTTGCGCAGCAGCTCTGCCGCGGTGTCCAGGGCGGGCTGGAGGTCCCAGGCCAGAAGATCCAGATAGCCGAACTGCAGGCCCTCCGCATTGCCCAACACCAGGGCGACCTCTGGGTCCATAGTCTCGTCCAGCTCTTTCAGCAGGTCCCGCATCAGGGCGGGCGGATTGTCTGTCTGGCCCTTCAGGGGGAAGACCACGAAACAGGGGACGGCGCCGCTGCCGGCGAGATGTCCCGGGCCAAAGAGCTCGTTGCTGTCATGGCCGTATATGAGGCACAGGGCGGGGTCCATGGTGGTGCCCAGGAAGATGTCATCCCGCCAGCAATACCCGGGGTTTTTCCTGCGGTCCCTGGGGATGTCTGTATAGAGGCGCCTGCGCTTCAGGATGGAGTTGGGGTCGTCCCGGTGCCCAAAGCCCATGGCCTCCAGGGTGGGCAGCAGCACGCCCAGCTTCAGGGTGCGGCACTTGGGGATGTCGCCCCGGTACTCTGTGGCGTAGAAGGCGCTGATGTACATCAGCTCCCCCAGGTGGTTTGTGACCTTCTCCAGGATGGTCTTCTTGATCTCATCGGTGACCTTGTCCGGGGCCAGAAGGGGGTGGTATATCACCAGTTTGAGAAGGTCTGCACGCCCGGACTCCACCGCCACATCCGTGTCTGAGAGCCAGTTTCCCGCCCGGATCATGTCCTCCAGCTCTTCCTCCGAGGGAGACCAGTCCCCCACATGGAGGTCCCAGTGCGCCGAGACCTTTTTGGGGGCGTGATCCAGGAAGTACTGCTGCGCCAGGGCCACGCAGCACATCTGGTCCGGGTCCAGCTCCAGCATCGGCTTGGCGCCCGGATTCCAGGTCCATCCCGTCTCCCGGAAGGCGATGCAGAGCAGGCTGTTGATCCGCTGCATCATCTGGGCCTGGGCGGATGGGCTGGACTGGGCGCGGTTGATCTGTTTGCGCAGCTCCGCCTCTTTCGGTGCAAACGCCTTCCAGGCCTTTTGCACCCGGCTCCGGAAGCTCTCCTTGTCCTTTGGCCTGCCGAGGATCTTGCGGCAGAGGTCCAGCGCCTCCTGGGATTCGGGATCTTTCTGGAAGTACGCGGCCGCCGTCTTGTACTCGCCCAGCTGATAGTACGCGATGCCGTAGAGGTGGCAGCAGCTCTCCGGCTTCTCCAGATGCTTCTCCACGGACTTCAATAGGGAGATCGCCTCCCGCAGCTCCGCCATGCGGGAGGGGGTCTCCCAGCTATCGCGGCCGATGATGGCGGTGGCGCCGCCGAGGATGTCCTGGGGGGTGCGCTCGCCCTCCGGGATGGATTGGAACTTGGCGATGGCGTCGTCAAAAAGGGCGTGCTCCGCCAGAGCCCAGACGCTGCTCTCTTCTACGTCAGGGGATTCCATGGCATCTGCCTCCTTAAGTGTTTGATATGGGGTGTGTTCTGTTGGATTACGGGCTCAGAAGAGCTGCACGGTGAGGTCTGTGGGGAAGAAGGAGTGCCAGCAGGCCCAGGGGAGATTGTGCTTGCGGAGCAGATCCCTCACGGTGCCCAGGGCGGGCTGGAGATCCCAGGCCAGAAGGTCCAGATAGCCGAACTGAAGCCCCTCCGCGTTGCCCAACACCAGGGCGGTCTCCGGGGCCATGGTGCCGTCCAGCTCATTCAGAAGGGTCTGCATCAGGGCGGCGGGATTGTCTGTCTGGCCCTTCAGAGGGAAGACCACAAAGCATGGGACGGCACCGCTGCCGGCGAGCATGATGGCGGGGCCGTACTCGATGATGCCCTCTTCATACAGCTCGCCGGGCCTGAGATCCATGGTGGAGCCCCGGAGGATGTCATCCCGCCAGCGGCGCTCCTCTTTGGGCCTGTGGTTGTATGGGGGGTGGGTGTACGGGTGCCGGGTGAGAAGGAGAGACGGGATGTCCTCCCGGTCCACATATCCCATGGCACACAGGGTTGGGAGCAATTGCGTCAGCTTCACCGTATCCCCCTGCAGGGGAGTGGAGCTGAAGGAAACGGAGCGGACCAGGCTCACGTACACAAGATCGCCGATGCACGCATTGAGCGCCTCGTATGCCTTGTTGGCGTCCTCGCTGCAGTACCTATCGATCTGCAGAGACGGGTGGTACAGGTTCAGCCGCAGCATGCCGCTGTCGTCTTGCACCATCTGGACGTCCATGTGGTAGGACGGGTCCTCGTCCTCCTCCATCGCCTCCAGGTCCTCGCCATCGGGGATGCGGGTTCCCACCTCAAACAGCCAGCGGCCCTCCAATGCCTTCGGGGCAGCGGCCAGAAAGTACTGCTCTGCCAGGGCATAGCACTTGCTGTGGCCGGTCTGCAGGGCGATGCGGGGAATATCCCCCTCCCACCAGCTCCAGCCCACAGTGGGTATGGCGATGCGCAGCAGAGCGGTGACCTTTTTCGCCATCTTGCCCCGGGCCTTTTGATCGGATACGGCAAGGTTGATCCGCTTCCGCAGATCTGCCTCCTCCGGGACAAAGGCGGACCAGGCCTTTTTCGTCCGCGCCCGGAAGCTCTCCCTGTCCTTGGGGCGGTTCAGCACCGTGCTGCACTTCTCGATCATCTCTTGATTGGTGAAGGTGACGCCCAACTCCGGGGCCTTTTTGAAGTACGGGATGGCGTCCTTGTACTCGCCCAGCAGAAAGTGCAGAAAGCCCAGGAGGTAGTCGCACTGACCGGCCATATATGCCTCACTGGAAACCTTTCGATTCAGGTTTTTCTGGAGGGCGCGGACCATCGAGATCCCCTGGCGCACCTCCTCCATGCGGCTCGGCGTGGGCCATTCCGCTTTGAGGGCGATGGCGAAGCAGTACAAAATCTGCTGCGTCTGGGTGCGCCGCTCCTCCGGGATGGCCTCCAGCGCGGCAGTGGCACGGCTGGGCTCGCCGTTTTTGATCCATTTCGAGAGGATGTCTGGATTGGCGGGAGAGAAAAGCATGGGCAACGGCCTCCTCTGTTCTGTACGATTTGCTGTCCCCATTGTACAACACATGGGGAAGGGCGGTCAATGGAAATTCCAAATTTGATGGAAGGTTTTGCACAGAAAAGACCGGCGCAGGTCGCCCCACAGGGGCGGCCTGCGCCGGTCTGAATGGCTTTTTGAGGCGTGGGGCGGGGAGCCGGTCTCAGGAGAGGAGGGAGACCACGCCGGTGGCCACATCGATGGAGAAGGGGTATGCGCCGGCTTTCAGGAGGACCTCATCGCCCTGCAGCACATCCTCCGGTACGGTTACAGTGCCGGTGATGGCCTGTCCGTCCTGGGGGAAGGCCAGATCCTCGGTGGTCCAGTTGGACTGGAAGACGCCCTCTGCGTTGGCGAGGCCCATGTCCAGCTGCAGGAAGGTACCGTCCTTCCGGATCAGGAAGAACACCGTATCGTCTCCCTCCGAGGCCAACCGGTCCTTCCGGATCAGGGTGCCGGTCTCGCCGTCCAGCCGGGCGGTCTGGTTGTATGTCTGATCGGGATCCATGGTGCCGAAGAAGTTCTCCACGAAGAAAATGGTGTTGTCGTAGTCCCGCTCCAAGGGGATGCCGAAACTGAGGTACAGCGTGAGCTCGTACTTTCCCGCGGCGTGGAGCACGGTGTCCCCGCTGCGGATCGTCTCCGGAACGCGGATGTAGCAGTTGAAGACGGTGCCATCTCCGGTGAAATGGGCGTCCTCTATGGTGCAGAAGGTGGGGAAGAGGGCGCCATCGTAGCAGATGCCGAGATCCAACGCCTGGACGGAGCCATTCTGGCGGATGAGGTAAAACACGGAGTGGGCGTGCATGGAGCCGCCCCAGTCCAGCCGGACGATATCGGCCTCCGGGCTGCTCCAGCGCTCTACTTCCTGATAGCCGGCCGTGTTGTCTTCCGCGGGGACCAGGCTCTTCACATACGCCGCGGCCTGCTCATAGGTGAATTTGGGGGTGACGTTGCGCTTGGCAAAGCAGATAGGGGCGTTGCTCCAGAGGTGCAGGAAGGAGAGCGCACACTGCTCTATGGTGTAGCTGCCTGCGGGGGAGAAGGCGCCTTCCCCGGTGCCGTTCATCACGGACAGGACCGCCATGGAATTGGCGCCGTCCCGGGCGTAGTCCGGGATGCTGTCCGCATCGGAAAAGCGGGAGAGGCCGTCTTCTGATGCCGCGCTGCCGCCCAGGGCCTTGTACGCGTTGAGCAGCAGTGTGGCGGCCTCCTGCCGGGTGATGGGGGCATCCGGGGCGAAGGAGCCGTCCTCCCGGCCCTTCACCAGGCCTAGAGAATAGGCCGCCAGCACGGTTTTGGACTCCGGGGACGGCTGGGTGGTGTCCACATCGGAAAAGAGGGACTGGCCGCTGTTCTGGCCTGTCTTCTCGAATGCCTGCAGCGCTATGCCGATGTAGGCGTCCGGACTGGAGCACTCGGACTTGGCGAGATACTGCAGGGCAAACTCGGTGAACTCCAGCCGGGTGATGGGGGCGGTGTAATCTTCGAAGGCGTGGGGGATAAGGCCGAGCTCGGCGGCATCCTGCACCCCCGTCTGGGCCCATGAGGAGGTGCTGTACAAGGGCGCGGGATCCCCGGGATGGGCGTGGGCGGATGCGGGGGCTGCCAGGAGCAGAACGGTGCAGCAGGAGAGCAGCAGGGAGAGAACGCGTTTTGCCATTTGGGATCCCTCCAATCGGGTGTATTGTGGCGGCGGGCCTGGGATCGGTGGAGAGCGGAACAAACTGTCTCTCAGCGTGAGATCCGCCATCTAATACCTCGGTCCTCCGGGCATCAGCATACATCGGCACTCGAGGCATATCAAGGACCGCAAGAAGAAAATTTTGGATGTGCTGCAAGGAGATACCGCTCCTGAGGGCACGCGCCGTCTCCCGATGGCCGGAAAAACAGACACGGACGCCGTCCCAGGTGGGAAGAGCGTCCGTGTTTCTCATGCAGGGTTGTTCTCCGGTTTGCGGGCGGTGGAGTTCCTCCAGACCGGGCTGGTGTGCACATAGGTGTTGCTGTATGGGCGGTCCGGGTGGCTGATCCGGTTCAGCAGGATGTCTGCCGCAACCCGGCCGAACTGCAGGTTGGGGATGTGCACCGTGGTGAGGGAGGGCTCCATCAGCGGAGACTGGGGAGCGTTGTCGAAGCCGGAGACCATGACGTCACCGGGGATGGTAAGGCCCAGGCTCTTCAGCGCGGTTACCACGCGGAAGGCCAGAAAGTCGTTGGCGCAGAAGATGGCATCGGGAATGGTGGGCATCTTCTTGATCTGCGATTGAATCCAGTCTGCCTCGTTGTACGGCTGGCTGTCGCTGTCCAGGATGGAGAGCCGCCGGTCGATGGAGAGGCCTGCTCTGTTCATGGCGATGTTGAATCCCTGCCACCGCTCCTGGAAGCTGCAGCAGTGGTTGGGATCCCCCACAAAGCCCAGATGCTTGGCGCCGTGGGCGATCATCTCGGTGGTCATCGCCACGGAGCTGGCCAGATTCTCCATGAGAATCAGGTCGTGGGTCATGGGCATGAGACTGGCGCCGGAGAAGGAGTCCACCATCAGCAGGGGGAGTCCCAGGGAGGTGAGCATCTCCACATAGCCCCTGTCGAACAGCTCCATCCCCAGAATGCCGGCGGTATTCTCGAGTGAGAGGTGCGAGGGGAGCTTGCGGGCCTGCAGTTCCTCTGGAGTTGTCTCGTACATCATCAGGGTGTACCCGGCCCGGCTCAGACACTCGGTGAAGGCCGGCAGGAAGATGATGGCGAAGTGGAACTCAGACGGCATGTGGGCCGTGATCAGAGCTACGTTTTGAAAGCGGGGTTTGGGAGTGGTGCTGTTGTCCTGGGCCTCTGTGCTGGGTTTGGACGCGACAGATTGGGGTGTCGCGTCCGGGACCTGAAGATATCCCAACTCCTGCGCTTTGTGAAGAACCATGCGCCTTGTGGTCTCCGGCACGGCTCCGCGGTCGTTGAACACCTTGGATACCGTATTCCGAGACAGGCTGCAGGCATCGGCTATGTCTTGCATGGTAACACGTTTGAGGGCCACGAGAAAAACCTCCTGTTTCCGAATTCGTACGGACGGGTCTGCGCATGGTAACGGGAAGGGGGACTGCAGTAAGCAGCATGGCTATACTAGCACATTGTTACATGGAAATCAAGATGGGCAAAACGTAAACGGTGAGTGTGATTTTTACCAAAATTTCGCTTCCATATTTGTGCACATCGTTGAATTGGGAGCCTTTCCAGAAAATGCAATGCACATTCCGTGAATGATGCAACAGAAATGCACGGTGCTTGGACAAAACGTAAAGCATGATTTTGGGCGCAAGATACCCAAAGTGGAAACCAAACGGGCCACCGGAGCAGGCTTGCGGCGGAGCGGGGCGGACGCTCCGTCCAGCGCAAGAGACTGCATCATGCGTGAAAACTATGGAAGATCGAAGGAGCCATGCCTTGAGACCATGTGTGTGCAAAATGGAAATTTCTGTGCGACAGCCGCGGAACCTGGACCGAGACAGACCGAGACGGTGCGGGCAGGGATCAGCGGCCAGGGATCAGCGGCCAGGGGGAAAGACGGGGCAGTGTGCTTGGCGATCACGGGTTGCGAATGGCACTGCTGCGGCGGACAAATCACAGGGTTGACAGGTAGAACTGCACATCGTATCGCTGGGAGAGAACACGGGAAGGGTGGGAAATCCGGCCTGGGTGGACATCATGGAAACCAGTATATACCAAATGGGAACGGATGTCAAATAAAAGTGAAACTGGAAGAAAAAGAATGTCGGGAGGCGTTGAATCCATGAGGCGGAGGAGGATAGCCGGCGGTGCGGGAGGCGGCATCTGGCGCTGGGTACCTGCCGACCTGGGGAGAAAAATTGGAAGGAGAGCGGGTGTATGGACGCTGGAAATTGCAGAGGGAGACGCAGTGGTGCCTGCAATCCAGAGAAGGATAGGGCAAGAAGGTCTGTAAGATTCTGACTGGTCGAACTGCGCATGGCGCTGTGGTTGGAAAGAGGTGGAAGCAACGCCCAAAGAGGGCGAAGCGGAGCCTCTGTGGGTATGTGCAGATGTTGTGCGGCGTGCTGCCAAGTGCGGGATGGCATCTGCAGATTGAAGAGCAGATTGGCCAGTTCCAGAGGTGGGTTGCCGTCTGTTTCCCACCCATCAAAAGTGGAAACAAGGATTCAAAATAACATACATTTACAAGCTCTTCCAAAATGTAACAGCTGATGTAACGAGAAAGTTACGCCTGCACAACTTTCCATTTTCTGGAGTCCGTGAAAATGTACAAAAGAGGCCTATGCGTTTTGTACAAAGGGACGAAATTACCAAAAAGCCCAAATTCCTGTTGACAGACTGTGAACAACGGCATAAAATGCACACCACGAGATGGGCGGAACGTAAACAACGGAGTTTACACTTTGTAACGCTCCTCACATCTTGCGGTAATAGGAAGGGACATTTGCAGGCAGTGCGCTACTCCACAGCCTAGCGCACTGTACAAAGAAAAGGAGGTTGTCAACCCGCAGGCTCGCGGTGCGGCAGTGTGGAGGTTTTGTCGCAATGCGGATGTGAGAGCATCCGTGAGGCTGCTTCGGCGGCCAGAGTCAGCAGAAATGTCAGAAGTGTTATTGAAGAACATCAAGAAGGTCTATGACGGCGGCGTCACGGCAGTCCATGACGTGAACCTCGCTATCAAGGACAAGGAGTTCATCGTGCTGGTAGGCCCCTCCGGCTGCGGCAAGTCCACCACGCTGCGCATGGTGGCCGGCCTGGAGGAGATCAGCGACGGCGAGCTCTACATCGACGGCAAGCTCTGCAACAACGTGGAGCCCAAGGATCGCGACATCGCCATGGTCTTCCAGTC
>CANRFN010000073.1 GCA_947629915.1 uncultured Oscillospiraceae bacterium | reverse complement strand
TCACCTCGGCCCTATTATACACCCCCCAGGGTGCTCTAGTCAAGCATCCAATCAACATTTTTGCTGAATATCACCAACATCGTTCTCGCCCGGGCCGCATGGGCAGCCTGGGACTGGGTACAGAATACCACACGAACAACCCGATGGAAAGCACTTCTTTCCCGTCAGATTCGATCTGGCCGCAGGGGGAAGGCGCGAGATCACAATCCAAGCCAAACCGCAGAAGAGCGGACAGGCCGTCCTGGAGACAGCCTGTCCGCTCGTTTCGCCCATGGCGGCGAATATCTGGTTCTTCCGGTAAGGCAGGGGGGTCACTGGAACTTCATGTTGTCCAGGTCGCTGTTGAACTCCTTTGTTACCTCCAGGATCACCTTGTCCCCCTGGGCAGTGATCTTGTAGTCCTTCAGAACAGGGAACTTCACTCCCTTGAACTTCAGGACCATCGCTTCGGCCTCTTCCCGGGAGGCCAGTTCCAGCGTCTCTGTGGTCTTGAGCAGCTTTGCCATCGTATCACTCCTCTCCAAGCCCAGAAGATAGTCTGTTGAGACACGGAAAAAGATGGCCAGCTGCGGCAACACGGAGAGGTCCGGTGCATTCACGTTGTTTTCCCAACGCGAGACCGTTTGCACAGACACAGACAGCGCCTCTGCAAACGTCTCCTGGGTGATCCCCCGCTTCTGTCTCAGCTCCCTGACGGTTCTTCCGATATCCATGTCAGACCTCCTGCGCTTTCTGGATGTATGATAACAAATCCTGATCTCCGTAGACATCCCGCAAAACGAGACTTAGCTTAACACATGTGTTAAGTCCGTCTTCTAGGCATTGCCCATCATACGCGCTGCACACCGCATATTGCAAGAGGGGCAGCCCACTTTTCATGGATCTCGATGGAAGCCTTTTGACTTCAACAGAAATCCTTGCTCAACATTTCCCCTCATGCCCAAATCCAATGGGCAAAACAATGCCGGGATGCAGCGGTACCTGCATCCCGGCAGCACAGTGCCTGTTGGTTTTGTTGCGCAAGGTCGCATCTTGCTCACTGCGACTTACAGCGAGCAAGCCTCGCCAGCATTAGCGCTCGGTCTTGAATGCCTCGTTCCTGGCCCAGCCAAAGTTCATCTGGCCGCACGTGCTTGCAGATCCTTGAGTTTCTCAGCGGAGAAGCCCATAGCCTCAGAGATCTTGTTCGGGTCAACACCAAGTACCAGAAGCTTCACAGCATTTTCTTCGCGTTCTTCTTTGCGGCCTTCTTCGCGGCCCACTTCGCGGCCTTCTTCGCGAGCTGCTTGCATTGCTTTCCACTCTACCATGCTCATTATGCTCACCCCCACTTCTCCACTCTCTTTGACCAGCTGCATCAAGTCCGCCATGTCGCTTCGCGTGATGTCCGCGCTGTCCTTGGCCATGAAGTCACAGCCCCAAGTCTCCAGCCTGCTCCAGCGGTCTTTGTCAATTCCATACTGTTTCATCGTGATTCGCTTACTCTGGTTCCGATTAGTTAGAATCGTCTTGTTCTCCTCAATTCTCCATTTCAGCAAGCCGATATTGCGCTTGTCAGGCTCCTGCTCCTTTTCGGCCTTTGCAAGCTGAGCACGCAACTTCCTCAGTTCACCTTTTGTCTTGTTCCCGTCTTCTACATAGGCGCAGTTCAGATAGAAGGTTTTGAACAATGGTTTCACATCAGACTTGATCCCAGCAGGAAAATGTGTCATTTCATCCTTGTGCAGAAGTTCTCCGGTCCCAAACACATCGCAATCGGTCAGAAAAACGACATAGACGGGCTTTAAATCCTTGTAGGAATCACCGGAGGACAGGGAATTGAAACCGGCCGCATACCCCTCAAACAATGAACGAGGGTAATCCTCACCGCGGTCTTTTTTCTGCACCTCTATGATGATTAGCTCATTATTGGTAGTCACGCAATACACATCGACAATGAGATTGTGATACCGCGCCGGAAAACTGAGGTCTTGCTGCACATACATCGCCTTCAGCGTCAGCTCATAGTCGCCAGTGATGTCACGGAGCAGCGCCTGAATCAGTTCCATTTGTCCCTTCACAGCAACGCGGAACAATCCATCATCGATAAACCGGAGTTCCTTAACGATGTTCTCGGTGCTGTTTCTGATGTCATCCAGGAGTTCCTGCCGCAGGCCCGCCATTGCGCTCGCAATGCTGAATAATAGCAGTCTAGCATAGTCGATTGGGCCTTGGGACAGTTCTACTGTGAAGTTGTACGCATGGTCCATCAAGATGAGGATCCATTGCTTCAACATATCCACTACGCTATCCAGTCGCTTCCGCTCTTCAGCTGTGGGCTCTACCGTGAACTTCGGCTGCTTCTGGTTCTTGTCGGATTTGCTCTGACCGCCGGTCGTGCTCGCACCCTGGGGCGGGCTGCTGCCCTGATCCCCTGGCGGCTTTGTTCCCTGAGCTGTTGCAGTGCTCTGGGTGGTCTTCTGGTTTGCTTTCTTTCCTTTTTTTGCCACAGTGCACCTCCACATATGTTCTGTGGTGCAGGATTCCGCAGGCAAACCGCAGCATTCAGAGAACTCTCAAGGATCTTTCTGCTCCACCATTATACCATAAGGGAGTCAGGATCACAAGTAAAATTTCTGTCAGCGCAGCTTTCCTGGCAACAATACCTGCCCTATTCTATCGGGCTCTGCCCCCGGCGTGAATTAGTCGCCCGATTCCCGCTTCGATTCATCGGTTATGTCTGTGCCGTTGCACAGTATAATCCTCTTGTCCATTTCTGTCAAGTGGTATTTGAGACTTTTTCAAAAATTTTTATCAGTACTTTTTGCCCTGGAAACGCTTCTTTCTTCCTGCCACATCAACGTTTTAGTAACCTTTTGCTCATTTCCACATCTATCTCCTTGTTACCTCGTTATCCAATGCCAGCGAGAGATACTATAGTAAATTTATGTTTCCAATAATAATGGGAATCCAATTATATTTTGAGAAAACTTTTGATAGGTGAATCATCCTTTGTGCCCGTGCTTTTCATCGTTTCCAGCGTGCGTCATATATAAGTTTATATAAGAACTAATTGCCTCTTCAACATCGATTTCTCTTTAACTGATTCCGCTGTACGCAGCCGTTGTACCCCATCTCACTCAATCGTGCAAAGTCCCTATCCATTCATATACCGTTTCTCTTGGTACGAAAGTACCCCGTCCAGCCTACAGCCTCACCACATCATCTTCCAAAGATCCCCAGAGCTCTTTTTGCATACCCTGCCAAATCTTGCGGATACTATAGAGCGCAGACAAATAAAGACCGCAGGAGGCTATCAATACAATGAAGGCAACTGGAATCGTTCGGAAGGTCGACGAACTGGGCCGAATCGTCATCCCCAAGGAGCTCCGCCGCACCATGCGGATCCGGGTGGGGGATCCTCTGGAGATTTATACGGATCGGGAAGGCGGCGTCATCTTCAAGAAGTACTCTCAGCTGGGAGACATCACAGACTTTGTGTCCCAGCTCTGTGATACCATCAGCCGGGTAGCAGGTCTCCCCGCCGTGATCACAGACCGGGACAGCTGCATCGCCGTAGGCGGTATGGCCCGCCGGGAGGTCATGGACCACCGGGTGTCCCCCCAGATCGAACAGATCATGGAGGAGCGCAAGGGTGTCCATCTGGACCGCACGGTTCCCCTCTTGGAGGAGTCCGAGAAGTACCAGGTGCACATCGCCGTCCCCATTCTCTCCGAGGGAGATGTGCTGGGATGCGTCACATTCATCTCAGACGGCAACGCCCCCTCTGTGGGAGACGTGGAACTGAAACTGGCCCAGGCGGCATCCAGCTTCTTGGGCCGCCATATGGAGAACTGATCCCATGCAGCCGCACACGAACCCGTGTGCGGCTGCTTTTTGCCGTTCTGGGCTCTCCAGGCCGTATACTTTTCCTCAGCCAAAACAGCCTGCAATCGCCAATTCTACATAACTCTACACTCACAACCTCTGCCGCTCTATGATTCCCCGCCTGGCCCTTCGTCATGGATGAGCCGGTCTGCCTCCCGCCTGGCTTTCTCTTCTTCCATACGCCGAGAAATCTCGCTGATCTGCATCCGCTCGTCCTCCAGTACCAGATCGTAGAACTTGGTCATGAGGCTCCTGGCAGACGGCGTGAGATGGAAGACGTAGTATTCGCCATGGTCATATTCGAAATGCTGATGGCCGGGGCTCGGGAAGAGGATCCACTTCTCCACGTCTGGGTGCCGGCTCAGAAAGCCAATCAGGCAGCTGGCATCTTCGTTGCCGGCATAGGCGGCGATATGGCTGTCCTCGTAAAGGAAGTACTTGGCTTCCGCCACCGTGGGAGTGCCGTACTCCTCCAGCAGGCGCAGGGCGTGCATGCGAACCGTATCAGGAGACGTCCACCGCCACATAATATCCTGCGATACCGCATGGTAGACCGCCTCGATCTCTGGATCTGTGGATGCGATGTCATAGTCAAAGTCGTAGGGGACTTCCGTCACCGTGATGCATCGACTTGCCAGAAGCCTCACCAAAAATCGGGAGGCATTCAAGTCATCGAAGATGGTATGGCTCCAGCCGTATGTGGAGAACAGATGTTCCAGCTTGTACAAAGAATCCAAAGAATTGTCAAAATGTAATGTATTCACAAAGCTCCTCCCGTGCGATGTTTCTTGTATTGTACCAGAGCTCCGTTCCAGAGACAACCACTTAAAATATTTAACTTTGATTTTTCTGAAAAATCGCCGAATCCTTAAAGCTTGGGCCACACCAGCGGCTCTGCCAAAGGCACACCCCGCCTTTTTCTGTCTTTCCGAGCTACACCAGATCCATGCCGTCATCCCCCTGTAAAGGCAGCTCACTTGTCTGGTCTTGTGATTTCTGTTGTCTCCTTTCCAGATCAAACTGCTGTCTGCAATCCGCCGCTTCTCTGTCCAGGAAACAGGAAACCGCACAGGGTCTGGCCCTGTGCGGTTTCCGATGTGTGTATTCTGTTTGAGTCCGTGCTGCTCCGTGGACTATTCATCGTCCAGCTTGAGCACGGCCATGAAGGCCTCGGTGGGCATCTGCACGGTGCCCAGGGAGCGCATCTTCTTTTTGCCCTCTTTCTGCTTCTCCAGCAGCTTCTTCTTCCGGGTGATGTCGCCGCCGTAGCACTTGGCCAGAACGTCCTTTCTGAGGGCTTTCAAGGTCTCCCGGGCGATCACCTTGCCGCCGATGGCAGCCTGGATGGGCACCTCGAACATCTGGCGGGGGATGTTCTCCTTGAGCTTCTCGCAGATCCGGCGGGCCCGCTTGTACGCCTTCTCCCGGTGGGCGATAAAGCTGAGGGCGTCCACCTGGTCCCCGTTCAGCAGCAGGTCCACCTTCACGAGGTCCGAGGGGCGGTAGCTGTCCAACTCATAGTCCAGGGAGGCGTATCCCCTGGTCCGGGCCTTGAGGGTGTCGAAGAAGTCATAGATGATCTCGTTGAGGGGCATGAGGTAGTGGATCTCCACCAGGTTGGTGTCCAGGTACTCCATGTTCCTGTACTCGCCTCTCCGGTCCTGGCACATGGGCATGATGCTGCCCACGTACTCCGGCGGGGTGATGATGGTCACCTTGGCGTAGGGCTCCCGGGCCTCCCGGATGGAGCCGGGGTCCGGGTAGTTGTGGGGATTGTCCACCCGCACCATGGTGCCGTCTGTCTTCTCCACCTCGTAGATGACGCTGGGCAATGTGGTGACGAGATCCAGGTCAAACTCCCGCTCCAGCCGCTCCTGGATGATCTCCATGTGGAGCATGCCCAAAAAGCCGCAGCGGAAGCCGAAGCCCAGAGCGATGGAGCTCTCCGGCTCGAAAGAGAGGGAGGCATCGTTCAGCTGGAGCTTCTCCAGGGCGTCCCGGAGGTCCGGGTACTTGGAGCCGTCCTCGGTATAGACGCCGCAGTATACCATAGACTGGGCCGGGCGGTATCCGGGCAGGGGCTCTGCCGTGGGATTCTCCACCCCGGTGATGGTGTCGCCCACACGGGTGTCCTTCACGTTCTTGATGGAGGCGGTGAACCAGCCCACCTCGCCGGCGGAGAGAGACTTGGCAGACTCCATGCCGATGGGGTGAAGGTAGCCGCAGTCCAGCACATTGTACTGGGCGCCGGAGGCCATGAGCTTTACCGCCATGCCCGGGCGGATGGTGCCCTCCATGATCCGGAAGAGCACGATGACGCCCAGATACGGGTCGTACTGGCTGTCGAAGATGAGGGCCTTCAGCGGGGCGTTGGGGTCTCCGGTAGGGGCGGGGATGTTCTGGACGATGTCCTCCAGCACCGCCTCCACGTTGATGCCCATCTTGGCGGAGATCTCCGGGGCATCCATGGCGGGGAGAGCCAGGATGTTCTCGATCTCCTCCTTCACCCGCTCGGGATTGGCGGCGGGCAGGTCGATCTTGTTCACCACGGGGCGGATCTCCAGGTTGTGCTCCATGGCGAGATAGGTGTTGGCCAGGGTCTGGGCCTCAATGCCCTGGGAGGCGTCCACCACCAGCACGGCGCCCTCGCAGGCGGCGAGAGACCGAGAGACCTCGTAGTTGAAGTCCACATGGCCCGGGGTGTCGATGAGGTTCAGGCAGTAGGTCTGGCCGTCCTTGGCCTTGTAGTCCATGCGGACGGCTCTGGCCTTGATGGTGATGCCCCGCTCCCGCTCCAGGTCCATGTTGTCCAGCAGCTGATCCTCCATCTGTCTCTGCTCCACGGCGCCGCAGATCTCAATGAGCCGATCAGAGAGGGTGGACTTGCCGTGGTCGATGTGGGCGATGATACTGAAGTTCCGGATGTTAGACTGCTCTGTCATGATAAGCCTCCGTCATTTGCCTTTGGTCTGGGGCTGGTCTCCCGCGTGGCTGCCGATGATGCCCTGCAGCCGCTCGCCGCAGGTGTGGACGATCTGCAGCAGGGACTGGTAGGTGCCGGGATAGGCCTGCTTCATGCTGTCGTGAGACATGTCGGGGAACTCCGCCTTCTCCCCGGGGTTGCTCAGGGCGCGGACGTACTCCGCCTCGTTGAGGATCATGTCCGCCTTGGGCACGCCGGCCTGGAAGTAGTCTGTGGGGACGGAGAACAGCTCCCCCTTGATGTTGGCGGCGGTGTGGAGGTGCCGGTACATCACATACACCGCCGTGCAGAGGTAGTTGCCTGCGGCCTTGATGGCGGCCTTGCTGCCGAGGCGGCTCAAGAGGTCGAAGATCACGCTCACTGAGTTGATCAGCAGCTTCTTGTACAGGGTGGACATCACCGAGCCCTTGAGGGCGCTGTCCCGCTCGGTGGAGACATCGTACAGGGTGTCTGCGTCCAGGATGGTGGTGCCGTCCCGGCTCAGGGTGCGGCCCAGCAGGAAGTCTGCCGAGACGCCGTAGAAGTCGCAGGCGCGGCAGACAAAGGGCAGTCCAGGCTCCCGTACGGCGTGCTCATAGTGAGAGAGCAGCGCCTGGGAGATGCCCAGTTCTTTGGCGGCCTGCCGCTGCGAAAGGCCCTTCTCCTGCCGGAGCAGGGTGAGGACTCGGGAAAAGTCTTGTCCGGTCTTGGTCTGCGTCACGGGAATCCCTCTTCTCTCTGAATAATGTGGGGAACACGAAGTCGCGATAAACAGCCCGTACAGTATATCGTTTTGATTACAGTTTGTAAAGGGCGATTCCGTGAAACCAATGCCAAAAATCCGGCCCGGAATTTGTGGAATTTGCAGATGGTATGGTTGTACGGCAGTCCAGGAACTGCCATTGCTGTCACAAGACGGGCCGCAGCGCCGGCATATCCGAAATTCGTCCGTTTTTCCTCCAGCTGGGGCGGTTTCCGCCCTTGCAATTGTTGTGGATTCGTGGTAAATTGTTTCAGGCAGCAACCCGCTGCAACCCCGTAACCCGCAGCACAAATCGCTGAATACATACTGGAGGCTGATTCCCATGTTTGACAAACTGATCGAAAAGCTGAAGGCGTCCCCCAAGCGCATCGTCTTCACCGAGGGCACAGACGCCCGCATCCTGGAGGCCGCGTCCCGTCTGCTGGCAGGCGGCTTCCTCACCCCCATCCTGGTGGGCGAGCCTGAGGCCGTGAAGGCCGCCGCTGCCGCCGGCAACTTCAACATCGAGGGCGCTGAGATCGTGGATCCTGCCACCTATCCGGGCATGGAGGAGATGGTCTCCACCATGGTCACCCTGCGCAAGGGCAAGATGACCGAGGAGCAGTGCCGGGCCAACCTGCAGAAGGGCAATTACTTCGGCACCATGCTGGTGAAGATGGGCGTGGCAGACTGCCTGCTGGGCGGCGCCACCTACTCCACCGCAGACACCGTCCGTCCGGCCCTCCAGCTGGTGAAGTGCCGCCCGGGCAACAAGATCGTGTCCTCCTGCTTCATCATGGTCCGCGAGACCGCAGACGGCACCGAGACCCTGGCCATGGGCGACTGCGCCATCAACATCAAGCCCACCGATGACGAGCTCGTTGAGATCGCCGCCGAGACCGCCAAGTGCGCCAAGATCTTCGGCATCGAGCCCAAGCTGGCCTTCCTCTCCTACTCCACCAAGGGCTCCGGCAAGGGCGAGGACGTGGACCGGGTCCGCAGCGCCTGCGAGAAGCTGAAGGCCACCAACCCGGACTACCCGGTGGACGGCGAGATGCAGTTCGATGCCGCCGTCTCCCCCACCGTGGGCCAGCTGAAGTTCCCCGGCTCCCAGGTGGCAGGCTATGCCAACACCTTCATCTTCCCGGACATCAACGCCGGCAACATCGGCTACAAGATCGCCCAGCGCCTCGGCGGCTTTGATGCCTACGGGCCCATCCTGCTGGGTCTGAATGCCCCCATCAACGATCTGAGCCGGGGCTGCAATGCCGAGGAAGTGTACTCCATGTCCATCATCACCGCCGCTCTGGCAGACTGAGCCGCGGCCGCATCCCCCAAAACCATCCATGCCCGCGGCACCGCTTTGGTGTCGCGGGCATTTCCTTTTGGGCAGCAAAAAACCGCCTGCCAGTTGGCAAGCGGCTCCTTTGCACCGGTAACTTACGCCATCTTGTTCAGCTTCAAGGTCATGGCGCTCTTCTTGTTGGCAGCGTTGTTGCTGTGCAGCAGTCCCTTGGACACCGCCTGATCCACAGTCTTCACGGCTACAGTATATGCGGCCTGAGCCTCGCTGCGGTCACCGCCAGCCACTGCGGCCTCAAACTTCTTCAGGGTCGTCTTCATGGCGGACTTCTGTGCCTTGTTCTGCGCTGCTTTCGCGGAATTCACCAGCACGCGCTTCTTGGCAGACTTGATGTTGGGCAAACCTTACACCTCCCCCGATCCAGCTTCCGTTCGGAACGGTTTTCCCGTTGCAGACCCGTATTCTAGCATGAGAAACGGCAAATTGCAACACTTATTTTCCAAGATCGCATAGAAAGTTTCACAACCGCAGAAACTAGTATCTGTGCACTTTGAGACCCACAATCTCTGGTATCGCAGGAGGACGCCATGCAGCAGCGCCGCACCGATCTGGCCGTAGAGGCCCATGAAATCTGGCAAAACCAACAACAGCAGCCCGGCCTGGAGCACCCGGGGATCCAGTCCAGCCGCCGGGAGCGGGAGGGCATCCCCATCACGGAGGTGACCGTCTCCACCCCGGAGGCGGGAGAACTGCTGGGGAAGCCCCCAGGCATCTACCTCACCCTGGAATTGGACCCCCTTTTCCGGCGGGAGGAGGCGTCTTTCTCCCGCTCCGTCCGGGCGGTGGCAGACGAGCTCTCGCCGCTCTTGCCCCCAGGCCCCGCCCTGGTGGCGGGCCTGGGCAGCCGCACCGTCACGGCGGACCTGGTGGGGCCAGGCACCGCAGACCGGCTGCTGGCCACCCGCCATCTGGTGGAGCAGGTGCCGGAGCACTTCGGGAGTCTTCGCCCGGTGGCAGCCCTGGCCCCAGGGGTGCTGGCCTCCACTGGGATTGAGAGCGCGACCGTGATCGCCGCGGTGGTGCAGGAGTTGAAGCCGGCGGTGGTGATCGCGGTGGACGCACTGGCGTCCCGGAGTCTCACAAGGCTCTGTAGGACAGTGCAGATTGCAGACAGCGGCATCGTCCCCGGCTCCGGGGTGGGAAATCACCGGCACCCCCTCACCCGGGACAGCTTAGGGGTGCCCGTGCTCACCGTGGGCGCCCCCACTGTGGTGGATGGGGCCACGCTGGCACTGGACCTTCTGGAGAGCGCCGGCATTCAGCCCCCGGCGGCGCCCCTGGAGGACGGGGAGAACCTCTTCGTCTGTCCCCGGGACATCGACCAGAAGGTGGCGGACCTCTGCAAGGTGCTGGGCTGGGGGATCAGCCTGGCGCTGAATCCAGAACTCAGCCTGGAGGATTTGGCCATGCTGCTGGAGTGAGGCGGTGTTAGGCAAGGGATCTTTCGGCCGATTTCCCGCCGTTTCCCCATCTCAATGGCCGGAAATAGCCGCCCCGCATGATTTTTCTGGAAAAAGTGGGACCGGAAAGTCTTGTCCTTGGGCCGCTTCTTTGCTATACTGAGAGGCACTTTCAACGCGTAAAGGAGCATCGCCTCATGGACATACGCGAAAAGGCGCGGCCGGTGCCGATCGTGGGCTTCGTCTGGGACGTGGTGGACATCTACTTCGGCAAGCGGGTGGGCCGGGCGGCCGCCGAGCTCACCTACTTTCTGCTGCTCACCATCTTCCCCATTCTCATCGGCATCTCCGCCTTTCTGGACAGTTTGAACCTGAAGGTGTCTGCGATCCTGGATCAGGCGGCAGACTTCCTCCCCAGCGGCGTGATGGGCCTCTTCCGGGAGTACCTCAACTATATAGACAACAACCACTCTCAGCAGCTGTTCTATGTGGGGCTGTTCCTGGCTCTGCTCTTCGCCTCCGGAGCCCTGCGCTCCCTGATGAACATCGTCCAGGAGATCTACGAGTGGCCCCCTATGAACGGCATCAAGCAGGTGATATACAGCGTGCTCTTCTCTCTGCTGCTTCTGATCTCCGTCTACCTCTCCATGGCGGTGATCATCACCGGGAACTGGTTCTTCCGCACCATCGGCAACCTTCTGGGCTTTACGGACCTGGCGGAGCGGCTGCTGATCTATCAGTACCTGAAGTACCTCCTGCTGCTCGCCCTGTTGCTGCTGGTGATCCTGGTGCTGTATCGGGTGGCCAGCCTGGGCAAGAAGCCCCGCCCCATGGTGATCCCCGGGGCCATGGCGGCATCCGTGGCCCTCGCCATCGCCTCCTGGTTCTTCTCCATGATGGTGAGCCACTCCATCCAGTACTCCCTGGTATACGGCTCCCTGGCGTCCCTGGCCATTCTGTTGGTGTGGATGTACCTTTGCGGCAACATCATTATCCTGGGCACCGTGTTCAACTTCGTGTTCTGCCAGCGGCGCCGGGCAAAGAAGGCCCTGAGACAGCAGCAGGCCGCCGAAGCAGCCCGGCAGGCGGAACAGAAGCGCGTATAATCCGCACCCCTTCTCGGGACAATAGGGCCAGAGAAAAGGGGGACGGACAACATGAGACAGATCGGCATCTGGGAGCAGCAGGAGGGCCTTGCCGAATGGGTGAGCCATCGCACCGCCCATATCCCCCGGCAGCACGCCTTGATTCGGGCCTGCTCCCATCCAGAGGGGCTCGCCGGGGTGCTGCTGGATCTTCTGATCATCTCCCCCCAGGCCGCCGGCGGTGGGGCGGAAAAGCTCCGCTGTCGCACGGTCTTAGTCCCGGGAGACCGGTCCCCGGCGTTTCACGACCTCACGGCCGATCTCATGGTCTCCTACGGGATAGATCCCCGCAACACCCTCACCCTGTCCAGTCTGGAGGAGGACAAAGCAGCCATCGCCGTCCAGCGGGACTTCCCGGCCCTGGACGGCGCCCTGATCGAGCAGCAGGAGATCATCTTCCCCTGCCGTGAAAGCACCAACCCAGCACTGCTCCTGGCCCTGGCGGGCGCCGCCCTGCTGCTGGGCCTGCCGTTGGAACCGGCAGCGGACCTCGGCCCGCTGCCCCAGAGCGCCGCTCACTATGCCTCATAGGTCTGGCGCGTATCAGGCACATAGATCAAAGGAGGTCTTGTCCATGCAGCAGCTGTCTATGGGCATCGTGGGATATGGCGCCATCGGCCGAAAGCACGCGGCCTCGCTTCTCTCCGATGCCACCCCAAGGCTCACCTTAGGCGGGGTGGTGATCCGCAGGCCGGAACAGCAGGCCGCTTTCCGGGCGGAGCATCCGGACATCCCAGTCTTCTCCACGGCGGAGGAACTATACCGCAGCGGCGCCGTTGAGGCGGTGCTGCTGGCCACGCCCCACAGGGAGCATCCCCCGGAGGCGGAGGCGGCCTTTGCGGCGGGCCTCCATGTGCTGACAGAGAAGCCCGCAGGGGTGTCTGTCCGCCAGGCGGAGGGACTGCTGGCACTGGCCAAAAAGGCGGGCAAAGTGTACGGCATCATGTACAACCAGCGGACAGACCCCCTCTATCAGGCGATCCGGCAGATGGTACAGAGCGGGGAGCTGGGCACCCTTCGCCGAGTGACCTGGATCGTGACCCACTGGTACCGCTCCCAGGCCTATCACAACAGCAGTCCCTGGCACTCCACCTGGGCCGGCGAGGGCGGCGGGGTGCTGCTGAACCAGAGCATCCACCAGCTGGACCTTTGGCAGTGGATGTTCGGGATGCCGGCGTCCGTCCGGGCCGCTGCCAGCTTCGGCAAGTACCGGGACATAGAAGTGGAGGACGAGGTGTCTGCCCTGCTCTTCTATGACAGCGGCCTCACCGGCCACTACATCACCTCCACCGGGGAGGTCCCCGGCAGCAACCGGCTGGAGATCGCCTGCAGCATGGGAAAGCTGGTGGCGGAGGACGGCAAGCTCACCTTCTGGAAGACGGACATCCCGGAGGAGCAGTTCAACCGGACCAACCGCGAGCCCTTTGGTGCCCCATCGTACACCAAGACCGAGATTCCCGTTTCCACAGCCCCCAACGGCCATGTCGCCATCCTGAACAACTTCGCCGATGCAGTGCTGGACGGCGCTCCCCTGCTGGCCCCGGGAGAGGAGGCCACCTGTGCTCTCACCCTGGCCAACGCCATGCTCCAGAGTGCCTGGACGGGTGAGAACGTCTCCCTCAGCCCCTTTGACAGCCTCGCCTACGATGCCCTTCTGGCGGAGAAGGTCCGCAGCGGGCGACTGTAGCGGGCACTGCACTGATGACTCAAGATCCACACCCGCTGAGATACAACAGGATACAGCAGCGTCCACGCTCCCACTTGGGGGCGTGGACGCTGTTTTTCTGCCTCTCCCAGGGCGCCCGTCCCAGGCGGCAGGCAGCCAGATCGGATGCAATTTGTGATTTTTGGGAAAAGTTTTTGTGATTTTTGATTTTCCCTCTTTACACATTGAAAATAAGGTGATATCATATTGCATATCAGATTCAGGAGGCGACCGGTTTGGAAGAACTGGCCATGTTGAAAAAGAAGCTAGCGGAGACCCGTCCGGACCCCTGGGAAAAGCTCCCGGACATCCCCCTGTATATGGATCAGGTGGTCTCCTACCTGGCACGCCAGTCTGTGTCTCTGGACGAGAGCGACACCCTCACCCCGGCGATGATCAACAACTATATCAAGGACGGCCTCATCGCCCGGGCCCACGGCAAGAAGTACGACCAGGAGCACCTGGGATTGCTCACCGCCATCAGCGCACTGAAGCAGGTGCTGTCCGTCCGGGAGATGAAAGTGCTCACCGCAGTGGGGCGGGAGAAGTGGGACTCCAAGAAGCAGTACGACTACTTCTGCAACTACCTGGATGAGGCCATGACCAGCGTGGCCAACCAGTTGGACGAGAACACCACAGACTACGCCCTGCCCAGGCTGGTATTGCGTCTGGCCATGCAGAGCTACGCCAGCGGCCTGGCCTGCCGCGAGATCCTGTCCATTCTGGCCCAGCACTCCGGCCACGGAGACATGCTGGCCAAGAAGTAACCTGCACCTATCTCAGCGCCCACTCGGGCAATCCATCACACTGGAGGTCTTTCCCATGAACAAGTATGTGATTATGACAGATTCGTCCTGCGACACCCCCAACAACATCGTCCAGGACTTAGGGCTGGAGGTACTTCCCCTGTCCTTTATCATCGATGGCAACACCTACCACAACTACCCGGACAACCGGGAGATGAGCCCCACTGACTTCTACGGCAAGCTGCGCAACGGCTCCCTCGCCACCACCAACGCCGTGAACATGAACCAGGCCCTGGAGGCCATGGAGCCCATCCTGGCCAGCGGCACGGACATCCTGGTACTGGCCTTCTCCAGCGGCCTCTCCGCCACCTGCCACTCCTTCCAGATGGCGGCCAAGGAGCTGGCCCCCAAGTACCCGGAGCGCAAGCTCATCGTGGTGGACACCCTCTCTGCCACCGGCGGCCAGAGCATCCTCATCATGATGGCCGGCGCAATGCGGGCGGAGGGCAAGTCCATTGAGGAAGTGGCGGCCTGGGTGGATGCCAACAAGAATCACATCAACATCAACCTCACCGTGAACGACCTCTTCTTCCTGAAGAAGGGCGGCCGGGTCTCCGCCGCCACCGCCGTGGTGGGTACCATGCTCCAGATCAAGCCCGTGCTGATCGTGGACAAAAACGGCAAACTGGACACCGTGGCCAAGGCCCGGGGCCGCAAGGGCTCCCTGGAAGAGGTCCTCACCCGCACCGCTAACATCCACCCCGATCCCAACACCCCGGCCTTCGTGAGCCACGCGGACAGCCTGGAGGAGGCCCAGTGGTGTGCTGAGGAGATGAAAAAGCGCTTCGGCTACAAGACCGTCTATATCAACGACATCGGCCCCGTGATCGGCGCCCACACCGGCCCCGGCGCAGTGGTGGTCTGCGTATACGGAGACCCGCAGCTCTGATCTGCCGGCCATCTCATCCCCAGCCGATTCTGCCCCCGTCCCGCCCCGGGACGGGGGTTTTGTGCTGCCCGGAGAGCCTCTCGGACAGGCGTCTGGACCCACAAATCCCCATTTCGCCGATTACAGACCGGCGCATTTTCAGATTTTATACCATCTGCAATTTTTATGAAACATAATACAGCATCCCTGCCCCGCAGGCGCGGGGCAGGGATGCTGGCTTTTGTGTGATGGACTGACAGAGCTCAGAGCTTGCCCGAGAGGCGGATATCGTCTCCGTAGAAGGGGAGCTCCTGATAGAGGCCGCCGATCCGGGAGCCCAGCTGGGGTCCATATCGGAGGGTGATCTGCTCCTTGGAGAGGTTGGTGGAGAGGATGGTCCGCTGGTCCTGCATCAGCCGGGTGTTGATGATCTGATAGAGGCTGGTCTGGACGAGAGAGGTGATGAGCTCACTGCCCAGGTCGTCCAGGATCAGCAGATCGCAGCCCAGATACCGCCGGGTGATGTCCCGGGCACTTCTCCCCTCGTCCGCATCCCGGGAGAACTTCACCGTCTCAAAGGCGGCGAAGGTGTTGATGGCGGTGTCGTAGACCACGGAGAAGCCCCGCTGTGAGACCTGGCGGGCGATACAGCCGGAGAGGAATGTCTTACCCAAGCCGGTGCCGCCGGAGAAGATCAGGTTCTTCACCGGACAGTTGGGGAACTCCTCGGCAAACCGCTGGCACACCCGCACCACCCGGCGCATGTTCTCCCGGGGCGAGCGGGCCTCCCCCTTCCATGGGACATCGCTGTATACGTCCATGCGGAGTCTGTCGAAAGACTGCTCCTCGGTGAGGCCAAGAAGGGCGGTGAGGGATTTCATCTGCTCCTCCTGGCAGAGGCTCTTGAGGCAAGAACACATCTCTCCCCCGGCCCAGCCGGTGTCCCCGCAGATGGGGCAGGCGGGTTTGTCCTCCAGGTCTGCCGGGTCTACGTGAAGCTGTTCCAGCAGCTGGAGCCGCTCCTGCTGCAGGGCCTCGCTGCGCTTTCGGATCTCGGCGATCTCTGGGCCTTTGGGGTCCAACTCCTTGCCGCTGAGGGCCAGGTCTGCCAGGTCCGCCATGGCGCCGCGGATCTGGCCGTCCAGCTGCCGCAGCCTGGGATAGTCCCGGTACAGCTTCTGCTCCAGGAGATACCGTCTCCGCTCCCGGTTGTCTTTCATGGTGCGGTAGCGGGCCATCGCCCGCCGGGTAACCTCGGGTTCGTACATGCCGCGTCACTCCTTCTTCCCGTCTCCCTGGCCGTCTCCGTCTTGGGAGCCGTCCAGGAATGCGTCCATCCAGTCGTCCGCCTTGCGGATCCGCTCCTGCGAGGGCTGGGTGCCCTGGGTCTTCTTGCCTGCGGTACCGGGCTCCACCGCCCGGGGCTTCCAGTCTGCCGGCCGATCTGCCAGCTTTACGTCCTCCACATTCCGGAGGCCAGCTTTCCCCCAATTGTCTAAAATGGAGTTCATGTAATGCCAATTCATCTCGCCCTTCCGGAATACGGTGCGCTCGTATGCCAGGCGGATGAGATCCATACCGTAGCCGGCCTCGATCCAGTGGGTGATAAAGGTCCGCTCCTTCTCCACGGCGGCACGGCGCTCCAGCACCCCCACTGCCGAGAGGATCTCCCACTCCCGCTGGTCTATCTTCTCCTGTTTGCGGAGGTACTCCTCCCCCCGGTCTGCGGTATCTATTCCCTGCTGTTTCCAGCGGCGTGCCTCCTTCATCACCCGGCTCATCATGGGCACGTAGGACTGGTTTTTCCGGGACTTGCGCTCCTCCTGGATGGTGTAGTTGGCGATGGTGAGGATGAGCTCGGCGGGGAGGTTGTAGAAGTCGTAGATGGTGTAGAGCTTCTTCATGTCCGCCTCGGTGAAGATCCGGCCCATGAGCCGCTCCATCTCCATGAGAAGGCCCTTGAACTCGCTCTCCTCCAGGGCGTTGGCCATATCGGTGCGGGTATACTCCGGCGGGGCCTCTGCTGGCTTCTTGGAGGGCTCCAGCTTCTGCTCTTTTGTGACCAGCTCCAGGGACACCAGCTTCTCCCGGGCCAGGTACAGCCGGTCTCCGGACCAGCGCAGCTTCTCTGTGGCCTTATTTTCGTCTCCGCCGCACGCCGCCATGGCCAGATACAGCAGGGCGGCATCTCCGTTATCTGCCTCCAGCAGTCTTTTCACCGCCTGACTGTTCAGGGAGACCACCTCTGTGGGCAACAGCAGAACCGGCATGGGAAGACCTTCTTTCGTCTGTGGATAGGCCCTCATTTTACAGGATTCTCCCTCCAAAGACAAGCCTTTTCCCGCAATTTGCAAAGGAGCGCGGAAACCGCCCGATAACATTCTTCTTACCGTGCTTCCCCAGGCAAGGCGATCTGCATGGGCCAGGTCTGCTTCATCTCCCACATCTCTCATGCGGCTCTTTCTCCCATCCCCTGAACAGAGATTGTCCAGGCAGCCGCACTTGGATCCCGCCGCAGGATGAAAAACGTCCCGGCAGGGCTGCACATTGGCTCTGCCGGGACGCCTTTTCACAAGTTCAGGATTGGCTTGCCCTCCAGGGCACCGTACCGTGTCTGACCTGCGATCCGGGCACAGGGTACCACTCAGACGAGGATGTCCGTTTTGGCGGCCTCCCGGGAGTACACGGTGTTTCCGGTGATCCAGATCACGCACACCGCCAGCACCGGCAGGAAACCGGTATCCAAGACGATGCCGGTGAGGACAAAGATCAGCCACAGGGCAACGCAGCACTTGTTGATGGCGCTGTATGCCGCCCAGCTGCAGTTGCCGATCTGGGCACGCTCCGCCTCATCGCACTGGCTGTACCACTCCTTCTGGAACTTCATATCGTACGGAGAGGCGTTCTTCTCCGGGGCCATCCGGCGGGCCAGGTCCACCATTTTCCCCTGGATCATCAGCATCAGGATGGTGCCCACCATAAAGAGCACTGAGGTCCCGCCCCACATCAGCAGACCGGTCTCAAAGGATGCCACGCCGCAGGTGTAGAAGCAGCCAAAGAAGAAGAGGGACACGATCACCCCCATGTTGAGAAACCAGATCTCCGCGGTGATGAGCTGGTTCAGTTCCTGTTCTTTGGCCTCATCTTCTCCGTCCCAGCCGGCAAAGAGCTGATTGCCCCGGTGCACCGTGATGAGGCCGGTGCCGATCATCAACACCCACGCCAGCAGCATCCAGGGGCAGATGCTGAGGGAGAACGTTCTCCCCAGTCCCCGGACCACATCCAGGGCGTTGGTATTGTCCTGCAATTTGCATTCTCTTCATCCTCCTCCAGAGTAAAGATGTCCTCCACCTTCATGTTGCAGATCTTGGCCAAGGTGAGGGCCAGTGTGACCGAGGGGGAGTAGTCTCCCCGCTCAATCAGGCTGATAGTCTGCCGGGAAACCCCTGCCAGGCGTCCCATCTCCTGCTGGTTCACACCCAGCGCGGCCCGGCGCTCTTTCAGTCTGTTCTTCAGCTTCATGGGTTCCTCCTATTCCAACGTTGGGCAGATGCGAAGCTTCGGGAAGACAACTTCTCTTGTCTTTCTGACAATGATCCACGTCCTTTTGACAAGGAAAGTTGTCTTTTCAAGAATAGCAGATGGAGGCGGGTGTGTCAAGGGGGGAGAAGAGGTTTTTTCTAGATTTTCCACGGGACTGGCTGGGACAGATGGATGTCTCAGCTCAAAAGGTATAAAAAGCCGCCGCAGGCATGTGCCCGCAGCGGCTCTGTTCAGCTGTTCGACTATTCAGCTTTCTTGTACCACACGGTCTGGTTTAGGCCTCTTCGCGCTTCTTCGAGAAGAACGTTACCAGCATGCCTGCGCCAGACACCACCATCAAGGTAAGCCAGATCAGATTCATGATCGTCTCACCCGTATGAGGCGGTGTATCGCTCTGGGGAACATCCTCATCAGGAAGGTCCGTACCAGGTTCTTCATACGGTGTGTCAGGCTCTCCGGGTCTTTGATCCAGCGGGGTATCCTGGTTCGGCAGGTCCATGTTCGGGTTGTTCTCCTGGGGATTTGGCACATTGGGCTGGTTCGGCACGTTAGGAGCATCTTCCTGAGGTACATCATTGTTGGGGATGTCCTGATTTGGATTGTTCTCGGGCGAGTTGGGTTCGTTCGGCTGATTCGGTACGTTGGGTCTATCGTTCTGCTCTTCCTGTGGCGGCTGCCTCTCCGGGTTATTCTCCGGTGGCGTATCCGGTGTATCTGGTGTATCCGGTGTGTCCGGTGTATCCGGGGTATCTGGCGTGTCCGGTGTATCCGGGGTATCCGGCGTGTCCGGGGTATCTGGCGTGTCCGGTGTATCCGGTGTATCCGGTGTATCCGGTGTATCCGGTGTATCCGGTGTATTCGGCGTATCCGGTGTATCCGGTGTATCCGGTGTATCCGGCGTATCGGGCTCATCAGGGTCGTCAGGGTCGTCAGGCTCATCGGGCTCGTCAGGCTCATCAGGCTGATCGGGCGTATACCGGTTGGTGAACTGGACTGTGAAAGTCTGATCGTCCACGATAACAGCGGTCACATTGTTTTGAGACACTTCCCAGGTATATCCAGATATTTCTGCATCCCGCTCCGTCACGGTATAGGTGCCCGGAGTGAGGTTCCCCACTACAACGCCATCTTCGTCATCGCCAGTAATGGTAACAGAATGAACGGTGCCATCGGGATAGGTGATATCAAAGGTATATACCTTGTTCGTGTTCGCTTCAATGCCGCCGCCCACAACGTACTTGACAATCCGGAGACTGCCCATCGGAGCAGTGTAGGTATTGATGAACTCGGCTCGTGTACCGTTCCCTCTTGCGGAGGAATAGGCAGCGGATTCTACCTCGAGAGTCCTGTCCTCGTCCACTACAGTGACAGTCAAAACCCAGATGTTCGTGTCGTAGGTGTAGTTTATGTTGCCGCTATCCTGTTCTTTCAGATTGAATTTATAAGTTCCTGCCTTGGTGAAGGTGATTTCGCTGAACTCTACATCGCCTTGCCCGACCACAGATGCTGTTCCAGCAGGTATTACAACGCTTTCTCCATAGTCTTCTTGCGGTGTCATTTCAAAGGTAAAGCGTACGGTCAGATCAGGATTTTCACCTTCGATGCTCTTGTGTGCCAGAGGCTGGTACGCAACAGCGTTTGTATTGTAGCGGTTGGTGAATTTGGCGGTTACCAGCTCCAGATCCTCTGCGGTGGTCTCCCCATTCAGATCCAGAGAATGAACAGTGTTCTCACCAAGTTTGAGTGTCACATTGGTCACTGTGAGCTGGCTGTCGATATCGGCCACAGTGATAACCATCGTGTAGACATTCTCATCATAAGCATAGCCAGGAATCTCAGTCTCGCTGTTTTCAGAGATCTCGAAGGAGTATGTGCCAGCATGTTTGAAGGTGATCGCACCGAAGGAGCCAGTCTGTGTCTTTTCGCCACTGGTAATGGTGAGGGCTACCTCGGTTCCATCGACTTCGTTGTCCTCTGTTTTCACAGGTAGGACTGCATAGCCCTGGTCATTCTGTTCCTTGGAGGCTGTCAGGTTAAACTTGAATTCGTGCTCGACATCCGCCGGCAAGTCGCCAATCACAGTCTTGGAGACTTTGGGTGCAAATGTCGTTTCGGTTACTTTGTATTCGTTGGTGAAGTCAACGCTCACAGAAGCCTGTGCAGTTTCACTTGTGCCCAATTTTTCCACTTTGTTACCATTGATCAGTACACTTTCAATTGTGAGCTGGCTATCCTTATCTACGACTTCGACAGTGAAGGTGTACTCGGTCTCATCATAGGTGAAGCCGCTAATCTTGTCCTCAGCTTTTTCCTTGACCTTGAATGTGTAGGTACCAGCCTTTGTGAGCTTGATGTTCCCAAAGCTGCCGGTAGTTTCCGAACCATTGTCGGTAATGGTCAGAGTAAGGGTTCTAGATTCAGGCAGTTCGATACCTTCAGGTAAGTTTTCACCCGTCATATCAAAGGCAAAGGTCTTCTCACCTTCCGGACGAGGATCACCAGTGATGAGCTTCCGAACATCTACCTGCAAGTCTGTGGGCTGTACTTCATACTTGTTTACAAATGCGGCTGCGGGAACAATAGCTTCGTCCCCAGATCCAACCTCAATGGGATCATGGCCATCAGCAGCGTACGTGATGCTTTCAAGCTTCAGCTTCCCGTCATCGTCTGCCACAACTATGGTCAGGGTCCAGACCGTCTCATCAAAGGTATAACCCTTGTACTCTTTGTCTGCATTCTCGGGCTTAACTTCCTTAATGAGGTACTTGTAGGTACCAGGTTTCTCAAACACAAGAGGCTCGAACATCGCGGTGCTGCTTACCTGGCCAGCCTTCAGTTCCATCGTTACCTGGTCAATTGTGGTAGCTGCAGTCGCTGTATACCTGCCGACTGTTACAGAAGAATCCAAAGTCTGCAGAGCGAACGTGAATGTCTTGTCCTCAACAGTGGGTTCACCACCAATCGACTTTACAATCTGCGGCTGATAGGAGGCCTGAATCGGGTTGTACTTGTTTACGAATGCGGCGTGATTGGCATCCTCGTCATTCTGATACACAACAGACGCTTTGAGTTCGCCCTTTACATCGGTTACAGTGATTCTCACATAGTGAACGGTACCGTCATAGCTGAAGCCTGCAGCATTGCCTGTTTCTTCAACGATATAATAGCGATACTCACCTGCTCTATCGATCTCAAACTCTGCAAATTCTACCTCACCGCTGAGGTTGTGTCCTTCCAGCGTCAATGTCTGCTTGTCCAGGACCTCTCCCATGAGGTATTTCCCACCATCAGCCAAAGGCTTTTCCAGCAAAAATGTGAAAGTGGTCTCAGGAATCGTCCCGATCCCTTGCTCATCCACCACGGTCTTTTCTGCTTGCAGCTTCACCTTGGCCGGAGTCGGCGCATACTTGTTTGTGAACTCGAACACATAGTCATTAATGTTATCGATTGATGGGTTTGTGGTTGTTGCAGTAAATCTACCTGCGGATTTAGCCACAGATGTAATCGTTGCAACCAAAACATGCTTCTCTGGATCTCTTTTAACTTCTATAGTGACGTTGTATATCTGGTTATCATAGGTGTAACCCGTGGCACTCTCTTGTATCTCGTCAATTGTGAAGTGATAAATCCCTTCCTTTGTGAAGGTGACACCCTCGAACTTCACAGGTTCATCATAAGGATATTTCACTACGACACGCTGTTCACCTGTAAGAACTATTTCTGTATCACTGGCCTTCTGCTCCAAGGTAAACGTAAAGTTCTTCCGATGGTCTTCCGGGATCTCATGGCCGTTGGTATCCATGTGCTTCTGCACGCTGGGCTTCCAGGTGGGACCAAGAATATTACCAACTCCCAGTTCCCAGTTGAGTGGTACATACTCTACTTTTATATCGCCGAGCCCAAGACCTATGGTACTAACTGGCTCATGTTCGCCATAGTAGATAACTGTCGGCTGGTCTGGTAGTTGATAACCCTCTGGAGCTTTAACCTCCTCCAAAATGTAGTAGTTATTCTTATCTAATCCACTATTAATGGTGTAGGTTCCATTTATGCCAGTTGTAAATGACCAATCTTCCTCTGTATGGACGCTAAGTTCCACTCCATCGACTGTTTTCTTGTGAGTTTCCGAAAGGCTAGAATCATCATTCCTCACAATATAATACCTGAATTCGGCGCCTGCCAAAGACTTGCTATGATCATCGTTGTCATATTTTGAAATACGCATGACATAGGATTGACCACTACCTTCACCATAGGCGCGATTCACTACCAGCTTACCAAGGCCGCTATCGATCATATCCGTCACGCCTTCAATCTTGGCCTTGTTGGAAACTTCGACTTCCGCTCCCTTTTCTGTGATTTGGGCCTCATAGGTGATGGTAAGCGCTTTCCCATCGGGAACTTTCAGAGAGAAGTGCTCTCCTTCTCCAGGGATCAGTGCCCAACTATTCTCATTCACCTCATCTTCATTAACTCTCTGCAACACAGTACCACTAGCGTCCGTGACTTCAATTGAGGTTGTATAAATCCTAAGTCCGGAACTTTCATCTATTACGGTCAAATAGCCCTCGCCCTCAAGCTTTTCACCAATGGGATTCACCTCCAATGTGAATCTCATCAGGTCGCTGTCCCCTACCTGTTCGCCCTTCTTAGTCAGCTTAGCAGGCACATAGGGAATCGCGTCATCCGCATTCCAATGCGGACCATTATTATCTTTTATCACGGCATGGTTTTTGATTTCAGTATACGATTCATAGCTTGTTGAATGCTCGGAAATCCACTCTTCAGTAGCCTTCAGTTGGTAGCAGAACGAGAGAGACTTCATGTTGTGACGTTCATTCAGTTTATAATACGTGTCATGTATGTACTCAACTTTACCGTCATCCCTTGTTTTTCCAAAGTACACCAATGGTGCACTGATAGCGCTACCATTCTCAACCAAGGGCCCCAAGTTATTGCTTATCATGAACTCTAAATTGTCCCATATCTTCAAATTGCCCGATAAATCTTCTGTTACAGCATATAAGCTTCCATCTACATAGTTCCAGCCGTCAGGCAAAACGTCATAAAATACTGCATGCATGCTTAATGGATAGGTCTCGGCTCCCCATTCGTACGTTTCGCCCAGCTTCTGTATATCATCTTTCACATCGGCAAGATACTTCTCAACCGTGCTGTCTGTTGTGCTCAATGTGACCGTGTAATCTATAGTATTGTTGTTCTTGTCAAGTACGCCAGTCTTATTCATTCCTTCAATGTTATTGAAGAAAACACTGTATCCCGGTTGGTTTCCCCCGTATCGGAGGGTGACATTATTTGTTATTCCGCGATGCAGCACTTCGCTTGGTGCCATTTTCACAGTATTACTTTCCGTCTTCTCGTCGTTTCTTTGTGATGCATCCATCTCATAGAGTTCGATCTCAGCGCCAGACATTCCAGACATATCCAAATCGTACTCTGTAATGACAAGTCTGTCTTTTGTTGTATAGTCCCAATGACCCCAATTTCCCCAATTGTCCCACTTTCCAGGATCACCTTCCCTGCCTTGGCCGAAGATAATGTACAGGTTTGTTTTATTAAAATAATATAGGCAATTATCTATGCTATCCGGGTCATAGCGTGGATCATAGGATTCACTCCTGAGATCCAGATCATACACTTCCAGCAGATGTGCATCTTTTTTCAGTGATACAAGGTCTTGTGTATTGCAACCTTCTGACCAATCTACATCTATCGCGCTGACCTTCAAATTTTTGACACGGCCGCCCTCTTTAAACTCCTGGAGATACCACCTTTGTCCTTTATACTCAACATACATATCGTCAATGATATGGAGTGGAGACCATTTACCCCTCGGGATTAACGTATAGCAGGTATAGTGCAGAGTTTGCGTTGCCTCTGAGTATTCCTGGTCCTTTACAACAATGCCGCGTCCGTCTACATTCACTTTAATCTCAATGTTGCTGTTTGTCTTTTGCTCAACGGGGACATCTACCGTCTGCGTAGGATCCGCTGGGTCTTCCACTGGCAGATTCCCATTAAATACTGCTTCGTTTTCAACATTAACCCACAGGACCTGCTTAAGGTATCCGACATTGTAGCCGTAGTCAACCTTCAGTACATCACCTTCGTGCAACGGATCATATGCACTTTCTTCCTTGATTATGACCCGAAAAGTCTGCTTCATATCTGCAGTTTCCGTACTCGGGACCAGTTCATAATCTGTACCTTCTATTAGAATGTACTCGGTACCGTCTCTGTTCAGTGTAACAGTTGTTTTTTCCATATCTGTCAGTGTAAAACTTCCAGTGTCTGGCGGGGTGATCGTGTCAGTAATTACAGCATTATAAACTTTTCCATGTTCTACTTTGACTTCTACACTGTAACTCAGCTCGCCACTATTATCCCCGTTATCTTTGAATTCACCCCGTTTCTCCATGCTTACCCGTGGTTGGTCCACGATTTGGAACTTAAATGTCTCCCCTGCACCTGGGAATTCCCAAGCACCAGAAGTAGCTCCTTCATCGAGTTGGGCAGTGCCTTCTATATCAAAGGACATCTCGATATTATACACACCGGTGTATTTAGCCATTTCTTCCTCATCCAGGGAAACAGTCAGCACCCCATCCTCGCTAATAGAGAATGTGCCGATTTGAACTTTCTTTCCATCTATGGTTACCTCTAATGGGTGATCAGACACCGCGGTAACCTTAAATCCAACCGGAATCTGATAGGTCAGAGTCGAACCCGTAATTTGCGTGTTTTGATTTTGGATTCCCTTCTCACTGAAAGCCAGATGGATTTTGTAAGCTTTGCCGACATAAAGTTGTTTTCCATCAACTGGATTTCCATCCTGATCATAAACGGTAACACTATCAAAGAGGTCATTCAGTTCCTGTACCCCACCCTCGGTAGTGTCTTTGTCAGAAGCAGGGTCTACTCCAGTATCTTCCCCGGTGTCATCACCTGTGCCTTCTGCGGTACCATCCCCGGCGCCCTCTTCTGTACCATCCGCGGTACCTTCACCAGTAGGTGAATCAGCATCAGGTTCATCATCATTGCCATCATCAACAGTTGAGGTAGTTGTGTCCTTTTCGCTATCATAAGGATCATTAGATATGACAGTCGCTCTGTCTTCCTGCTCACCTGAGCTGGCATCATCCCCGCCAGTGAAGTTCCCCAGTGCAGTAGCAAGAGCGGGAGTCCACAGGATGCCTACCACAAGGCTGAAAACGAGCAGCAGGGCCAGCATCTTCTTTATGCTCTTGAATGTATTCATCATCGTTATCTCCTTTCAATCATTCTTCAGTTCATCGTAGTCAGTAGGGTCTTTTGAACTGCAATTTCGCTTGCGCTTTGTTCTATTCAAATCGTTTCCCTGGCAGTTCAGCTTCCCTTCGTGAGGATTAACCCTCTGCCAAACGGAAGTCCTGCAAACCTGGCTGGGAAAACGGAAAAGCGGAGCGTACCTCCTTCCAAGGATTGGCAGTCAACACTTCTAGGATTCACCACGGGATCGCTCACCATTATCCGCAGGATCAGTACCCGGATCTTCTGTAGGATCACTCACTGAAGCTGTCTCCGACTCTGTCAGAGTAGGTATAGCTTCATCCGGGGTTCAGTGTGAAAACCAACGCCTCCAGCTTGTTATATTATTTGAAAGTCTTCATCAGTTCATTCTTTTCTTCATCTTCTTGCCCCTCAATTGCCAGAGCATCAAGTCATTGTTCTGAAGGGTCTCAATAAGGAAATCCATCACGCCGTTTTGTTTTTCTTTTCATCAAATAACTCTGACCTGACAAAAACCTATACTTTTTTGTCAGGC
>CANRFN010000072.1 GCA_947629915.1 uncultured Oscillospiraceae bacterium | reverse complement strand
CAATGCCGATGTGAAGGGCAAGGATCTGCTGGACCTGGGGCAGCTGACCATGGACTATCTCCTGGGGCTCTGACCCCAGGCTCCAGGGTGCCCCTGGGGGCATCGGGGGGTACCCTCCGGGTCCCGGGTGGCTAGTGTCGGTTCCAATCAACAAATTTGTCGGATATCACCTCTTTGTTTTCATTATCTTTTCCGGTCTCACCATTAGGCAGATAATACTCTATCAAAAGGAAAAAATAGTCATTAGATGAAAACGATTTGGACTCTGTTGTATAGTTTCCATCGGTATCGGATGTCACATGATCCAACAAATCACCTTGCAGGAACACGATTCCATTCTCCACCATGGGGTACTTGACACCAGTGCTATCAGTGATCCTGTTTTCAGCTTTTCCGCTTTGGTATGCGCTCTCAAAGGCACTTGTGTCCGTATATGTACCCATGTATTCGCCGCCGACCCATCCGTTACCACCTGTTTTACTATTTTCCCAAGTAGACGAACCATTGCCGCTCCCATTGGCGCCCCACGTTTCAGTCTCTGATCTATCAACGGGTTTCAACGTTCCATCTGGCGTTACCCGATAGGCATGTGCATACAGTGGCAAAGGTTTTTGGAACACATAGTAACGGTTATCAGAACTCGGCGAGAAAGATACTGTTGGATCGCCACGCGTGCGTGCGACTGAATCCGTATCATAGTCTTCATAAGGGGTATTGGAATAGAAGTTGGAAATGAACCAGACGTAGTTCTCTTCAGTAGTATGAGAATTGATGTACTCTGCAGAGATGGCATTGAAATCTACGCCAATCTGCTCTCCGCTGTCCTTGTCACGCAAGAGCAAATCTTCTTCCAGTCCCACAGCATAGAACAGCCTTATCGGTGTAGACTGGTAGCAATAGTTGTTATATATCTCCTCGTTGACCTGCTTTTGTACAGTTTTCCCGCCTTCCTCCACAGTGATCTGAGAGCCTATTTCATGGTCGCTGCCCAAGTTGGTCTCATAGGACAGCACACCATCTCTTCCCATCGTAATGGTAGCCAACTCAGTGGGAATGGCCGCTGCCGGGACATTCAAGTACAGAGAACGGTCATAGCCAGAGTTGGGCGTGATAGCTCCATCTTGATCTACGAAATCTCCTGTGTCCTCGACCCAAACGCGAATATCAGACAGGCGATACACGCCTGGAGTATCTACATAGATGTCATTCTTCTCCGGATATTTACCAGTTGCAACATGCTCTTTATCCCAAGCTTCTTCTATATCATTTGGCACATCACCATAGATTGGATTCCGCCGCAGTTCGTTGCGCTCCTTCTCGTCACCAGCAAAGCGATACAGGGTATAAACGGTATTCTTTGCCTGTTGTGGCAAGTCCTCTGGGTTTTCTTCATCGGATACAATAGGCACATAGGAAGTCAGAGCATCGTTGTTCAGGCGGAACACATAGCCTTTTCCCCAAGCGTCCTCAGCCGATGAACACCCATTTGGATATTCAGTTGCACTGGCAACTCGTGTCCCTGTTGCACCACTTTCTCCTTCATACCACCCCATTGGGAATGGGGTTTCGCCAGGCTTAATCACCTGGTCATCAATTTCCTGCCCTTCATGCGCCTTCATCCAGGCATCATTCCACTGATAGTCATACACGCCGGTACGTACCAAGCCATGCATCTCACCGAAAAGAAGCAGCGACATGTCATAGGTGGTTTCAACCTCGGTTGTGCTCCCATCAATATGATGAGGAGTCGCCAAAATAGACTGGTTCTTAATCTCCATATACTCGCCCAGTGGGTCCTGGTATGTAACGGAGTTTCCTACGCCAGCATCATTATCACCAGATACAGGAATGAAGACTCTGCCCAAGATAATATCGAGGATTTCAGCGAATATTGTACTTAGTTCTTCGGAATCAACATTGTAAAACTTTTCATTATATGAAATATTTTCTTTTACCTTTTCGTTGGTTACGTGGATAACCTCTTCCTCGCCAGCGGAACCCACCGTTGTATAATCAGCATCATTTTTAGTATCATCAATAGGTTTGATTAAGACAGTAGTTTGGGTACCACCCGGTGTATAATCCGCTGCTGCGTAAGCCCAATCACCATTCTTCCAGTGAACCCATTCTTCCTGGAGACCATTGAAAGAGTCTCCGCCAGAAACAAGGATCTTGTCGCTAGACGACCCATCAACAATCATCTGGAGCATCCAATCCTCAACATATGGTTTATATTGCTCTTCTACTTTCGCTTTGAGTTCTGAATCAGGGAACAGTGTCTCATACCACTTGTCAATTGTGTCAAGTGGATGCCCACTGGGATCCAAAGAAGGATATAGGCGCATGCGACCCCAAAGAGGTACGTGATCTGTGTCCACGTTCATGGTAAAAGTGGAGAGTTCAATCTGGCTCTCCTTGGTAGCCTTGTTAGCATCCCAGCCATTCTGATAGTGTTCCTTAACCACATCGTTCATATAAGCAGCGGTAAGCAGCACCTCAAGAACTGCTCCCGAAGGGCAGAATAAGTTGTTGTCACTGTTGAACAGCACCCCTGCATAGTTCCAAGCAGGCTGTGTAGAAAGTGTACCGTCTTGGTAGTAGTCCGCACCAGTATTGTGGATCCCATGAAGTCCGTCCCATTTTCCATACTTAGTAGTTGAATCCGCTGCTCCTGGCGCAAGGGTGTCATCTCCCGGCAGAAAGACCTTGTACCACTCGTCTCCAGTATTTCCCTTAGGAATATCAACATCATGCGCTTCGGCTTCATCCACCTGTTTTTGCCAAGCTTCTTCCATCCCAGCTTGATCCAAATAGTTACCAAGGCGGTGCTGATAATCCTCTCGACGACCTTCAACTTCGGACCTTATATCTTCACCCAAAGCAGCACTATCCCATAAGTTATCGTTCATATAGAGTGAATCATTTGACACGTTTCCGCTTTTTTGAAATTCCTCGTTTCCTTCATTAGTTTTATTACCATAGCGTGAATTCCATTCTGCCACCGTATAAGCTGGATCATTATCTTGTTCACCCATCCGGTTGAAAGCAAAGTTTGCACCGCCATCGGACATAATGATAGCTGCAGGGATACGGGCTACTGTAGACATCACCCCGTTGGTCAGCACCTCAGAGTAGGTGGTTGCCTGTGTGTCAGCCAGTTGCTTGTATGCTAGATAGATGCCGCCCTGAGTATTAGTAAAGTAACCAACGTAATCATCGGCTACCAGCTCACAGGTTTCTTTCATGGCATTGATGAGTTCTTCTGATTGTGCCAAATAGCTTTTTCCTTGCACGTCATGCACAGTTCTGCTTGTCTCACCAAAACTGGTACCAGCTGTTTCCAGAGTCGCTGCATTTTGCTCTGCAACGCCAGGAAACGCCTTGACGCCTTCGCTACGAACGTTGTTACTCACAGTGCGTTTATTTACTGTCGTCCAGCTATTCTTTCCATTCTCTTCGCTGAGCGGTCCGGTATAGGTACTACTCTCATTCCCCCCATTTACCACGACCGTGTAGCAGGTGTCGCGGTTGTTCATCCACATCCAACCGGTTTCATTGTCATAGCGCAGGTCACTGGGATGATATAAAGTCTCCATTCCGCCAACAGAGAGATAGGGAATGTCCTCGCCATTCTTCTGTCCATGTCTGTAGTGTGCCAAAGGCATAAGTACCACCGCATTGGCACCATATCCGCAAACAGCCACCCGGTTTTGCGGATTTTGCGCCATGAGACCATCTATTGTCTCATTGATGGCATTCAGGGTAGCTTGAACACGAGAATTAGCAATGCGCTCAGCCATAGGCACACCTGCTGATGGCCACTTTGTTTCACTGTCGCCCGTTTCGTTATGCTTTACATAATTATTTATGCCTGTATCAATTCCAAACCGCGTATCCTGTCCCATAGATCCAGACATATCAAACACGATCACCAGGTCCACAGGGCTTGGCGGATACTCATTCACCACCTGTGAACTGGCCAATGCGCTGAACACATGTGCAAAATCTGCATCGAAACCTACAGAGCCTTCATAACCATCTGTTTCCATGTTCAAAGGGATTTTGTTGTCGGTCACACCGCCCAACGCTTCAGTTGCCCCATAGGCAAACACAGTCTTATCTGTCCAAACACGGCCCGCGTAGCGAGAGCCATTGTCCATATTAAGCAGTCGGTCCAGATAGTCGTCCATCGTATTAGGATCCGCTTTGCGGGAGTCCTCTACAATGTACTGTGTGTAACCGTCATCAGAACTGCTGGCAGCCGCAGTCGTAGCGCCAAACCCGCTTACCATCGATATGATCATGCACAGGCACAGCACCATAGCTGTGAGTCTCCGGGAAACCCCTCCATGTTTCTTCATTCGTCTCATTTAGATTATCCCTCCTGAAAAGATGTTGCTGGAGTCTTCGTTGTTCCACATGCGTGCGGTCTGTGTTCCAGTCAGTGCTCTGGCCCACTGAATCCCCATGCCGCACAATAAGAAGCTGAGCGATGCGAAAATAGACGAATCGCGATGTACAAACTGCCCCCACAATTGCCACCGCACAGGACTTCGGGATACTCCAAAGTGCCGCACAGACGGTGAGAAATCCGGGCTATTGACGGGCAAGTGCAGATACGGAGAATCACGCCCTGCTTTGAAGCTGATATCAATTTGTCTGCTTGCGTTCCATCTCCCGCTCAGGAAGGCACTTCAGCCCTTTAGTAAGCGAAAGATCTGCAAGCGAGAAAGGCTGCCCCTCTCAGAGTACAGATCAGGGACAGTCTCAATATGGAAGTACACTTCCCGTACCCGCTGTGATGCAGCTACCCGCTATTGTTTGTCAAGAACGAAAAGCCCTTCCGCCCTATCGCAGTATGTCCGATGCCAAAAGCATCCGGCTATGGATGAGGACTTCGGGCCGGAGAAAAGAAAGTCAGCTGTCGGGACTGGAGTCGGGATCCACAGCGAGACCAGAGGCATCAGCGCAATCAGGCGGTTTATCGCTGTCCTCTGCCCACTTCTGGCTCGCCGCATATTCGGAGACCGCGTCCCGCAGTGCCTTGGCCGGCCGGAAGACCAGTTTCAGGGATTCCGGTATGACGAACTCCTCCATGGTCTTGGGGTTGCGCCCCATCCGCTGTTTGCTCTCCCGCAGTTCAAAGACGCCGAACTCCGGGAAACAGACGGATTGGTTATCCAACAGAATGGAGACGATGGTATGCAGGACGGCCTCGATCAGCTCGGCGGCTTCATACTCCGGGATCATTGCCGTCTCTGCCACCTGCCGCACAAACTCCTTCTGATACATCTGTGGTCGTCTCTCAATGCGTTTGGACATGGAATCCCTCCCCAAGGCCTATTTCAGGCAGCAGCTATTTTGTAGATCCGGGACAACGGCCGCCGGAGTCTCTCCCTCTGCGATGCTCTCTTGTCCCTCATAGATGCCCGGCATTTTATCATCTCACTTTCTGATTTTCAATATGTTCAGCGAAATTCGGTCCGTTTTTTTCAACATTTTTGCTCCCTTTATTTGGCTTTTTAGGGCAATTATACCTTAGTGAGATATCATTTTGCGGACAGCCTCTCCATCTGGAAATTAGGTGCTTTCTGTCCTCTATCTCTGGCCGGCGGACACTGATTCCTAAAGCTTCAACGTCAGAGGGACCAGTGTATTCTATGCGTGTACAAAGGGAAAGTTTCGCTGCAAGGCGGTCGCTCAGGGAAGGAGCACCCGATACATAGATCCACACTTTTCTGCTATGCCTGAAAACAACTTTTCATTTTTTGTGAATTGTTCTCTCAGCGTCTTCATCTATTGCTGCCCCTCCTGTACTTCCATTTGCACGCCGCCCCACATCGCGCTCTCACCCCATCCGGGCTCTGTCTATACGCTTCGCAGCGATGGATCTGTCCCTTTCTCTTTCCCTTTCTCTTCCCCCGCCTCAGCGCACAAGCTGTCTAAATTTGAACTTTCTGTAAAACATACGCTCCCGCCCTTGACGGCCCTCCCCCTGCACTATACTCACTCTATCACTTGTGCGAGATTGAATCTCGCCGTATTGATTGGAGTGCTTCTCATGAACGTCTTAGACTGCACCGTCCAGACCTAGGACGGCAAAGAGGTGTCCCTGTCCGCGTACAAGGGCAAGGTGCTTCTCATCGTCAACACCGCCACCGGCTGTGGCTTCACGCCCCAGTACGATGCCCTTCAGGATCTCTACGACCTCCACCAGAAGGACGGCCTGGAGATTCTGGACTTCCCCTGCAACCAGTTCGGCGAGCAGGCCCCCGGCACAGACGAGGAGATCCACAGCTTCTGCACCGGCCGGTACGGCATCACCTTCCCCCAGTTCGCCAAGATCGATGTGAACGGGGACAACGCCATCCCCCTGTACCAGTACCTCACCGCCAACACCACCTTCGTCGGGTTCAGCGGCCCCATGGGTCTCATCCTGAAGGGCGTGGTGAAGAAGATGGACAAGGACTACAAGGACAACGGCAAGATCAAGTGGAACTTCACCAAGTTTCTCATCGACCGAAATGGCGACATCGTGGCCCGCTTCGAGCCCACGGACTCCATGGATGCCGTGAAGGCAAAAGTAGAGGAGGTCCTCTGACGTGTTTCATTACGACTACCTCACCCACAACACCTGCTCCCAGGTCATCAGCCTGGACCTGGACGGCGATGTGGTGCACAACGTCCGCTTCACCGGCGGCTGCAACGGCAACCTAAAGGCCATTCCCATCCTGATCGAGGGCTGGACGGTGGAGGAGATCGCCGGGAAACTGTCCGGGGTCCAGTGCGGGCGCCGGCAGACCTCCTGCGCGGATCAGCTGGCCTGGGCGGTCCGGGAGGCGTACAGCGCGGAGCAGCAGGCATCGTGAATAGACAGGAGGAAAAACAGTATGAGCAAGATTCTGGTGGCGTACTTCAGCGCCAGCGGCGTCACGGAAGACGCCGCGAAGAAGATCGCCGAGGCCACAGGCGGCACCCTCTATGAGATCCGCCCAGAGACCCCGTATACAAAGGAAGACCTGAACTGGCAGGACGCCTTCTCCCGGAGCACGCTGGAGATGAAGGACAAGGCCTGCCGGCCCGTGATAGCCCCGGGCACGGCCCCTGTGGCGGAGAGCGATGTGGTGCTCCTGGGCTTCCCCATCTGGTGGTACACCGCGCCCCGGATCGTGGAATCCTTCCTGGACGCATACAGCTTTGCGGGCAAGCGGATCATCCTCTTCGCCACCTCCGGCAGCAGCGGCTTCGGCAGCACCCTGAAAGACCTGCAGGAGTGCCTGGGTCCGGGCTGCTCGGTAGAAGAGGGCATCGTGGTCCACGGCACCCAGGACCTGGAGTCCTGGCGGCAGTGGACCCAGTCTCTGGAACTGTAGAGGAGGCCTTGACATGACAGTCGCAGTACGGTACTATTCCAGAGGCGGGAACACCAAAAAGGTGGCGGAGGCCATGGCCAAGGCGGTGGGCGTGAAGGCCCTGCCCATCACCGAGCCCCTCACCGAGGACGTGGACATCCTTCTCTTCGGCACCGCCCCCTACGCCTTCGACATCGATGACGAGGTCAAATCGTTTCTCCGGTGCATCACCGTGTCCGTGGGGAAGGTGGTGAACTTCAGCACCGCCGCGGTGCTCAAGTCCACCCGCAAGTACGTGGAGAAGGCGCTGCAGGGCAAGGGCATCCCCCTGGCAGAGGAGGAGTTCTCCTGCCGGGGCGCCTTCACGGTGCTCCACAAGGGCCACCCGGATGAGGCGGACCTGAAGGCCGCCTCAGACTTTGCCCGGAACATCTGCTCGTAAAATCTCACCCCGTAAGGAGAAGCTGGAGCCATGGCGGATCAGTACGATGCACTCAAGCTGGAAAATCAGCTGTGCTTTCCCCTCTATGCCTGCGCCAAAGAGATCGTAAAGGCGTACAAGCCCTATCTGGATGCCCTGGACCTGACGTACACCCAGTACATCACCATGATGGTGATGTGGGAACACCGGGAGCTCAAGGTGAAGGAAGTGGGCCAATACCTGTACCTGGACTCCAGCACCCTCACCCCGCTTTTGAAGCGGCTGGAGGACAAGGGCTATGTGAGCCGCCGGCGCTCCAAGGAAGATGAGCGGGACCTCATCGTCACGGTAACAGAAGAGGGCATGGCCCTGCGGGAGCGTGCCGTATCTGTGCCGGCCAAGCTCGCCGCCTGCGTGGACCTGGAGCCGGAGAAGGCCCAGTTTCTGTACGGGATCCTGTATGAGCTGCTTGGCAAGCTGGACAAGAAGGACGGCAAACAGCCCTGAGGCCCAGAGCGCAGGCGCCCAAAGAGTCAAAAAGCCAAAGGGACCAAATCGCCGCGGCTGCGCCCCGCAAGGGGTGCAGCCGCGGCTTGTTTTTCCTGTTTCCGGGTACAGGGGACAGCAGAGGCACTGGAAGAGAACCACCACACCCATCGGTACCGCCGCACCCCGCTCCTCTTTTCCCAGCTTTCCACGGCCGCCCGGGAGGGCGGCGTGTCTGGCGTGGTCCCGCAAAACGCCCACAGGCTCCGCAGTACAAGAGATCTGCGCAAGGCCTGCCCAAAGCCCGCCTGCAGCAGCCTGTGCGCTCCAACGCCAGACCGCTTCAAACACCAGCAAGTGCGCCAAACTGCCTTCGGCTATCACAATTTTCACCGGTGGAGCCGGGAAACCGGTTGAAAAACGCCCCTATTTCCGGTACACTGGAGGCAGCTGAATCCGCCGCTGGGCTGCCCCGCTCCGGGGCAGCCCGGCCAACCGCAAGAATCAGGAGGAGATGCCCGTGTCCAAAGCCAAATCACCGCTCCTGGACAACCTGGCCGCCATCCGGAAGATGATCCCGGAGGACGTGGCCCGTTTTTCAGACAAAGCCTTTCTCCCCGGGGCAGAGCTCATCACCTCGGTACAGAACACCATCTGGAATGAAGACTACCCGAAAGAGCTCTTCCAACAGTACGTCCTCTGCCCTCGGGTGGCGGACGAGGAGCTCTGCTTCCAGCAGCAGGCCTTCCACAAGATCCTGTGGCCCCAGGTGCGCAACGCTAGAAGCGCCCCCTCTGCGGCCCAGACGGTGAACCGCTGGTGCGCCGCCCACGCCAGGCTGGTGGAAGGGAGCGCCGGGCCCAGCGCCGATCCCTGGACGGTGTACCGCACCGGCTTCGGCAACAGCATGGAGCTGGCCATCTTTGTGGCATACTGCATGCGCTGCGTAGGGCTCGCCGCCCGGGTGGTCTCCGTCCCATACTGGACCCACATGGACGGCGGGTACGCCTGGATAGAATTTCTGGACAAGCGGTCCTGGTATTTCATGGAGCCCTGTGTCCCCTCCCCGTACTATAACGATGGCTGGTTCCAGGACATCACCTCTACCGCCATGATGGTCCAGGTGAAGACCTTCGGCCCCACCAAGTCTCCCCTCCACGGGGAGTTTGTGGAGACCATCGGCAACACCACGGTATACAGCCAGAACAGCCGCTATATGCGCAACACGGACCAGCGGAACATCACCGTGCGGGAGGGCAGAAACCCGGTGGACGGTGCCACGGTCCGGCTGCAGATCATCAACGGCGGTGTCCTGCGCACCATCGCGGAGATGCGCTCAGACAGCTTCGGCCGGGTGTTCTTCACCACGGGCAACGCCAGGCTGTGGGTCACCGCCAGCAAAGGCGGCAAGACGGCGGAGGGCGAGAGCTGGCCCAACGAGGACCTGTGGCTGAATCTGGAGGATCCCCCGGCGCCGGAGTGCCGCTGGTCTGAGCCCCGATTCACCCAGATCCCGGACTTCATCCAGCTCTATAAGATCCTCCCGGAGGAGCAGAAGCAGAAAGAGTTGGAGCTCCTCAACAACGCGGCCAGTGCGCTGGCAGAGTGGGAGAAGACGTTGCTGTCTCCCGAAGTCGGGGAGAACCTCTCCAAGGGCTGTTCCGATCTATTGGACGCCGCCCGGGGCAACCGGAAGGAGATCGTGAAGTTTCTCCAGGAGAAGGGGTCCGCCCGCCGGGAGAAGTTCCTGCGCACCCTCCCGGAGAGGGATCTCCGCACCGCAACAGCCGCCCTTCTGGAGAGCCACTTTGCCGCCCTGCCCCAGCAGAACCTCCCGGACGGCATCTACTGGCGGTATGTGGCCTGTCCCCGGATCCACAGGGAGGTAATCTTCTCCTGGCGGGACCCCAAGGTGCTGGCATCCAAGGCGGCCTCCCTCACCCAGGCGGAGCGCACCGTGCTGGACCTCCGGCTCAAGGGCGTCCCCGCCCGGCTCCGCCCCCTGGACGGGGCCCCGGAGCGCTGGGAGAAAAACGCCTTTCGCCCGGTGAATCCGGAGGGGAGCGGCACGCTGGAGCTCACCTGCAAGGAGGAGATCCCAGACAGACTCTGGTCTCTCAGCCGCTTTGTGGACGGGGAGTGCGTCCCGTTAGATCTCTCGGAGTACCGCTGGAAGAACAACACCCGCACCATTTCCCTGCCCTGCGGCAGGTACCGGCTACTGGTGGCGGCACGCTCTCCCGTGGGGACTCACCGGTACACCATGGAGACCTTCACCATCGCGCCCAGGGGCGTCTTCCGGACAGAGCTGCCCGCCCTGAAGGCAGAGCCCGGCTCCTGGATCCGGAACCGCAAGCTGCCGGAGATCCCCGGATACCACCAGCAGCTGCACTACGTGAACATCCTGGCCACCGGAAAGCCCTCGCTGTTTCTCTGGCTGGAGCAGCTGGACGGCACCACCCAGCGGCTGCTGGAGGACATCCGGGCCCACCGCCTGGCGTTCTGGCGGCTCTGGGAGTACTGCTACGTCTATCTCCCCGAGGGCAGCCCGGACCGGGCCAAGCTCTCCATCCAGGTGGAGTCCGCCTTCCCCGGCGCCATCGTGCTGAAGGGCTTCTTCTACCACGAGGCCATGGTGATGGCGGGCTGCATGGGCCTGGCGCTGGGCAAGTACCCCATCGCGGCCTTTGGCGAGGGATTCGGCGAGGTATCCTATGCCCAGTCCGGGTATCAGCCGGGGAGCGCAGACGCCGAGACCCTGCTCACCGCCCGGAGACAGTGCCACGGCCGCTATTACGATGCCACCGAGCAGCGGAGAAGAAACGCCAAGCCCAGTTGGGCAGATGAGCCTGCGGCACCGGCGGCAGCGGCCAGCTCCGATACCCCGCCCAAGCTGGACCCCAGCCTCCCCATCGTCCGCAAGACCATTCAGGCACTCCAGGAGAACCGCCCCCAGACCGAGGGAGAGCTTCTCAATCTCCTGCAGCAGCTGGTGGACGGCGTCTGGCGCAAGCCCAGTTAGGGCGCACACCGCGCTGCGTATCACACACAATCCAAAGACAGAGGCCCGCCCGGACACGCATGTGTCCGGGCGGGCCTCTTGTCTCAAACGGCATGGGCTCGTTCTGTCCGCTCGATTCTTTGCAGCTTGGCGCAATCCGCCGTACAGGTTGTACATCCGCTAGGCCGGCATACCGGGAATCCCGTCCGGGCGTTCAGGAGCCCTGCTCCTTCCGCCTCCTGGCCCGGCGGACGCGGTTCACATGGCGCTCGAAGTCTCCGCTCTGCAGCAGCTCCGCCAGGACGTACTGCTCAAAGACCGGCACCGTGCAGGAGTAGAAGCCCAGTTTGCGGTCAAAGGGATCCAGCAGGCCCTCCGGCAGGATCATGTAGCCCACCCGGATGGACGGCGCGATGGTCCGGGAGAAGGTGTTCAGGTAGAGCACCCGCTCCCCGCCGGAGAGGGCAAAGAGGGTGTCCTCGTTCTTCCGGGAGACCGTGAGCTCCGCATCGTAGTTGTCCTCGATGAGAAACCCGTCCCGGCGCTGGGCCCACCGCAGGTACTCCGCCCGCCTGGAGGCGCTGGCCGTGACGCCGCTGGGGAAGCTGTGAAACGGGGTGACGTGCAAAACAGTGGCCTCTGTCCGCTCCAGCTCTGCGGAGGGGATCCCGTCCGGGCCCAGGCGCAGCAGCTGGCAGCGGACCCCGCTGGCCTCATACACCCGGCGGATCTTCTCATAGGAGGGGTTCTCCAGGGCAAACACCCGGTCCCGGCCCAGAAGCTGCACCACCAGGCTGTACAGGTACTCCGCGCCGGAGCCCACAATGATCTGCTCGGGTCTGGCCGAAATGCCGCAGCTGCGGGTGAGATAGCGGGAGAGCGCCTGCCGGAGCTCCGGGCAGCCGTGGTTGGGGGACTTCACCAGGATCTTCTCCCCGCAGTCCAGAAGGACCCGGCGCATGGTCCGGGCCAGCAGCGTGAAGGGGAACTCCGTCTGTACGCCGTGGACCGGGGCCGGCGGCAGCGGCTCCTCCGCGGCCGCATCCGCCCGGGACACAAAGTCGTCCTCCCGGTAGGAGACAAAATAGCCGCTGCGCTCCCGGGCCTCCGCATACCCCTCCTCACAGAGGAGCTCATAGGCGTGCTCCACTGGTATGACGCTCACCCCGAACGCCTCCGCCAGGGTCCGCTTGGACGGCAGGCGGCTCCCATAGGGACAGGCCCCGCAGGTGATCTCCTCCCGCAGCCGATGGTAGATCTGAAGGTAGGCGGGCCCGTCTGCATTGCGCTTGGTCTTCATCTGGTTATGCAAAGTACCTCCCATCTGGTTATTTTCCTATGGCCAGTCCTGGGATACAATGGCCCCACTCTACCGCAAAGGAGTGTTTGCTTTGGAAAAAACAAGGTATGAGTTGAACAAGGAGCTGGCCCAGATGCTGAAGGGCGGCGTCATCATGGACGTCACCACCCCGGAGCAGGCCAGGATCGCCCAGGACGCCGGCGCCTGCGCTGTCATGGCACTGGAGCGGATCCCCGCGGACATCCGGGCGGCCGGCGGCGTCTCCCGGATGAGCGACCCCAAGATGATCCGGGGCATCCAGGAGGCCGTGTCTATTCCCGTCATGGCCAAGTGCCGGATCGGCCACTTTGTGGAGGCGCAGATTCTGGAGGCCATCGAGATAGACTACATCGATGAGAGCGAAGTCCTGTCCCCTGCCGATGACGTGTACCACATAGACAAGACCCAGTTCCGGGTCCCGTTTGTCTGCGGCGCCCGGGATCTGGGGGAGGCCCTGCGCCGCATCGCGGAGGGCGCCTCCATGATCCGCACCAAGGGGGAGCCGGGCACCGGCGATGTGGTCCAGGCGGTGCGCCACATGCGGGCCATGAACGCGGAGATCCGGCGGGTGCAGAGCCTCCGGGAGGACGAGCTCTTTGAGGCGGCAAAGCAGCTGCAGGTCCCCGTGGATCTCCTCCGGTACGTCCACGAAAACGGGCGCCTCCCGGTGGTGAACTTCGCCGCCGGCGGCGTGGCCACCCCGGCGGACGCCGCCCTGATGATGCAGCTGGGCGCTGAGGGCGTCTTTGTGGGCTCCGGCATCTTCAAGTCCGGCAACCCGGCAAAGCGTGCCGCCGCCATCGTCCAGGCGGTCACAAACTATACGGACGCGAAGCTCATCGCAGAGGTCTCCGCCGGCCTGGGAGAGGCCATGGTGGGCATCAACGAAAATGAGATCGCCCTGCTCATGGCGGAGAGGGGAAAGTAGATGCGGGTCGGCATCCTGGCCCTCCAGGGGGCCTTCGTAGAACATGCGGCCATGCTGGACCGCCTGGGCGTAGACCACTTTGAGATCCGGCAGCGGCGGGATCTGGATGTCCCCTTTGACGCCCTGATCCTCCCCGGCGGCGAGAGCACCACCATGGGAAAGCTGCTCCGGGACCTGGATCTCTTTGAACCCCTTCAGACCTCCATTCTCCAGGGGCTGCCGGTGTTCGGGACCTGCGCAGGCCTCATCCTCCTGGCCCGGGAGGTGGAGGGCGGCATTCCCTGCTTTGGCACCATGGACATCTGCGCCCGGCGAAACGCATACGGCCGGCAGCTGGGAAGCTTCCACACGGAGCAGCCCTTTGATGGCCTCGGCAGCATTCCCATGACCTTCATCCGGGCCCCGTATATCCGCTCTGCCGGCCCCGATGTCCGCATTCTGGCCCGCGTGGACGGCCGCATCGTGGCCGCCCGCCAGGACAACATGCTGGCAACCGCATTCCACCCCGAGCTCACGGAGAGCCTCGCCGTCCACCGGTACTTTCTGGACATGGCGCTCTCCCTGGCGGCCTGATCCCGGAAACCCCATCCGCAGAGGGAGATTCCCATGCGTGGTACGGGACCTTTTCGCCAGAGTATCACCATCCGCGACCGCGGTCAATATCAAAATACCAGGGAAATGGGTTTGGCACCGCTGGATTGGTCCCCGTATGGGCGGGGAACGCGTCCTTTCACCCTGTCTTCAGGCATCCCTTCAGACCCAACAGATGAGGCCCGCCCGGACACACATGTGTCCGGGCGGGCCTCTTTTCACCGAGACGGCATGGGCTCATACCGTCCGTATTCCGGACACGGGCTGCTCCCGGGGCTCGCCCTGTCCGCTATTCTCCTTGCAGGGCTGCCAGATCAGCCATACAGGTTGTAGATCAGCTGGGCCAGCATGCCGCGGGTCATGTCCAGCTTGGGGGCCAGCGCGGTGCCGGTGCCGTTGATGATCTTGTTGGAGAGGGCCCAGGCCACGCCGTCCATCGCCCAGGCGCTCACGTCACCGGCGTCTCCAAACGCGGCAACGGCGCTCTTGTCTGCCTCGCTCACTTCCGGCTTCCCCGCCAGGTTGTACAGCACCATGGCCAGCTGCTCCCGGGTGAGGGGGTTGTCCGGGTTGGTGCCGTCCGAGATGCCCACGGATTTCGCCCAGTCCATGCCCTCGCCGGCCTTGGAGATGGTCTCGCCCTCCATCCGGGCCAGGATGGCCATGATGGTATCCCGAGAGGCCACGGCATCGGGTTCAAATGTCTCCGCGGCGTCCATGAGGCCGCGGGTGGTGACGTAGTCCACGCCCTCGGCGTACCAGATGTCCTCAGCTACGTCGGTGTAGGAGACGGCCTTGAGGGGCTCTGCCTTCTCGATCTTGCCATCGCCGCGGAGAGACCAGCCGCTCTCCGCGATAAAGGTCTTGCCGTCTGCGCTCAAAACGCCCTCATCTGCGATGACCTTTACCGCGGCCTGGTTGTCCACAACGGTGTCTTTATCGAAGGGGTTGGGGCCCAGCGTGCCGATCTCAGACTCCACGGCCAGGGTGAGCTCTCCGGTGCAGGTGTTGTACGCAAACTTGTCTGCCTTTGCGGCGAAGAGCACATCGCCCTCGAATGTGTTGTCCAGCGCCTCCTTGCAGGTTTCGCGGAGATGGGTGTTCCCCTTCACCGTGTTGCGGGCAAAGAGGCCAATCGTCCCGTCCCAGTGGTTCACATCGCCGCCGATCTGGTTGTCCACAACGGCGCCGATTTCCCCTCTCTGCAGCTCCAGATTGCCCTGCAGGGTGCATCTGGCCACGGTGCCGATCTTGTTGTCGGTCTCCACATCCTCCGTGGTGTCGGTCTCCGGATGGTAGATCGTGGTCATATCAAATGCTGCGATCGCGTTGGCCGTGACGTTGGTGATCCGTCCGATGGTGCCGTTGCTTACTGTGATGTCGCCCTGTTCGCAGACGACATCGTCTATGGTGTCCACTGTGGAAAACTCATTTACGGTGATGGCCTTCTGCATCTGCTTGTTTCCGTCCGGGTCTACTCTCGTCTGCTTGTTGGTGATCACGCAGTTCTGGATCGTCCCGATGGAGGCTTTGCTAAAGACCCCCACATTGTCTCCGTCAGGGCTGTCCTGAATGAGGGTGCAGTCCTGGATGTTGTCTACCGTGGTGCCATCCAGGAAGTTGAACACGCCGGCGCTCTCATCGGACTGCACGGTGGCCTTCACGCCGGATATGGTCCCGATCTTGGAGCCAAAGGCCTCCAGTCCAACGGTACCGTGTTCATCGCTCACCTCCAGGGTGCAGTCCGCGATCTCCCCGATCTCAGATTCCGAGACGATGATTCCGCTCCCCTCGTACCCTTTGCCGGTGATGGTGACGTTCTTCATCAGGTCCACCACGGCACCGGGCTGCAGATGCAGGCCCGGCATCCAATCCGCAACCCGTGCGATGGAGGTGTCCACAATGGAGTCGATGTGGCCGGTGTCTCTCCCGGTGGCCTTGCCCTTCTGGACCATCTCCTCCATGTTCGCATAGGCCTCGGGATATTGCTCTTTGAATTCCGGGGTGAGGGCGCCCGCATAGACTTCCAAACCAGCAGAGGCCACAGTGCCCACCAGGGTGCAGTTCTTTACGGTGCCGATCTCCCCGCCAATGTCCAGGTTGAGGGACAGTCCGCCGAAGAACATCTCTCCATCCGTGGAGCCCTTGCAGGTCAAGGTGCAGTTCTCTATGGTCTCCACCCTGGCCTCGATATAGACGCCCATGGGCGCCTGGACCTCCAGATCAGACAGGGTGAGAACGCCCTCCTTATGGTCCAGGAATGTGATCTGATCGTTGCCTTCCCCGCACACCCACTTGCCGTTGGTGATGGTAACCGCCGCATCCGGTGCGTTCACGGTCACGCCGTATGCCACGTTCTTGGCGGGATCCTCATCGTTGACGTACATGGGCAAGGTAACGGTGTGGCCGCCCAGATCCAACACCACCGCCTTGGTGATGGAGACGGGCTTGGCCAGGGCGATGTCTGCGTCCAGCTTCACAGAGGCGTCTCCCGCCGCCAGGGCAGCAGACAGTTCCGCCTCCGTCTTTACGGTGGTGGTCTTTGCCTCTGCCGCCATGCCCTGTACCGGCAGCAGCAGGAGAATCATCGCCAGGGAGAGAATGATGCCGAGAAATCGTCTGGATTTTGCCATACATTGAAACCTCCTTTGTATTGGGGGGGTTCTCCCCATGCCGCCAACCTGCGCTCTGGTCTCGCTGCCCATCCGCAGGTTCACGGGGCACCCGCCTCAGACATGGTACCACAGATCTCCTAGAATTTGGTACGCAGTTTGCGTACAAATGCTAATTTTTGCAAAATTCGCCCCTTTCAGACCCGCATTGCCCGGCAGAACCGGTCGCACCACGGCGAGGCGCCCCGCATATCGTGAGACAGCAAACCGAAAGGGGATGCCATCTTGAAGCTGTCTCAGCTGCTGTCCGTGCTCGGGCAGCCCTGTACCAACAATGCGGAGATCACGTCCATCACCACAGACTCCCGGGAGGTCTGTCCCGGCGCCCTCTTTGCCGCAGAGCCCGGGGCCCGCCTGGACGGAAAGGCCTACATAGCAGAGGCGCTGGAGCGGGGTGCCTCCGCTGTCCTCTGCCAGCCGCCGCTGCCGGAGGGGGTGCCCGGCGCCGCTGTGGAGAACCCCCGGGCCGCCCTGTCTCTGGTGGCCGCCGCATTCTACGGCAATCCGGCGGATCAGTTGCACCTCATCGGGGTAACCGGCACCAAGGGGAAAACCACCACTGCCCACATGCTCCGGGAGATCCTCACAACCGCCGGGTACCGCACCGGTATGATCGGCACCCTGGGAGCCTGGATCGGCGGGGAGCTTCTCGCCCCCACCGGCAACACCACCCCGGAGCCCTGTGCCCTGCAGAAGATGCTCCGGCAGATGGCGGATGCGGGCTGCACCCACTGCGTGCTGGAGGTGTCCTCCCAGGCCATGAAGCTCCGCCGGGTGTACGGGCTCACCTTCGATGCCGTTCTCTTTCTCAACCTCTCCCCGGATCACATCGGCGGGGCAGAGCACGCGGACTTTGCCGAGTACCGGGCCTGCAAGGCACAGCTGTTCCGGCAGGGGAGACTGGCTGTGGGGAACGGGGCAGATGCGGCCTGGCCAACCATGCGGGCAGAAGTTCCCGCGGGCACACCCATCCGCACCTTCTCTCTCCTCCCAGACACCCCGGCAGACGACATAGGCACCTTGTCCCCCGGCGATGGCCTGGGGCTCACCCTGCACACCGGCGGGCGCACCTATCCCGTCCCCATGCCGGGCTGGTTCAACGGGGAGAACGCCCTGGCGGCGGTCTCGGTCTCCCGGGCGTTGGGGATCCCGGAGGAGGCCATCTACCAAGGGCTGCAAAATGTCTCGGTGCCCGGCCGCACAGAGCGGTATCCCGTCCCATCCGGCTGCCCGTACACGGTGCTCATAGACTACGCCCACAACGGGGAGAGCATGCAGGCCCTGCTCCAGGCCATCCGCCCCCAGGTCTCCGGGCGAATCATAGCGGTCTTCGGCGCCGGCGGGGACCGCCCGGTGATCCGCCGGATCGACATGGGGAGAGCCGCAGCAGTTGGGGCGGACTACGCCATCCTCACGGAAGACAACCCCCGCTCAGAGCGGACAGAGGACATCTGCAAACAGATCGGAGAGGCCATCGGCGGCGCCATCCCCTGGGTGATCATTCCGGACCGGACACAGGCCATTGAGGCCGCCCTCGCCATGGCGCAGCCCGGGGATCTGGTGGCGCTGCTGGGCAAGGGCCATGAGACCACCATCACCCAGAACGGCATATCCCGGCACTTCTCGGAGCGGGAGGTGCTGGACCGCTGGTTTGCAGCCCATTCCAAACTCGATTTTGGCAAATGAATTGTATCATTTTGCATTTCCCCCTTCCCAGAACGGATTGGCTGTGATATGCTAAGCGGGCCCGGCTGAGATCCGCAGCCGAGGCAGTTCGTCCGATGGAGGGATCCCCGATGGGAAAGAGAAAAGCGATCTGTTCCCTGCTCTTGGCCGCGGCGTTCCTGCTCTGCTGCAGCACCGGCTGCGGAGATCCGGGGAATCCGGCGCAGTCTGCGGCACCCGCTGTCTCCGATGTGCCGGATTCAGCGCCCACCGAGGATCCAGCTACCCAGGACATCCAGGCCACCGCCCCGGATGACACGGAGGTACCCGAGGCACAGCCCTCAGAGGAGCCTGCCGCCGATCCCACCGAAGATCCCTCTGCCGAGGCCACCAGTGTCCCCGCCCCCATCGCCACGGAGGTGCCGGAGAGCGGAACGATCTATCAGAAGATCCACTTTCTCCTGGACAACTCCAGCCACGGGACGGTAGACAGCTGGGAGGATCTGAACCAGGCCATCCAGGAGATGCTGGCGTTCGCCGCGGAGCGAGACTTCCACCAGGACTTTCAGATCATGGTGGAGTTCCAATCAGACTACCTGAACACGGAGCAATACCTGGCCCTGGAGCAGGAGCGGGACAGCCTGGAGACGGATGAGGACATCCAGAGCTGGCGGGAGCGGTCTGCCGCCTGGTCCTGGGAGTACCACAGCAACCTCATCGCAGAGAATCTCGGCGCCCTCTCCGGTCTCAACTACAACCTGGCCACCCCGGTGGAGCGTGCCCCCAATGTTCTTCTCTCCATCGATGTACAGAACATCACCGCAGATACCCTGGCGTACACCGCCAACCAGGAGGCCATCAAGTCCCTGTCCATCTCCCCGGCGGAGCTGAACACGGATACCCCGGAGTGAGCGTCTGCTCCCCCACACCCCCATCCATCCACAACGCCCCGGCGGAGCCCATGGTTCCGCCGGGGCGTTTTCTGATCTGTATTTGCAGTCTGCGGCTCACTTTCCCCGATGGGCCCTCAGCACCAGGCGGATCACCTGCTTTGCGTTGTCCCGCAGGATGTCCAGGTCGAGCTTGCCATCCCGTACCGCCTGGAGCAGGATCCGGACGTACTTCCCGCCGCCCTCGGTGAGCCAGCCGGTGCCGGCCTTTACGATCTCCACCGGGTCTATGGTGTCGTAGGAACACCAGTCCGTCATGATGAGGCCATCGAAAGCCCACTCGCCCCGGACCAGGTTCTGCAGGAGCTCTGTACTCTCCGCCGGGTAGATGCCGTTCAAGGCGTTGTAGCTGCTCATGACGCAGCTGGGCTTCTGGACCCGGTAGGCCACCTCAAACACCCGGAAGTAGATCTCCCGGAGCGCCCGCTCGGACACGATGCTGTGGCTCCCCTTGCGGGAGGTCTCGCTGCTGTTGCAGAAGAGGTGCTTGTACGTGCTGCAGGCCCCCGCACGCTCAATTCCCTTGGCGTGGTGTCCCGCCATGGTGCCTGCCAGAAGGGGATCCTCGGAGAAGTACTCCGGGTGCCGGCCGCAGAGGATGTTGCGGTGGATGTTCATGCCCGGGCCCAGATTTACCGCGATCCCGTTCTCCAGGGACTCCTCTCCGATCACCCGGCCCACAGACTCGGCCAGTTCCCTGTTCCAGGTGGCGGCGATGCTGCAGCTGGCTGGGAATCCCACGTTGGGCTTCTTGATGTTCAGCCCTGTGTTTCCGTCTGAGACCCGGACGGGCGGAAGGCCGTACTTTCTCATCCGCGGGGTCCCGCCGGCGGTACCGTCTCCCCAGGGCAGGTACCAGTCCGCCCCGGTGCTCACATTCAGGGCACACAGTTCTTTCACGGTGAGTTGGGCCGCAAAGGCGTCCAGGAGGGAGGGATCCCGCTGCACATCTGCAAAGCGGATCTTTTTCTTTCCCGCTGCCGCCAGCGGCTTCGGGGCAAACGCCCTTCGCTCTGCCGGGATGGGAATCGCCTGGTTCAGCGGCACAACTGCAGAATCCGGGTGCACCGTGGGATCTGTCTGGCTCATCCGGTGGAAGTCCTCCACCGGGCAGCCCACATGGGACACGGTTTTGAGGACGATCTCCTCCTTCAGGGAGAAGACATGGACCTTTTCCGCACGGCTCAGATTGTCTCCCAGATAGACCGTGTACGTCCCGGGTTCCAGCACGTAGGCGGCACGGCTCTCATCGAAGGAGGCGTAGTCCATGGGATCGGCGGAGAGGGTGAGGGGCTGGGTCTCTCCAGGGGCCAGGTTCTCCGTCTTGGCAAAGTCCGTGAGGACCCTTCGCGGCTTCTCCAGTCTCCCGTCCGGGGCCCCCACATACAGCTGCAGGGTCTCCTTGCCGGCCCGGGAGCCGGTGTTCGTCACGGAGGCCTCCAGGGCAATGCCATCTGCGCCTGCACGCACCTGCTCCAGAGACCAGGTGAATGCAGTATAGCTGAGCCCATGGCCGAAGCAGTACTGCACCGGCCTCTGGAAGGTGTCAAAAAAGCGGTATCCCACATAGATATCCTCCTCATAGAAGAGGCGGACACCTTTCTCCTTCTCCCCTGGAACCTTGTCTTCCGGGCCGAAGTTGATAAAGTTCTGGGCGGAGGGATAATCCCAGTAGTCCAGCGCCCATGTGTCCGGCAGCTTTCCGCTGGGGCTCTCCCTGCCGTCCAGCAGCTCCATCAGGGCGTAGGCGGAGCACATGCCACCAAAGCCGGTGTAGATGGCCGCCTTTACCCCGTACCTCTCCATCCAGCGCATGTCGATGGGATATCCGGTGTTGATAATCGCCACCGTCTTCTCGAAGACATCGCACACAGCGGCGATCATCTTCTCCTCGTTCTCTGTCAGGTAGTACCCGCCGGGGATGGGCTTGTTGTCCAGAAACTCCCCGGAGGTCCGGGAGAGAAAGAGCAGCGCCGCATCGCTCTTTTCCTTTGCCCGCTCCAGCTGGTTTCTCGTCGGGGTGACGTCCTGCAGCCGCTCATAGAGCCGGCTGATGTCGTCGTTGATCCGGAATCTGCTGTGCTCTGCCACCGCCTGATGGAAGTTGGCCTGCCAACGGGGGTTAATGAGCCCTGCCCCGGTGGCGGAGATCCGGTAGATGTTCTGGGCCGCCCCAAAGCAGTTGAGCACGCTGTCCTGCCACAGCGGAAGCACATCACTCTCATTTTTCAGCAGCACCATGCTCTCCAGGGCCGCCTGCATGGCGATGGCATCGTGTTGCGCATACTCCCCGTTCTTCTGCCTCCGGGGCAGGGTGCGGATCTGGAAGGTCTGTTCCTGGAACTTCTCCCCGTTATCGGCCACAAAATCGGAGAATCGCAGGGTGTACTCCCGGTCAAACTCGCGGGCCACCTCCCCCACGGGGACCAGGATGCAGTACATCTTAACGATGGAGTCCATGAAGAAGGGGACGCCTTTGGAGATCGGGGTGCCGTTCACCCGGACCACGCCGTATCCGTCCTCCGCCAGGGGTCTGGACAGCCGCACCGGGAGTGCGAAAGACGCTTTGGCAAAGGCGCTGTACTTGCCCTCGATCTGCTCCAGGTCCAGTGTCTTCTGCATGAGAGAGATCTTTTCCACGCTCTTAACCTCCTGTCACGGCTGGAAACAGATGTTCCGCAACTCCTTAGTTCCTCTGCCTTTGAATCGGATGTACAAATCCCCGGCACCTGGGGCAAAAACGATGGGGGCTGTGTTGGTCTGCCAGTCCCGGGTGGGGGATGTGAAGATCTTGCCGATGACCTTCCCCTCCAGGTCCTGAAAGATTTCAAACGCGCCCGAGCCATCTCCCCGGGTCTCAAGGGTCAAGGTGTGGGGACCTTGGAAATCAAAGGAGCGGAATCCAATCACCGTTCCATCCGTGATGTCGGCGACGAAATGCTCCTCTCCCTGGTGGGTGCAGTTGGGATGGCGCCGTTTCGCAAAGCCGTTGGATATGTGCTCCATTTTCCCGTCTGTCAGGACGCAGGCACAGGACGCGGGATAGGTACCCTTCGGGAGAAGCGGGCCCTGATTCAAACCGCAGCTGGAGACTGGCACCTGACGGATGCTGCCATCCCGCTCGATCCAGATCTTCTCTGCACAGGCTTGCCGGCTGTATCCGGAGCCATGGGTCAGCCGATGATAGAACACATACCACTGATCTCCGATTTTCTCAATACTGCCATGGTTGGTGCCGGTCTGGTTGAGCCGGTCCTTGGGCTTTCTCCCGTGTAGCCCGATGTCCCCATTGGAGACGATGGTCCCGCCATATCGGAAATCCCGGTCCGGATATTTGCTTACCGCATAGCACAGTTCGTGATTCTGCAGGGAGGAGTAGATGAAGTAATACCGGTCCCCCACTTTTCGGATGGAACTGCCCTCGTAAAAGGCATGTCCTGCAAAGCTGGTATTCCTGGTTTGGGTAGGAATGATGCGCTTGGCCTCCCCGGAGACGGTGAGCATGTCGTCCGCCAGCGTCACGGTAACCGCACCCATAATCCCGCCCGGGTGGGACATAATCTCCTGGGCTGTGCGGCCAAACATGGGGGCCTGGATCTGGGCCATGGCGTTGCGGGTCAGGCGGTTGGCATACTCGTCGAACGGGTAGCAGGTTCCGTAGTAAAGGCGGATCACGCCGTTGTCATTCAGAACGGCGGGGTCAAAGCAGACATAGCGCATGTAGGGTGCCCCGCTCCGGTCCCGAACCACACCCAGATACGCATACTTTCCGTCCGGCGCATCGGCCACCGCCACACTGATGGGGTTCTTGTAGCCGCCATCCCCCTTGAACCCAGACAGGCAGTAGTAGAGGTAGTACTTCCCGTCATTGCCTCGGACCACATCCGGGGCATATAGATGGCAGCACTTTCCCTCCACATAGAGAGGGTCCTGTTTTGCAGAGTAGTTTACGCCGGAATTGGTCCAGTTCGTGAGGTCGTCCACGGGAGCAGACCAGATCACATAGTCCAGCATGCAGAAGCTCTCGCCGCCCTCCCGGTCATGGGATCCGACGAGATAAACCCGATCCCCGAAGACGTGGGGCTCTCCGTCTGCGATGTATTCCCTGAGCGGCAAAAATGGGTTAAGTACCTGTTTCATGTCCTGCCTCCTTGCGCTTCCTCTTATCTGCAACACGTCCCCCAGGGTTACGCCGTTCTCGTTGTAGCTGTCCACAGCCGCGTAGTAGGGCTGGCCCTTGTTGATCATGCCCAGGTTCAATTCTGTCTGGTCATAAACTGCCAGCTCAGGTAGAGTTTGTCCGGGGCGATCCCGTAGCGGACATTGTACCCGTCTGCCCCCTCTGCCGGATCCCATGCGAGGCCAATATCGATCTCCCCTCTCGGGCACGCCTGCACATTGCGCACCTTTGCTGGTTTCTGCCCCTTTCCTTTGCCGAACACCCGGAGACCGGACACCGCCGGCACGCCGCCCATAGGCACCTCCATGTCCCGCAGGCGAAGGTAGCGGCACGCCGTCAGGTCCGGGAGCAGGATCAGATCGTGGGGATAGTCTGTGTTGTCCCGCCGGTTGTCGCGGACCACCGTCCAATTCTCCCCGTCCAGGGAGATCTCCAGAACGAAAGCGGTCTTCTGCTTTTCCGTCACGATCTTCCGATAGCCGATGTTCTCCTTCACCATCTCTTTTTTGGAGATGGGCAGCAGCGGCAGTTTGTGATCTGCGAAGTTCACCTGGATGGCCTTTATGGACTTCACCGATCCCAGGTCCATTTGGAGTGAGGCTTTTCGGTCTGATGGCATCGCCGCCCACCAGGTGCGGATGCTCTCATCAGAGGCGTGCTCGGCCTCATACCCCTTCTGGGCAGAGGAGGCAGTAACTTTTGCCCTCCAGGAGAGGAGCATCCACGATGGGACAGGAGACATCCGGTCTTCCGCATCCCGGGTGAGGTCCATGGGGTAGTCTGCGAAGTTCTGGTTGCACCACAGGACGCCGTCCTCATCGAAGGCACAGGGAAAGAGGCCCACCCGCCGCTCATAGTTGTTGTTCACGCTGATGCGCATGGTGGAGGTGTGCCACCACCGCCCTTCTTTGTCCTGGAACGTGCTCCCGTGTCCGGACGCCGTGATAAATCCGCCTGGCCGGGCAGCAAAGGGGTTGTGGACCTGATAGCGGAACGGTCCCAGCGGGGAATCTCCCACGTAGACGCCATCTGCATAGACATTGTGCTCCGTGCCGGGGGTGGCGTACTGAAAATAGTACTTTCCCCGGTATTTCGTCAGGAAGGAACCCTCGATACAGGGTTTCGTGCCCAAGGCCATTCGGATGATCCGGTCTCCCATGGTCTTGGGGGGCCCCAGGACGTTGTTCTCCCCCACCCGCTCCCAGCCGTGTTCCTTTTCGTTCTCCCGGATGAGGGCTCGCTTCTCCCCGATGGGAGTGAGGGTGTTCCGGTCCAGCTCGATCCCCCAGATGGGGGTTCTGGTGTCACAGCCCCAGTAGAGGTACACCCGGCCGTCATCGTCCTGAAAGATGTCCGGGTCCCAGAAGGGGAACGGCGCAGATACCTGGTGAAAGGGTTCCCGCAGGGGATCCCGGCTGAAGTAGATGCCGCAGTTCTCCCCGCGCCGGGAGGCACAGAAGGTGATGCCGCCGTTCACCTCCCGGACGTCCGGGGCGTAGTCGTAGATGGGCAGCTCCGGGGTGGCCTTGTACTGCCACTCTGCCAGGTCCTCCGAGTACCAGAAGCCGCCGGACATAGAGGGGAACAACAGATAGGTGCCGTGAAAGAGGACTATGGTGGGGTCTGCGGCCTCCCGAAACACGCCGGTGCCCAAAGGTGAGTTCTTATACTGATAGCGGTACTCCAGGTTCAACGGGTTGCAGATGATTTTCTCCATGTCCGTCACACCTCGTATTTCTCACAGAACTTGTCGCTTCCGCTTTGCAGCACCGTTGTCCCGCCGCTGGGCATGGAGACGGTACAGGCGGTGGAGACAGGAACTGTCACCTCCAGGGTGAACTGGTCCCCCTCGATGCGCCACTCTGCGCAGATCTCCCCATAGGGAGACAGATAGCGCACCTCGGCACTGGTAATCCCTCCGCCTACCATCGGCGCCACCCGGAACGTGCGGTATCCGCCGGATGTGGGCTCCAGGCCGGCGATTCTCCGGTATAGAAAGTCCCCCACCGCCCCGTTGGCGTAGTGGTTGAAGCTCACCATGCCGCCGTCCTGTCCGTTCTCCCCCAGATTTACCGTCCCGTCCGGCTGCAGGGCGTCCCAACGCTCCCAGATGGTTGTGGCGCCCGCCTGCACCGCATACAGCCAACCGGGGCAGCCCTCGTCCAGAAGGGTGCGGAAGGCGGTATCCCGCTGTCCGCTGTCTGCCAGGGCAAAGAGCAGATAGGGGGTGCCGGGAAAGCCCGTTCTGGGGTGATAGCCCGCCTCCGCCACCAATGTCTGCAGGCGCTGGGCCATCACGGTGCGCTGTTCTCCCCTTGCCATGCCGAAGTGCAGGGGCAGCACGTAGGCGGTATGGAACTCCTTCTTCAGCTCCCCGCTCTTCTTGCAAAAGACGCTCAGATAGGCGTCCGAGACCTCCTCGTAGAGTTTCTGATACTTCTCCGCGTCCGCCCGCTCTCCCAGGATCTCCGCTATTTCAGACACAACGCGGCAGGAGTTGGCAAAGTACGCGGTGGCCACCCACGGGCCCTTCAGGATCCAGCGCATGAAGTCCTCATCCGGGGCACACCAGTCTCCAAACTGGAAGGGGAGGCTCCAAATGCGGCGGTGTTTTCCCACCGAGAACACGCTGGCTCTCCGCTCCGCCGCCCCGAGAAAGGCCTTCATGGTGGGGTACTGGCGGCGCAGCAGCTCTACATCGCCCCGGGCCAGGTACTCCGCCCACGGCACCAGGACGCAGGCGTCTCCCCAGCAGCCGGTGGCCCGGATCTTCCAGCTGTCTCCCGCCCGGGGGACCGTCATTGTGAATTTCCCTTCGCTTCTAACTAGCTAATTGGTTAGAACGCGGATCCATCGAAAATGTTTTCCAGGGGCCGA
>CANRFN010000071.1 GCA_947629915.1 uncultured Oscillospiraceae bacterium | reverse complement strand
CCCTCCCAGGATCTCTGCTTACTACAGAGATCTTCTGAGAGGGGAAGTACATCCCCGATAATGCACGAAGCGGCCCAAAATCGAAATCCTCTGCCCCCTGGGACACCACCTCCGCCACCAGGTCCGGGGCACCCATGCAGCCCACTGTACCGATCTTGGAGCGGTCCAGAATGGCGCAGAAATCCGGTTGCAGGACGGTGTTGATCTCATCGTATGGCGTCTCCGGTGCGGCAAACGGCATCACGAGATAGGGATTGATCAGGCGGAAGGCATGCTGCTTGCGCAGATGGGGCGCAAATTGGCAGAGAATCTCAGTTCGGACGGCCTGGTGCCAGTCTGTTAGATGGGGCAGCTTCCGCAGCTTGCCCCGGTGCGGTTCGAAAAGGCCGTTCTCCGGCATGGCCCAGAGGTCTTCCACGGTGTACTGGACCCCCTCTGGAAGCTCCATGAGATGGCCGTCAGACATGCGGCGGGGATGCCGCAGATCAGCTCATACCGGTCTAACTCCGGTATGGCCAGCAGATCTGCCAGGGTGTACCGCCGGTCCGGGGCGAAGAGATCCATGATGCGCTCCTTATTCATGGGGGCAGCGGCGGAAGGCGCGGTCCAGGTCTGCCTCCAGAGGCGGAAAGACGGCAACCGGCACCTTTCCAGTGCGATAGACCTGCCGCCGGTATTGTCCGCGCTCCAGGAGACAGACGGTGAGTTCCCGCCGCTCCGGGTCCGCGATCCAGTACTCCTGCACCCCGGCGGCCGCATAGAGGTCCAGCTTCTCGCCGAAATCGAAGTCCTCCGCCCCCGGGGACAGGATCTCCACCACCAGTTCCGGCGGCCCGAAGCAGCCATCGTCTGAGACCCTGGAGCGGTCTCGGATGGCATAGAAGTCCGGCTCCAGGACGGTGTCTATCTCGTCATAGGGCGTCTCCGGGGTGGCAAATGGCATGACGTACACCGGGAAAGACAGCCAGTACACGCCCATCCTGTCCAGGGGATCCATCAGCGGATAGCAGAGATCCTGGAGCACTCTCATGTGGGTGAGGGTAGGGCGCGGCAGCTTGCGCAGTTTTCCCCGGAGCAGCTCGAAATAGCCGTTCTCCGGCAGGGCGAGAAATTCGTCCAGGGTGTACCGCACGCCATCCGGCCGTTGGATGGGAGTACCGCCGTACTTGGGGTGCGGGGTGCCGTCTATGAGCTCATAGGGGCCCAAGGGCGAGGCGATGAGGTCCGCCAGGGTGAGCCGTTGATCTGGGGCAAAATAGTCCATGGTGCACTTCTCCTCTGTGTGGTGTTAAATATACTTAATGACGATACTAACTTTATTATACAGCGATGGGGAGACAGTGTCAAGGGAAAAGGGGATGCGGCGGATTCCAAAAAAGGAAAGTCTTGCACATCGGCGGGCCCTGTACTATACTCCTGGATACAGGGAGGTGAACCGGTATGGCAGACATGGATGGGGAGAAGCTGCAGCGTGCCTTAGATCGAGCGAAGATAGACCTCAATGAGAGCCTGGAGCGCTATCGCGAGGCGGTGCACCAGGTGGCCCAACGCGCAGACGGCGTGCCGGTGCTCTGCCGGATCCAACCGCTCTGGAGTGCGCTGGACCGGGAACTTCGGGGGATCACCGCCCAGCTGATCGGCGTCGCCATCGGCTCCATCCGGGAACGGGAGATCATTGCGAGTAGGCGGAGGGAGTGCGAGGAGAAAGGCGTGCTGCTCAAAAACATCGGTGCGTCCCGGCGAGAGATCATCGGCGTCTTTGGAAAGGTCCCATACGGCAGGTCCGTGCTGTATCCGGCGGATCCGGAGAGCGCCGGGAGGCTGCAGGAGATGGCGGGCGCCAAGAGCGTCTATCCCCTGGACGAGGCGCTGGGCTTGGATGTGCTGCCATTCAGGATCACCGGCGACATGATGTGCCGCGTGGCCCGGGAGGCCGTCCGGGCGGCGTCCTATGAATGCGCCGCAGAGCAGATCCAGCAGGCATACCAGGTCTCCATCAGCACAACCCAGGTGAAGTCCGTGGCGGAATTCGTGGGGAACTGTGTGCTGGAAGAGCAGCTGAAGCTGGCCGCGGCGGCGGAACAGAATGGGCGCGGGAACCCAGACAAGAGGCGCTGCAAGCGTCCCGATGATGTTCTCTATCTGGAGATCGGCTCCGGTCCGGTGTGCCTCCGGGATCTGCCGGGCAAGGAGGTCTGGGGGACCTGCCAGGGCGCCGTGGCCTTCCGCAGTGCCCGGGTGCAGACGCATCCAAACCGGCAGGGGGAGACGGTCTATCAAGTGCTGGAGAGAGACTGTATCGGGTATGTGGGCACACCCGGGGAATTTCAGCCGCACTTGCTGGCCCTGGCGCAGAGAAATGCCTGGGATCTGTGTGCGGAGGTTGTGGTGCGCAGCGATGGCGCTCCCTGGGTCCGGGAATTGGTTGCCCAGTGCCTGCCGAATTGTGTGCTTCTCGTAGATCTCCACGCCCTCCGGGAGACGGTGGGGCAGTACGCCGCAGCTGTGGCGGGGGAGACAGAGGGCGAGTCCCTTGCCGCTGAGATCTGCGGCCTTGTGGAGGCGGGCCGTCTGGAAGAGGCGCTCCGGCGTCTGGAGCCGTACCGCAAGTCCCGGCTGCCCAAGGGAACCCCGGACACAATTGCCTTCCTCGCGGAGAACCGGGACTGCATGGACTATCCCCAATACCGGGCGAAAGGGTATCTTGTGGACAGCGATGCCATGGAGGGCGGCGGTGTCCGGACCTTGTTGGACCGCCTGAACCTCCACGGCAGCCGTTGGACCACAGAAGGGGCCCGGCGGATGCTGGCGCTGCAGGCCCGGTATCTGTCCGGAGACTGGGACAGCGTGTGCCGCCTGGTGCGGCGAAAGCTGTATGGAGAGGAGACGCCAGAACAGAGACAGGGAGGGAAACCGTGTGGCAGCCATGGATGAAAAGAAGCTGGATGAGGCCGTGGACCGGGCAAAAGCGGACATTGAGGAGGCGGTCCAGAGGTATGACGAGGCGCTGAGCCAGACGAAGATCGGCGAAGACGGCGTGCCGGGGATCTATGTGTTCGAGAAGCTCTGGAGCGAGCTGGACGGGGAGCTTCGGAAGATTCACGCCCAGCTGATCCGCAGCACCATCGGCGCCATCCAGGAGGAGGACAGCGCGGCCAAAGAAGAGGGTACCGAATAGGCGGCGATGTCCTGAGCAGACCGGCGGAGACGCCTGCACCGCGCTGGAACGGCTGAACCTGCACGGCGCACAATCCAGTCAATTGATGGGAAGGGGAGTTCAGATATGGCATTGGAGAGTGCAGTGAGACGCCTCTTTGCAAAGCTGTCCTCCCAGGGGAGCAAGCCGGACAAGGAGGAGAAGAAAGAGACGGAAGGTCCGCCCATTCCCCACGGCTGGCAGAGCGACATGGTCCCCCGGGCGAGCGGCAAGGGAGCGCGGGTGGAGCACTCCGGGGGCGGTGGATACTCCAGCGCCGGCTCTACCCGGATCCAGTGGGTGAGCCGGGAGACAGACGCGGAGGGAGAGCCGATCCAAGAGCGGAGACCGTCTCCCGCGGAGGTGAAGCAGCTGGACGTAGGATTTCGGGCCGCCGGGAAGATCTACCCGGACCTCTCCAAGCTGGCGGTCCACGAGGAGCAGAGCGGCCCCTGGGCCCTGGACATGTACGGCCGCACCGTGCTGGCCCTCCGGGAGCGCTTCCCCTGTTTCGACAGCTCCGATCTTCTCTACGAGCACCGTTACTTCCGCTGGTTCTACCTCTTCCAAGACGGCAAACTCACCTGCGTGTACCACACGGACGAGTCCCACACGGTTACCGTCACGGAAGATGTGCTGGACATCGAGGACCAGTGCTGGCGGGAGATGCAGGAGCTGGACTGCTTCCGGGAGAGGCAGGACCGGGACAACTGAGCGCATGGAAAACGGGCCTTTCGCGGCATGCGAAAGGCCCGTGACTATTGTGCTGAGATGTCCACCCGCGCAAATATAGACGGTTTTTAAAACGCGCATTTGTGCGCTTGTTCCGGGCGTGAATGGCACCCAGTGCCTCTTTGCGCAGTCTCTTTGCCAGACAGCGCCGAAAAAACTTGGAGTTTATAATCCGTCAATATTGTGCTGGAAGGGGAGTTTGAGGGCGATCAGAGGGTGAAGTCCTCGTCATCGAACTTAGAGAAGGAGGCTGCCAGGGGCTTGGGAGGTATCCGCTTGAGGGGGTCGTAGCGGAAACGGCGGCAGGCGCCGGCGGCGGAGACGATGCCCTTTTTCACGCAGATCACCTGTTCCTCGTCCAGCCGCTCCCCGCGGGTGCAGTAGGCGCATCTGGGCTCAATGTCTTTGTTGAAAAGCATGGGACATCCCTCTCTCACGGTAGTTCCGGGTTCTCTGCGGCAGGGCCCATTATACACGAGTTCTGCCCCGTTTGCCACACTTTTTTGAGAGCGCCACCCCACAAAATATGGTAAAGAGCAGCCAGACCCCGCAGGCGGACACCGTGGAGATGGCGAGGGCGGAGGAGAAGTCCAGGGTGGCGATCTGCTCCGTCTGGTCCACAAGGTACTCCGAGACCGGGGCCGTGAGGGGAAGAAGTTTTGCCAGCACCGCCGTGAGCCCCGCCGCGATGAGACCGTGGCACAGCTTTCCCGCGAGGTACACCCTCGGAGAGAGGCCGCTGTCCACCAGAAAGGCCAGCACCTGGCAGTGGACGGAGAGCCCCGCCCACCCCAGCATGAAGGCGGCCATGGAGATCCGCCCGGTGAGCTCCGCCTCTCCCCGGAGGGAGGAGACGCCGGAGGAGAGCTCCAGCAGCCCGGCCACGAGGCGCTTCGCCCACTGGGGCTGGAACCCCAGAAGGGCCAGGCCCTTGGCGGCGAGGCTGAGCACCCCGTAGTGAGAGAGCAGCCGCAGCACCACGGCGAAGAACACCACAAAGCCGCAGATGCTGAGAGTGCTCTGCAGGGCCCGGGACACCGCCCCGGTGAAGGCCGCGGGCACGGTGACCGCCTCGATGGGTTTGGCCTTGGATGTGGCTTTTTCCCGGTGGTCCGCCCGCCGGGGCTCGTAGAAGCGAAAGAGCAGGCCGGTGAGAAGAGACGCCGCGGTGTGGGTGAGATAGAGGAGCAGGCCCACCCGGCCGTCCCCAAAGACCCCGGCGCCCACCACGCCCAGGATAAACGCCGGGCCGGAGTTGTTGCAGAAGGCCAGCAAGCGCTCCGCCTCCGTCTGGGTGCAGAGCCCCTGCTGATAGATCTGCAGCGCCGTCCGCGCTCCCACCGGGTATCCCCCCACAAAGCCCAGCGCCACCGCCGCGGCGCAGCTGCCGCTCACCCGGAAGAGGGGCCGCATGATCCCCTCCATGGCCCGGCCCAGGTAGGCGGCGAGGCCTAAGTCCACCACCAGGGCGGAGAGGACGAAGAAGGGGAAGAGGGAGGGGACGATCACGTTGAAGCAGAGCTCCAAGCCGTCCTTAGCCCCGGCGGCGGCCTCTTGCGGCGCCGCCACCAGGGCCGCCGCGGCGATGAGCAGCGCCAGCCCCAGGGCCCCGTCCCGAAATCCCTTTGCCCGTACCAATGCCAGCATAGCCTCGCCTCCTGAAGGGGAGTCTATGCGGAGGGCTGGGAAAACTTGCCTGTCCCAGAGTTTGGGCCAGAAAACCGCCAAGGGCAGCGCCAGTCGGCGCTGCCCTTGGATTTTGGGTTGATGGGTTGTTTGGTTGTTGGGGTGTGCGGTTGGCTCTGCTCAGCGGAGGAGCAGGATGAGAATCATGTACCCCATGGCCACGCAGAAGCCCACGCCGAAGAGCAGCAGGCTGTAGCTGATGGAGCTCACGATCCGCTGGGACACAAAGTCCCCCCGCTCCCGAGGCAGGAAGTTGCCGGGCTTGTAGTCCTCCTCGTTGCGGGGCGGGATGGGCCGCTTGCGGAGGAGGCTGTGGTTGAGCAGAGCAACGCCCCAGTCTGTGAGGTGGTCCAGGATCCGGCACACCAGAGCGGTTACAAAGGGGATAATGTACTGCACCAGAGGCCGGTACACCAGCATCTCCAGGTCCAGCCAGGCGGGCCAGCGGTTCACGTACACCCGGCGGCCGCTCTCCTCGTCCTTGGCCATGAGCAGGGGGCGGATGATGAGAAGGTATACCGCCGCGCCGATGCCCAATGAGATGGCGGCGCCCTTCAGATTGGTGAGGCTGAACCAGGCGATGGCGTGCTCCGGGCTCTCCCCGCCGGTGAAGCCCTGGGCCATCCTGGCCATGCCGCCCATGATCTGGGTGGGCAGCATGCCCATCAGGGGCAGCAGCAGCGCCGGGATGGCAATGCAGAGGGCGGAGTGCAGGTGCATGTAGGGCTTTTTGTGCTCTTCAAAGGGCTGCATGGGCTTCTCCCAGAAGATGCAGATGTAGAGCTTGGTCATATAGGCTGCGGTGAGGCCGCCGCTGATGAGGAAGATCCACTCCACACAGTGGAAGAGGGCGGTGCCGGCCCCGGCGGCCTCCAACAGCTCGATGTACTCCACAATGGACTCGTGGAGCAGGGTCTTGCTGATGTAGCCGTTCCAGAGGGGCACGCCGGTGATGCCGAGCACCCCCATCAGAAAGCAGAGATGCAGCAGGGGCTTGTTGCGGCCCCAGCCCCGGAGCTTGTTGAGATCCAGGACGTGGAGGTTCATGAAGATGGCGCCGGCGCAGAGAAACAGCACCAGCTTCAGCAAGGAGTGGTTCACCATGTGCAGCACGGTGCCCCATACCGCGAGGCTGTTGTGATGGCCCAAGAGGCCCTGCATGCCGATGCCCACCAGGATGAACCCGATCTGGGACATGGAGGAGCAGGCCAGGGTGCGCTTGAGGTCTATGGAGAACACGGCCAGCAGCGCCCCCAGGAACATGGTGATCACGCCCAGGGTGAGGATCAGGCTGCCCCAGGTGCTATCGTGGAAGAAGAGCCGGCCGGAGAGCACCAGCACGCCGAAGATGCCGGCCTTGGTGAGGATGCCGGACAGCAGGGCAGACGCCGGGGCCGGTGCCACCGGGTGGGCCTTGGGCAGCCAGATGTGCAGGGGGAACATGCCCGCCTTGGCGCCGAACCCGAAGAGGATCAGCACGCCGGCGGTGTAGAGCAGCATCTGGTTGGCGCCCTGTCCGGCGGCGGCCTGGAGTTGATCAAAGTTGAGGGTGCCCAGGGCGAACTGGAGCAGGAACAGGCCCATCAGCATCACCATGCCGCCGATCACCGCCACGGCGATGTAGGTCTCGCCCGCCCGCATGGCGGCGGGCTTCTCATCGTGGATCACCAGCACGTAGGAGGTGAAGGACATGATCTCAAAGAAGACGAAGGTGGTGAAGAAGTCGTTGGAGAGGAACACGCCGATGGTGGCCCCGCAGGTGAGCAGGGTGAAGAGATAGTAGCGGTTCCGGTTGCGGTAGTGCTCGAGATATTCGCCGGAGAACACGGTGGTGGACATCCACATCAGCGCCGCCACCCCGGCGTAGAGGGCCCGGAAGCCGTCCAGCTTAAAGGTGAGGCCGTTGGCGCAGATGTACGGGATGGCGAAGGTGAACGTGCGGCCCGCAGCAGCCTGTACAAACAACAGGGCGGCGGAGAGGAAGGTGACGATGCCGAAGAGGCTGGCAACCACGTCCCGGGCGGGTTTGCTCTTGCGGCCCACCAGGTACGAGAGCAGAGCGCCCGCCATGGGGCAGAAGATCGGCACCAGCAGAAATGGATTGCTCATATGCGGGCCTCCTTAAAAGGTCCCCGCTGCGATGCGCCCGAGGACGTCCACCAGAGAGGAGGAGCCCACGCCCAGCGCCAGCATGGAGAGGATGAGAATCGCAAAGGGAACTGTCATGTAGAGGTTGGGGTCCGAGATGTGCCGTCCCTTGGGGGGCGCACTGTCCCGGGCGGGGAAGAAGGCGTTGCACACCGGGATAAAGAGATAGGCGGCGGTGAGCACGGCGGAGATCAGAAGGGCGATCACGCCGAGGAGCGGCTCGATGCCGCCGGCGGCCATGGCGGCTGTAGCCAGGCCGAACTTGCTGAGAAAGCCCGGCAGCAGGGGCACGCCCACCAGGGCCATGGAGCCCACGGTGAAGGCGGCAAAGGTTACCGGCATCTTCCTGCCCAGGCCGTCCAGCTCCGGCACCCACTCCCGGTGGGTCCGGTACATCACCGCGCCGGCGCAGAAGAACAGGGTGATCTTCATGACCCCGTGAAACAGCATGTGGCTGAGCCCGGCGGCGAGACCGGCAGGTGTCATGAGGGTGACGCCAAATACAATATAGCTCAAGTTGCTCACCGTGGAGTAGGCCAGGCGGCGCTTTAAGTGCTGCTCCCGGAGGGCGGTGGCGGAGCCGAAGACGATGGTGAAGATGGCAAAGGCCATGGCCACGGTCTGAGCCCAGGTGCCCGCCAGAAGGGCCGGCCCGAAGCAGTAGAAGGTGATGCGCATGATGGCGAAGACCCCTGCCTTCACCACCGCCACCGCGTGGAGCAGGGCGGTAACCGGGGTGGGCGCCACGCCGGCGGCGGGGAGCCAGCCGTGGAAGGGGAAGATGGCCGCCTTCACGCCAAAGCCGAAGAAGCAGAGCAGATACGCGCCCCGGAGAAGGCCCGCCCGGGGATCCTCCGGAGAGAGGAACCCGCCGTACTCGAACCGCAGGGAGGTGTTGCCCAGCACGTACAGCACCATCATGCCCACGAAGGCCATGGCGGCGCCGCCGATGGAGTAGGTCAGGTACTTCTTGCCCGCCTTGATGGACCGGACATCGCCGGTGTGCATCACGAGAGGCAGGGTGATCAGGGTGAGCATCTCATAGAAGAGGTAGAAGGTCATGAGATTGGAGCTCATGGCGATGCCCAGCGTCACGCCGTAGGTGCCGGTGTAGTAGGTGAAGAAGCGGTTGTGTCCGTCCTCGTGCTTGATGTACTCCAGGGCGTAGAGGCTGGCCAGCGGCCAGAGGAAGGCCACGAGGCCGGCGAAGACGCAGGCCAGCCCGTCCAGGCGGAGGGAGATAGACAGATCCTCCGTGAGGCGGAGCAGCCGCAGCGTGCCGTCCGGCCGGCGGATCAGCATGGCCAGCACCAGAAGCGAGGTGGCGCACACAGAGAGCATCACGATCCGCCGCCGCACTTTCTCACTTCTGGGGCGGATCAAGACGATGAGCAGGGCGCCTGCGATCGGCAGCAGCACCGCCACCAGCATGAATATCCGGCTCATGCGATCACCTCCCCAAAGAGGGTGCCGGAGATGGCCTCGGCGGCCTGCAGAATGGGCTGGGGCAGAAGGCCGAGGAGCAGGGTTGCCGCGGCCAGCACCACCAGGGGGATCAGCATCCATGTGGTGGGCTCATGGCGCTGAACGGTGTCGTAGTGGAAGCTGGCCCCGGGGAAGAAGGCCTGAATGGTGATGGAGAAGAGGTAGCCCGCGGTGAGAAGGGCGCTGGCCAGCAGGATCACCGGGCCCAGCCAGTTCACCACATCCAGGCCCGAGTGCAGAGCCCCCATGGCGAGATACCACTTGCTCACAAAGCCGCCCAGCGGCGGGATGCCCACGAGGCCCAGCGAGCAGATGGTGAAGCACCACATGGTGATAGGCATCTCCTTGCCGATGCCCCGATACTGGTCCACCGTCTTGCGGCCGGTGCGGCAGATGATGGCGCCGGCGGTGAAGAAGAGGCCGTCCTTGATCACGGAGTGGTACACCACATGGAGGAGAGCCCCCACAAAGGCGGTCTTCTCCATCAGGGCCAGGCCGAAGAGCACATAGGACACCTGGCTCACCGTGGAGTACGCCAGACGCTTTTTGAAGAGGTTCTCCTTGTACGCCAGCATGGAGCCCATGAGCACGGTGCAGAGGGCCAGGGCCAGCCAGGCGTACTGCACCCAGGTGCCCCGGAGAAAGTCCCGGCCGAACTGGTAGTACACCACCCGGATGATGCTGAGCACGCCGGCCTTGGTGATCACGCCGGAGAGCAGGGCAGATGCCGGGGCCGGGGCCTCCGGGTGGGCGGTGGGCAGCCAGGCCTGCAGCGGGAACATGCCCGCCTTGGCCCCGAAGCCCAGAATGGAGAGGAATGCCACGATCTGCAGCAGGGTCTCATGGCCGGCGATCTTGGCGGGATCTAATACGCCGCCGGGGGTGAACACCGTGCTGGTGCCGTAGGTGTAGATGGTGAAGAAGCCGGCGAGGCCGAGACACGCCCCGAACACCGAGTACAGCAGGTACTTGAAGGACGCCTGCCGGGCGGCCTCCGTCTGGGTGTGGAGCACCAGGGGGACGGAGAGCACCGTCATGAACTCAAAGCCTAAGTAGAGGGTGAGGTAGTTGCCGGCAAAGCAGAGGGTGAGCAGTGCGCCCTCGGTGAGCAGCAGAAAGCCGTAGTACCGGCGCTGGTCCTCCTCGTGGGCCATGTACTCCTGGGCGAAGAGCCCGGAGAGCAGCCACATGATGGCGGCCAGAATGGCGAAGAACAGGCCCAGGCCGTCCGCCCGGAAGTACACCGTGAGGGCGGGGCTGCGGCCCAGATGGAGGAGCTGGAGCTCGCCCCGGGGGCCCACCGCGCCGGCGATCACCAGGACCAAGACCAGCGCCAGCACCACCAGAACGGCGGGGCGGAGGGAATCGCCATCGAAGGCCTTCCGGGCCAGCAGCAGTACGCCGCAGACCACCGGCAGCAGGGCGGCCACAAGCAGAATGATTTCCATGAATGCCGCCCCCTTACATGCCGAACATGGCGAGGCCATCGTTGATGGCCCCCACCACATGCTGGGAGAAGGACCCGAAGCTCAGGTTCAGTGCGATGAAGGTCACCACAGCCAGGACGTACTCCCAGCGGTAGTGGGCCTTCACGTCCTGGAACTTGTCGTCCTGCCGGTTGGTGAAGATGTTGTAGAGGGTGGGAATGTAGTAGAGGGCGTTCAGCAGGGTGCTGAGGGCGATGGCGATGAGGGCGATCACCATCCTGGGCGTGCTGGACTCCACCGCCGCAGAGGTGAGCTGCAGCTTCATGATAAAGCCGGCGAAGAAGGGGATGCCCACGGTGGAGAGGGCGCCCACCGAGAAGGCGATGCCGCCCAGGGGGTCCCGTTTGCCGGCCCCTGTGATGTCCGGCATGGCCTTGCTGCCCCCGGACACCTCCATGAAGCCGCCGGCGGAGATAAAGAGCATGGGTTTTGTGATGGCGTGGGCCACGATCTGCACGATGGCGGCCAGCATGCCCGCCCGGCTGTTGAGGCCGATGCCCACGTAGATGTAGCCCACCTGGGCTACGGAGGAGTACGCCAGAAGGCGCTTGACGTCCTTTTGCCGCAGGGCCCCCAATGAGCCGAAGATCATGGCCACGATGCCGAAGACAAAGAGGAAGTTGGACACCTTCTCTGTCATGATGATCTGCAGGCCGAAGATGCGGTAGAAGATCTTGATGAGCACGATGATGTAGCCCTTCAGCACGAGACCGGAGAGGATGGCGCTGGAGGAGGACGTGGCGCTGCCGTGGGCCTCCGGCAGCCAACTGTGGAAGGGGAAGAGGGCGCTCTTTACCGCGAGACCCACGGAGAAGAGGCCGATGATCACGGTGAGGGGGAGGCTGTACGTGCCCTCCGCCCAGATCCGCTGCACCTCGGCGGCGATGGGCTCCATCAGCAGCTGCCCGGTGATGCTGTACAGGGTAACGATGCCCAGCAGGAACAGGCCGGAGCCCAGAAGGCTCATCACGAGATAGCGGGTGGTGGCCACCAAGGTCTTGCCGGAGTACTTCAGCATCACCAGAGCACAGGAGGCGATGGTGTTGATCTCCACGAAGACGTAGGCTGTGAAGAGGTCGTTGGTGTAGATCAGGGCGAAGAGGGAGCTCATGAGGAGGCTCGCCATGGTGAAGTAGAGGTTGATCTTCTGGCTGGGGCAGTCCTGGAAGATGTGTTCCATGCCGCCCAGCAGGGACAGGATCATCACGCCGGAGAACACCGTGGCCAACAGGGCCTCCAAAATGCCCACCCGGATCTCATTGCCCCAGGGGGCGCTCCACTTGCCCATCATGTATACGTAGTAGTCCCCTGTCCTGAGGGTGTACAGGAGGGTGAGCAGCGACATCACAAAGGCCGCGGTGAGCCAGATGAGGCACAGACGCCGTGCCCCCTTGGCCTTCAGCACCGCACAGAAGACGCCGCAGGTGAGACTCAATACGATGGTGAGGAAAGGAAAGTTCTGCACGAGTTCCATAGGGTATCAGTCCTGTTCCTTTCGTGCGATGTTGGTGATCTCATCGATATCCAGGGTGTGGTACCGATCGTAGAGCCGGCAGGTGAGGGCCAGCAGGAAGGCGGTCACGGAGACGGACACCACGATGCCGGTGAGCACCAGGCCCGTGGGGATGGGGTTCACATACAACGAGGCGTCTGTCCCGCTGGTCACCACCGGGGCCAGGCGGCCCTGGATGTACCCCTGGGAGGCCAGAAACAGGTAGATGGCGGAGTCCATCAGGTTGAAGCCGATGATCTTCTTGATGATGTTGCGGTGCATCAAGAGAGACGTGAAGCCGATGCCGAAGAGGACCATGGCGGTGGTCTCATAGTAGTTGGTGAGCAGATGCTGTACGATTTCAGCGATCATGGGTTAGAGCCCTCCTTTCCGGAACAGGGCGTAGAAGCAATACATGGTGCAGGCCACTTCCAGCCCCACTACAAAGTTGATGGGCAGAATCAGGCCGCCGCTGAAGATGGTGCCGGGGATGCCCAGCCAGACGTGGTCCGGCAGCTGGTTGGCGCCCATGAAGATGAAGTAGGCCATCATGGCGGCATAGGCGGTGAGGCACGCGGTCTTCACCAGGTGGTACATCTCATCGCCGAAGAACCGCTCCGTCCGGCGGAACCCGAAGGCCGCGGAGTTCAGAATCAGGCCGGCGCCGATGAGGGAGCCGCCGGAGAAGCCGCCGCCGGGGGAGGACGCGCCGTTCAGGATGACGTACATGCCGAAGATGAAGGACAGGGGCACCAGGAGCTTGGCGGTCTTGCGGAGGATCTCGTCCCCGTTGGGCTCAAAGTCCATGTCCTCGCCGGTCTCCGGGAAGTCCAGCAGCGTGCTGTGCTTCCGCTCCTCCGGGTCCACCCGCAGCAGCACGATGACGCTGCAGGCGGCCACAAAGAGCACATGGGCCTCGCCCAAGGTATCAAAGCCGCGGTACGCCGAGATCATGCCCGCCACCGCGTTCACAGCGCCGGTCTCCTCTGTGCCCTTGGACACATACCGCTCCACCACCTCGTTTACATCCGGGTTGGTGGGGTTGCCGAAGGGGGGCAGGGCGGACACCACGGACAGCAGCACAGACACCAGGGTGACGCAGATGATCACGCTCATAAAGCGGTACAAGGTGGTGAAGATCTCCAGCCCCCGCTCCCCAAACCAGTGGTTGAACCGGGTGCGGACGGTCTGCTCTCTGCCCTGGTTGGCGGAGAGCCAGCGGTTTTCCGGGCTGTCCATGGAGATGGGGGTCTTCTTCTGCCCCTCCAGGGTGTAGTTCTCCACCCGGAACTCGTCCCGCTCTACGAAGTTCACCAGCTTTGCCAGAAATCCATTAGGTTTCATCGTGGACCTCCTCTGCGGCGGGTGCTGCCGGGGCTGCAGGCTCCTCGGCTGCGGGCTCATCGTCCTCTGCCTTGATGGCGTGGATCTTCTTGAGGGTGGCGAAGAACAGCAGGCTGGTGACGCCGGCGCCCACCGCGGCCTCCGTGATGGCGAGATCCGGGGCCTCCAGGGTGAGCCACAGCACGCTCATGATGAGGCTGAAGCTCATGAAGATGATGATGGAGGCCAAAAGGTTCCGGTTGATGCTCACGGACACCGCACAGACGATGAGAAAGAACAGCAGAATGCCTTCTAAGACTGTCATGAGATGGGACCCTCCTTTGGCGGATTGCCGCTTTTGAACGCGCCCGGGTGCTCGCCGTGGAGGGCATGGCGCCGTGCGGCCACGCTGGAGCGCTCCAGGCCCTGTTCGTCCGTGGCCTCCTCGTAGCGCTCCTCCTCCACCTCCGCCGCCGCGGTGCCGTTGGAGAGCTCCATCAGCATGATGAGGTGGCTGGACACCGGGCTGGTGATCCAGACCAGGGCCACGATCAGCAGCAGCTTCAGGCTGGTGGCGTCCAGACCGTGGAAGATGGTGATGCCCAGCACCACGCCCAGAAGCCCCAGGGTGTCTCCCAGGGCGGCGGCGTGCATCCGGTTCAGGGCGAAGTGAAACTTGAAATTGCCCACCACGGAGGAGACGATGAAGAACACGCCGAAGGCCAGGCAGAAGGTGCCCAGCAGAAATCGAATCCAGTTGAGTATCATTTGGCCTTCTTCCTCCTCTTGGGCAGGTCCGGCTCCACAATGGGCTTGCGGCCGGTGCTTACCTCCCGCTCCCGGCCCTTCTTCTGGTCTGCCCGCCACTGCTGATAGACGCCGATGTCCATCTTGGTGAGCACCGTCACCGCCAGGAAGCTGAACATGGCGTAGATGATGGCGATGTCCACCAGCCAGTTCTCGCGGAGCCGCACCACCAGGCACACGATGAGGCAGATGGCCTGGGTGCCGATCATGTTCACGCCCACAATCCGGTCCGACTTCCGCGGGCCGATGAAGGTGCGCACCAGGGTGATCAGGGCGGTGATCGCCAGAATGTCCATGGCAACCGTCACCACCATGGGTGTGAGCTCTTTCAATGGGTCCATAGTCCGGCCTCCCAACGTTCCAGTTTGTCTACAAACGCGCTGTCTCCCAGGTCCTCAGACATGCTGCGGTCCAGGCAGTGCACCAGGTACTCCCCGTTGTGGAGACTGCCGGTGATGGTGCCCGGCGTCATGGTGATGCAGTCCGCCAGCAGCACCTGGCCCATGGTGGTCTTGACCCGCTCCGGCTTGAACCGGGCCACCACCGGGTCCGGCTGCTTGCCGCCGTAGATGTAGGGCAGCAGGGCAAAACAGGACTTGAAGACCTCCCGGACCAGCACTGCCAGCAGCACCAGCAGCCGGGGCAGGCGCTTGAGCGAATTCCAGCCCCGGCGGGGATGGTAATAGAGGAAACGCCAGCTGAAGAGATAGAGCAGAACCGAGAGAATCGCGCCCACCAGGAGCACATCCCAGTCCAGCCTGCCGTTGAGCAGCACCCAGACGGCAAAGAAGAGTACAATCATACATTCGCCCCCATAATCGGGTTGTTCGGCCAGCCCTTTCGGCGGCCCTCACCCATCGTTGATATCCTTGGCCCGAGAGACCATGTGCAGCAGCACATCGTGAAACACGGCGGCGTCCACCGGCGGCAGCTGCTGGTGCATGGCGGTCTGCCACTTGTCCTGGATCTCCTGCTGCAGGTGCTGGTACTGGTACGCCTTTGGGGTGAGCCAGACCTGTTTTGCCCGCCGATCTGCCGCATCCTGCCGGCGCTCCACGAGGCCGATGCGCTCCATGTGCTGGAGGGTGCGGGCGGTGGCCGCCTTGTCGATGCAGTGCTCCCGCGCCAGTTCGTCCTGGGTGATGCCGTCCTGTTCGTACAGGGTTCCCAGGTAGAGAAACTCGGCAGGCGAGAGACCGCTGTCCTGCAGTTCCCGCTTCAGGAACACCATAAACTGGCGGTGGAGTATGCTGATGTTCTTCATGGACCGAGTCACCTCCCTTTCGTTGACGCGGCAACCGTTATACCAGAGAAGGGGAGGGCTGTCAACGGCAAAGAACGGGGATATCCGACCCGGTAAAACGAAAAAAGCTGTGCAAAATAGCGGTTTTTGGGCGGGTGCCCGGGATGGGCAGGGCCTTGCACCGGACGATTTGGGCCAGGTTGCCGGGGAAAACAATCGTTGCATGGAGCGGCAATCTGTGGTACACTTCAGTGGAAGAAAACGGCACCGCCGGAGGGCGGCAATTTTGCAGGATGAGGGAGAGAGAAATGCATGCAGCATGAGATCACCAGAGTGATTCCCCTGTTGGATGACCAGGGGAACCTGACCGAGCCGGGGTTCGCCCGGAAGTTGCTGCCCGTCTACGACCGCAATGCCGTAAAAGGCGGGCCTGCCAGGCTGAAGGAGTGGGACTACTACTACGTGGGCAACGACCGCTTCGGCGTGGCCCTCACCGTGGCGGACAACAGCTACATGGGGCTGGACTCCATCTCCTTCCTGTCCTTCACCGGCACCCCCTGGCAGATCACCAAGAGCCCCATGCGGGCCTTCCCCATGGGCGGCACCTGCCTGCCCGCCAGCTCTGCCGGGGGCGTCACCGCGGTGTCCGGCAAGGGCTACGGCCTGGTGTTTATCGTGGAGGGCGGCAAGCGGGTGCTCACCGCCCACATGGACAACTACCGGGGCAAGGACCCCATCGATGTCCATGTGGTGCTCACGGACGAGCCGGAGGAGTCCATGGTGATCTGTACCCCCTTCGACAAGCCCGGCCACTTCTACTTCAACCAGAAGATCAACTGCATGCGGGCCAAGGGCAACGTGCAGATCGGCGGCGAGCGGTACGAGTTCCACCCCGAGGATTCCTTCGGGGTGCTGGACTGGGGCCGGGGCGTCTGGACCTACCACAACACCTGGTATTGGGGCTCCGCCTCCGGCCTTCTGGACGGGGTACCCTTCGGGTTCAACATCGGCTACGGCTTCGGCGACACCCGGGCGGCCACGGAGAACATGCTCTTCTACAATGGCAGGGCCCACAAGCTGTCTGAGGTGGTCTTCCACATCCCCATGAAGGACAAGAAGGAGGACTACCTGAAGCCCTGGACCTTCTCCAGCGATGACGGCAAGTTCGAGATGGACTTTGTCCCCATCCTGGACCGGGCCTCCAACACGGACTTCAAGGTGCTCAAGAGCGACCAGCACCAGGTGTTCGGCCGGTTCACCGGCACGGCGGCGCTGGAGGACGGCACCCGCCTCAATGTGAAGGACCTGCTGGGCTTTGCGGAGAAAGTGGAGAACAAGTGGTGACACAGGCGGCAGCGCCGGAGGGCTGGCGCTGCCGCTTTCTGGACGCGTGCACTGCCATCGGCACGGTGGGCGGGCCAGAGATCGGAACATCCAAGTATCATGAGGAGGAAGGGCTTTGCTGGGACAGAGCCTGCACATACATGGGCAAATTCAGTATGGATACAAAGCGCAAGATGGCACAGGACCTGGTGCCGTTGATGCAGAAGAGGCACGAGGATCTCACCTTCGAGATCGAGGAGGCGGGCACCGGAGAGGATCTGACGGTCTTGCTCTGCGCCGTGAAGCCGGGAGAGGGGACCGTTGCCGCGGTGGACATGGAGGCGTTCCCCGCGGGTTCGTCGATCTACATGAAGGCCGATCTCTGCAATGAAATGATCGGGTCTCTGCTGGCGGAGAACGAAGACGATGAAGACGTGGATTTTGCGAACATCACGGCCTTTCTGGAGCGGTACACCAACTGTAGCCGGGACTACGCGCTGCGGCATGTGCTGATGGAGGCGGTGAGCCAGAAGCGGAACGCCGAACTGCTGCAGGACTGCGCCCATGTGAAGCTGCTGGATCTGGCCGTGCTGTTCGTCCTGCCGGCGCGGGTGGAGAAGGGTGTCACAGGTGCGATTCAAATGACCTGGGAGCAGATCGAGACCCTGGGCCTTACGGTGGATGACCTCCTGGAGGCGGCCCAGAAGAATATGGTGCGGCGCCTGCGGGTGCGGGTCTGCCCGCTGGAGAAGCTGGGACGCCAGGTGAAGTACTGCGGCACTTGGTTTGGAAGGAGGCTGGAGGATGCCGATCTGGACGAGAACGGCTGGTACGCCGTTGGCAGCCACGCGAAGATCCTCTCCTCTGGATTTTTGATGGTGCCGGAGGTCCTGAAGGCGCTGGGAGAGAAGCTGGAGAGCAACTATTACATCGGGGTCCCCAACATCCACGAGATGATGATCTGCCGGGAGAGCGAGGAGCGGAGAAAGCTGCGGGACTTTGCGGACTGGCTGAAGCAGAGCAATCAGAACGGCAAGTTGGATCTCACCGACCACCTCTATTTCTACGACCGCGCCAAGGGGCTGAAGAGCGTGAACCGCATCTGAGCCGGCTGGCGATTTCAGATGCGGCAAAGCCCAATCAGAACGGCAAAACTCTGATTGGGCTTTTCCAATCGGGAGGGAGTGCACAATGGCAGAATACAAGATCATGGTGGTGGAGGATGACCCGGTGATCCGCACGGAGCTGAGAACCATACTCCGCGGGAACGGCTATGATGCCGTGGCGGTATCGGATTTCACCAAAACGGCGGACGCGGTGCGGGAACAGACGCCCCATCTCATCCTGCTGGATATCAAGCTGCCCGGCACAGACGGCTTCTCCCTGTGCGCCCAAATCCGCACCTTTTCCAATGCCCCCATCGTCTTTGTGACCGGCGCCAACACGGATCTGGACGAGCTCCACAGCATCCTGCTGGGCGGAGACGCCTACATCACCAAGCCGTACAACACGGCCATTCTGCTGGCGAAGATCGCCTCCCTGCTGAAACGGGCCTATCCCACAGGTCTCTCGGAGACCCTGGCGTATCAGGGGACGGTGTTGCACCTGGAGAGCGGCAAGCTCGAATTTGACGGACATCAGGTGGACCTCACCCGGAATGAGCTGAAGATCCTGTACTACCTCTACCAGCACGCGGGAAAGATCTGCTCCCGCGCCGACCTGATCGACTACCTCTGGGACAACCGGCTCTATGTAGACGACAACACCCTGAGTGTGAACATCAACCGCATCCGGGACAAGCTGGCCTCCCTTGGCCTCAGGGACTTCATCCAGACGAAACACCGGCAGGGGTACCTGATATGAACGGGAAATTGTACTGGAGACAGAGAATCCCGATGATCCTTCTGAATGGCATCGGTATGGCCGCCTTGGCCGCTTTTCTTCGGCTGAACGGGATCAACCGGGACAGTCTGCTGCTGATTCTGGCGGTCTGGGGCACGGTGTTGGCCGGGTATTTGATCTGGACATACCGCCGCAGAAAAGCGCAGATGGACGAGCTGCTGCATCTCTCAGAACAGCTGGAAGAGCGCTATCTGCTCCCGGCGGTGATGGAGCGCCCCACCCGGGCGGATGATCTGGTGTTCTACCAGCTGCTGAGACAGTCTGGTAAGTCCATGCTGGAGCGCGTGAGCGCGGCAGAGCGGGAGCAGGATGCGTACCGGGAGTACATCGAACAGTGGGTCCACGGGTGCAAGACGCCCATCACCGCCATGAAGCTGCTCTGCGAAAACCATAGGACCGATTTCACAAAAGACCTGCTGATGGAACTGGAGCAGATCAACCGCTCCATTGAGCAGGCCCTCTACTATGCCAGAAGCGAGCACCCGGAGAAGGACTATCTGGTGCGGGAGATCCGCCTGTTCGATGTGGTCCATCAGGAGATTGCGGAGAACCGGTATCTGCTCCGGCAGTGCAACGTGCAGCTGGACCTGGCTGAGACGGACGTGAGCGTCTACTCCGATGAGAAGTGGCTGTGCTTTATCCTGAACCAGATCATCGTGAATGCGGTGAAGTATCGGACAGCGTCTCCGGTGATCCGGTTTTTTGTGGAGCAGAGCGGAAACCAGGTGACGCTCTGCATCGCGGACAACGGGATCGGCATCTCCGCCGGTGATCTCCCCCGCATCTTTGACAAGGGCTTCACCGGAGAGAACGGGCGAAACGCCTCCCAGGCGGCAACGGGGATCGGGCTCTACCTGTGCAAACGCCTCTGTGAGAAGCTGGACATCAGCCTCACAGCTGCCTCCGATGGCGAGACGGTGTTCCGGCTCTCTTTCTACTGCAATGATCTCATCCATCCGGTGCAGGGCTGAGGCCCTGCACTTCTTACATCTCTGAAAGAATTTTGTAAGGAAAAGCGATACAAACGGCCGGCCATCTCCGCTATCATGCAGGTACAGTACAGACAAAGCGAGGCGTTGCAGACTATGAAGGAGATCCTGCGTCTGGAGCACATCCAGAAGTATTACGGCAACCAGGGGAACCTGACCAAGGCCATCCAGGATATCAGTTTTTCCGTCTGTGCGGGGGAGTTCCTGAGCATCATGGGGGCCTCCGGGTCTGGCAAGACAACCCTGCTGAACTGCATCTCCACCATCGACACGGTGAGTGCGGGGCACATCTCCCTGGACGGGACGGATGTGACGGAACTCCAGGAGCGGGACCTGGCCCGATTTCGCCGAGAGAACCTGGGCTTCATCTTTCAGGACTTCAACCTGCTGGACACCCTCACCATCTCCGAGAACATCGCCCTGGCCCTCACCATCAACAACGTGCCGGCGGAGCAGATCCCGGGAAAGGTGACGGAGACGGCCGGCACCCTCAACATCGCGGACATCCTGGACAAGTACCCCTATCAGGTGTCCGGCGGGCAAAAGCAGCGCTGCGCCTGTGCCAGGGCCCTGGTGAATCGGCCGAAGCTGATCCTGGCCGATGAGCCCACCGGGGCATTGGACAGCCACTCCGCCCAGATGCTGCTCGCCACGCTGCAGCGCATCAGCGGGCAGCTGGGAGCCACCATCCTCATGGTGACCCACGATGCGTTCTCCGCCAGCTATGCAGACCGGATCCTGTTTTTGCGGGATGGGGTGATTTTCACGGAGATCCGAAAGGGCCAGGACTCCCGTAAGGCGTTCTTTGAGAAGATCCTGGGCGTGCTCACCATGTTGGGCGGAGGGCAGAGCGATGTACGCTAAACTGTTCCGCAGCAACCTCCGAAAGGCATTTCGGGACTACGTGATCTATTTCTTCACATTGGTGATCAGCAGCACCCTGTTCTTTGCCTTTCTGTCCCTGACCAGCCGCTACAACGACATTTTGCACGGGAACGGGAACTACTCCCTCTCCCTTTTTCAGAACACGATCCGGTATGCTGTGCTGGCGATCTCCGTGATCTTCTTCGCGCTCATCCGGTACATCAACAACTATATGCTGCGGCAGCGGAGCCAGGAGTTCTCCCTCTATATGATCCTGGGCATGGAGCAGCGGACGGTGGCGCGGCACTTTTTCGGCGAGACCTTTCTCTTCGGCATGGGCGCGGTGTTTCTGGGCTGTCTCACCGGCACTATTTTGTCTGGTGTGGTGACCACCTTCGTCCTGCGGACCATGGCGGAGACGGCGGCATTCCAATTCGGCCTCTACCCGGACACCATGCTGCTCACCCTCCTGTTCTTCTGCGCCGTCTTTCTCCTGGTGGGGCTGGCGAACAGCCGGAAGATCAGCCGGATCAAGCTGATCGACCTGCTCCATGAGAGGCGGAACAGCGAGGGAATGCAGGCAGACAAGAGGCAGTATTTCCGCTCGGCGCTTCTCACGGCGGTGTGCTTTGGGATCACCGGGGCGGTGCTGGTCCAGTTCACCCGCCAGAACGGCGTCTACGCCGGCGACATCCCGGAGGAGATCAGCAACCGCTTTCAGACGGCGGCCATCGCCGCGGCGATTGCGGGCATCTTCTCCCTGTACCGCTCCATTGTCTGGGTGTTGGCTGTCCTCCGGGGCCGGAACAGGTGGAAGAACCGGGGAACCAACGCCGTGCTGCTGGGCAATCTCTTCCAGAAGGTCTACTCCACGGCAAAGATCCTCTCTATCTCCACGCTGGCCATCACCATCTCGCTGGTGGCGTTTGTGATCCTGCCGATCCTGGCGGAGATCTCCACAGGCTTTCTGGACTACCGGATGCCCTATGACCTGATGATTTACAACACCTATCGGTATATCGACACCATAGAGGACATCCCCAACATCGACTACGCCTTTGTGCGGGACATCCTGGAGGAACACCACGTCACCGTATCAGAGGACATCTCCCAGCGCAGCTACTTCATCTGGGCGCGGGATTTCAACACGGCGGCGGAGCGGGAGAACTGGCGGGACCTGCCGCGGCTGGCCATGGGCCTCTCGGACTACAACCGCATGCGGGAGATGGCGGGGATGGAGCCGGTGCCCCTGGCAGACGACGGGTTTTTCGTCCATCTGGACTACGAGATGGACCGGGAGGCCTTCGAGAGCGCCTTGGGCGGCGGCAGCCGGGGAATCCAGCTGGACGATGGGACAGTGCTCCATCTGGCAGAGCCAGCGGTGTACAGAGATCCCCTGGGGCAATACCTTTTTCACGCGGACGACTCGATCCTGATCTTTCCGGATGCCGTGTGCCAAAACCTGCATCTGGCCTGTACCTGCTACAACGCCAATACGGAAGAGGCCATTCCATACAGCGTTTGCGGGGCGATCAGCAACGAGATTGAGAGCGCCTTCCGGGACCGATACGCCTACCTCTTTGACCGCTATGAGACCAAGTATCAGGCGGATCGGAACTATATGAGCTTCATCGGGCCAGTTCGCTTTCGGACCCAGGAGCAGAACGACATCGCCCTCACCGCCACCAGCATGCGTCTGCTGGGCATCTACACCGGCATCGTCTTCTTCATCATCTGCATGACGGTCCTGGCCCTGCACCTCACAACGGACGCAGTCTGCCAGCGCACCCAATACCGCACCCTGTTCCAGATCGGGACAGATCGGCAGGAGATCGTCCGTATGGTGCGGAGACAGAGCGCACTGTACTTCTTTCTGCCCTGTGTTGCCGCCTTCCTGGTGGCCCTGCTCTTGATCTATTCCTTCCTGGTCCGGTACGGGTACAAGGTCTTCACCTATATCGGCAGCGTGGGATTCCGCTACGGCGTGTGGATTCCCGCCCTGCTGATTCTGATCATCCTCGCCTGTTACTGCGGTGCCACGCTCTACACGATCCAAAAAGACCTGGAACATACCCTCCGCAACGGGAAATAGACGGCGAAAATAAGCCCTGGGAGCACATTGATGCGCCCAGGGCTTGCTTTTTGCCCGGCGCCGCGGGGCACGCCGGCCCATCGGACCAGAGCAAAAAATTCCATGAAAGTCGGAAAGAAAGTGGAGATGAGTCCCATTTATGGGACACCCCCTCTGGTATAGTGGGTCCATACAGAGGCCCGTTGCCCTGAGACGGGCCATCTCATCTCAACAGACAGGAGGGAAAAGGGTTTCGCCGCATGGCGGAACCCGCAAATGAATGGAACTTTTCAGCAAGGGCCAGCTTCTCATGGAGGAGACGCGGCAGAAGGTGATGGCGCGGCGGGACCTGGTGCTGGCGCACTGCGCTCCCCAGGACTGGGTGGAGATCTGCCGCTGCCTGGACTACGATGGCACGGAGCAGGTCTTCGTCCGGCTGACCATGCCCAACCCGGAGGTGGCAGGGGACGAGCAGCCGCCGGAGAAGGTGGTTGTGACGGACGAGCTGGCGGACCGCCCGGACCTCATCCAGACCGAGGAGCAGATCACCCGGGAGAAGGTGCTGGGGGAGGCGGTGCTGCGGCCGGTGCGCCGGGAGGACAGTGCTGTCCTCCTGAAGACCTGCCCCCATGTGGAGGTGCTGGACCTGGCAAGCATCTTCTACGTCCCCGTGAAGTTGGCGGGGGGATGGGACGGCATGGGCCGGCTCCAGTGGGCGGACCTCAACCGGCTTGGGATCTCCCTGGAGGAGCTCACCGCCGCCGCCCGGAAGAACACGCTTCAGCGGGAGGGCGTGGAGGTAACCACCGTGGAGAAGCTGGGCCAGGAGATCCTGGAGAGCGGGTCCTGGCACGGCAAGTCCCTGAAGAAGGCCAAAATGAGCCAGCGGAACTTCTACTTCGTGAGCAACCGGGAGCACAGCGGCGGCGGGGCGTTCCTGCTGATGCCAGAGGTTCTGGAGACCCTGGAGCAGAAGTTGGGCGGCCCCTATCTCATCGCCTTCACCGTGCTGGACGGGCTGGTAGTGGTCCGGGACGATGATACCGGGTGCTTCCCGGCGGTGTTCCGGTCTCTGCTCAAGGTGCAGAAGTACTGGCCCTCCGGCTTCGTGGACCACCTGTACCGCTTCGACAGCCGCCACGGCCTTACGATCCCGGAGGACTGCGCCCGGTAGCGGGGGCCGTTGGTATGGGGGCCGGATCTGGCCCGGTCCCACCCATGCCGCCAAAAGAAAATCGCAAATTCCCGGGATGAGTCCCATTTATGGGACACCCCTTCTGGTATAGTGGGCCCATACAGAGGTCCGCCGCTCTGGGACGGGCCATCTCATCTCAAAAGACAGGAGGGAAGAGGGTTTCGCTGCATGGGCGGAACCCACAAATGAATGGAACTTTTCAGCAAGGGCCAGCTTCTCATGGAGGAGATGCGGCAGAAGATGATGGCGCGGCAGAACCTGCCGCTGGGGCACCGCGAGCCCGAGGACAGGGTGGAGATCCGCCGCTTCCTGGACTACAACGGCACGGAGCAGGTCTGTGTCCAGCTGCGCCTGCCGAGCCTGGAGGCAGCGGAGGACGAGCAGCCGCCTGACACGGTCCTCGTGACAGACGAGCTGGCGGGCCGCCCGGACCTGATCCAGACCGCGGAAAAGATCACCCGGGAGAAGGTGCTGCGGAAGGCAGTCCTGCGGGCGGTGCGCCGAGAGGACAATGCCGTCCTCCTGGAGACCTGCCCCCATGTGGAGGTGCTGGACTTGGCCGGCATCTTCTACGTCCCCGTGAAGCTGGCGAGGGGACTGGAAGGCATGGGCCGGCTCCAGTGGGCGGACCTCAACCGCCTGGGGATCTCCCTGGAGGAGCTCACCGCCGCCGCCCGGAAGAACACGCTTCAGCGGGAGGGTGTGGAGGTAACCACCGTGGAGGAGCATGAGGTGGCGATGCGGAAGAGCATGCCCTGGCGCGGCAAGCCCCTGGAGAAGGCCCGGATGGATGAGCGCAGCTATTACTTCGTGAGCAACAGGGCGCACAGCGGCGGTGATGCGATCCTGCTGATGCCGGAGGTTTTGGAGGCCCTGGAGCGGAAGATGGGAAGCCCCTATCTCATCGCTTTCACCGCCCAGGGCGGGCTGGTGGTGACCCAGTTCGACGTTACCAGGGACTCGCTGATGTACCAGGTGTACCTCCTGTTGCTGCTGACGTTGGATCAGTACTGGCCCTCCGGCTTCGTGGACCACCTGTACCGCTTCGACAGCCTCCAGGGCCTCTCGATCCCGGAGGACTGCGCCTGGTAGCGGGGGCCGTTGGGATGGGTGGGGCCGGGCCTGGCCCGTCCCACCCACCGATCCCGCCAAAAGAAAATCGCAAATTCCCGGGATGAGTCCCATTTATGGGACTCACCTTATGGTATGCTCATGGAACACCTGACCCGCGGCAGAGAGCGGGCGGGTGGAATCGAACTTAGAGGAGGTAAGAGGGCATCGCGGTAGGCGAGGCCTGCAAAGTATGGAAGTGTATAGCACGGGAGAGATTCTCAAGGAGAAGCTGCAGCAGAGGGCAAAGGAGTGCCTGCCCCTGCTGAAGGTGCGGCACGGAGAGCATGTTTGGGTGGAGATCCGCCGGTGCTGGACCGATGAGGACGCGGAGTACGTGGGCGCCATGCTGCACATCCCGGCCCCGGAGACGGTGGAGGCGGGGCCGCTGCCCCGGGGGGTGATCGTGCGGGACGAGCTGGCGGGCCGGAGGGACCTGCTCCGCACGAATGTCCGGCTCAACCGGGAGAGGGTGCTGCAGCAGGTATTGCTGCAGGTGGTGCGCCAGGAGGGAAACGCCGCTCTGCTGGAGCGCTGCCCCCATGTGGACCTGCTGGACCTGGCCGGGGTCTTCTATCTGCCCCTGAAGCTGGGCGAGAAGCTGGACGGCTTTGGACGGCTCCAGTGGAGGGATCTGGAGGAGCAGGGGATCTCCCTGGAAGAGCTCTACGCCGCCGCCCGGGAGAACACGGTGCTGCGCCAGGGGGTGCGGGTGGTCCCCGAGGCGAAGGTGGCCGAGCAGACCTTCAAGAACGGGAGGTGGATCGGCACCACCCTGAGAAAGGCCCAGATGGCCCGGCAGAACTGCTATGTGGTGAGCAACCGGGCGCACAGCGGCGGCGGGGCGCTGATCCTGGTGCCGGAGGTGCTGGAGACCCTGGAGAGGAAGTTGGGCGGCCCCTTCTTCATCGCCTTCACCGTGGTGGACGGTCTCATGACCATCCGGGAGGACCGGGAGCTGTACCGGCCGGAGCACGCGGGGCTGGCGCTGCGGGTGCTGCAGTACTGGCCCTCCGGTCTCTCGGACCGCCTGTATCGCTTCGACCGCGATCAGGGGCTGCAGTTCGCCAGCTGATCCGGACGGGGGCAAGGCGGCGGTCCACCCGCCGCCTTGCCCCCCAAAGCAGCACAATGCAGAGGAGGGAAAAGGACCTCGCCGCGAGATGGCGGGGTCCGCAAACGGTGTGAAAACGGATCGCGAGAAGAAGCGCCTGGAGAGGGAGAAGAAGATCTTCACGCCGGAGTATGTGCAGCGGAATGTGCTGCTGGAAGCGGTGAACGCGGATAGCAATGCTCCGCTTCTGGAGCGGTGCCCCCATGTGAAGGTTTTGGACCTGGCTGGGCTGTATACCGTGCCGGTGACGATGACCCGCAAGGGGGATGAGATGTGCCTCTTGGGAAATGGGATGTTGAAGTCCCTGGGGCTCACGCCGGACCAGATCTATGAGGCGGCCAGAAAGAACACGGTGCGGCGGCTCCCAGTGCGGGTGATCCGCCTGGACCGCATGATCGATCGTAAGCGTCTAATAGATACCCGTTCGAAGCGCAACACTTAAGGAGGCCTTGGATCCAGCTCAGCAGCCGGGTTCA
>CANRFN010000070.1 GCA_947629915.1 uncultured Oscillospiraceae bacterium | reverse complement strand
AACGTGGTGTCCGTCAAGTGCCCCAAGTGCAAGGCCGAGATGATCCTGGACACCTCCCTCTTCCGCAAGGTGCGCTCTCGTCCCCGCTATGGCCTGTCCTACGGGTGGCGCGGCACCGCCGGCTGGGACGAGGAGGACTGGGAGCCGTCCCCGTTTCTGCCCTCCTTGGGGAGGTTTTCCAGGTGAGAGACCAGGGCCCCAAGGTAACCTATGCCGCCATGGAGTCCCTCTGTGAGGGGGTGCTCCAGAGCTGCCTGGGAACGGTGGAGACCAGCGTGGACATCAACCGCCTGGCGGAGAGCCTGGGCATTGAGCAGGACCGCGCCCCCAGGCGGCCGCCCAGCATGGAACAGCGCCTCATCGCCCTCCGCGGCTCCCAGGACGAGGCCACCCGCCTGCGGGCGGCCCAGCGCCGCCGGCAGGCGGACCGGCTGGCCACCGCCAGGGCCTGCGGACAGCGTGTCCTGATGAGCTGGCTCCAGAGAGAGGGGGCAAAGTACCAGATCGAGCGGTGCGCCTACGTCCTCTTGATGCCGAGTGCCCTGGTCCAGAGACACTGCCATACCCACTGGGGAGACGGCCCCATTCCGGTGTACGGAGAGTCCTTCTTTCTGCCGGAACACCGGGAGACCCTCCGGAAGATCGCCGATGTTCTGGACGTGCCCTTTTTGGATCTCGTAAAGCGGCTGGATCAGCTGGGCCTGTTGGTCCATAAGCCGGAGGACGACCCGGTCTACGAGGCCACCTGGCGGGGCGCATATCAGAAGAACCTGGAGGCGTTCCTGGCCGGGAAGAATGCCCTGAAGACGGAGAATCCCCCGGAGGAGAAACTGGAAGAGCCCCCGAAGAAGCGCAGGTCTTCGAAGAAGGGCGAGTCCTCGAAGAAGGGCAAGTCCCCGGAGAAGACCGCAGATACAGCGCCCAACCCCAAACCAAAGCCCAAACGGACCCGCAAACCCAAGAAACCGCCGGCGGAAACCGGCACCCAACCGCAAGACCCCAACAATTGCATATCGACTCAAATCGAGTAAGCGGAGCAGGATCCCTTTCCCGGGACTGACCAAATTCTACCCAGCACCGTAAGAGCCGGACAAGACAGACGATCACTGTCTGTCTGTACAGACCATGTCTGAGACATGGCCTGTGCCGTCCGATTCTACGGTGCTGGGCTTTTTTTATGCTCCGCTGCTGCTCTTACGCCCATTGGGTCCTCTCCCGCTTGCCGGGAAAGGACCCATCATGAGGCGCATTTGGGAGAGCTACACCGCGAAATACCCTTAGATCCCCGTAATCGTTAGCAAATAAAGCGAAAATTACGGAGGTCTAAATCAATGGATAAAAAGTACTATGTCTGGCGGGATCGCCATTGCAACGGCGTCAACCCGGACTGGGAGGAGTACACCGGTCCCGCGTTCTACGAGTTCATCCGGCGCCCGGAGAATGCCGGCCGCCGCTTCATCCGCCTGGGCAACGATGTGGACCGGGATGCCGGAATCATCACCATCGAGGCCACCCCGGAGCAGTATCGGGAGTGGATGCGGGAGCAGCGCTGGAAGAGCGACCGCCGCAAGGACAGCCGGGGTGTGGAGCTCATCTCCCTGGACTACACCACAGAAGATCCGGACGGGGACGAGGACCAGGAAGAGCGAAATCCACTCTATGGGGGCGGAGCCGTGGATGGACTGGAAGACGGTGTGCTGGATAGCCTGCTGGAAGAGCAGCTGATCTCCGCGCTCCGGCATCTCACTGCAGCTGAGCGCACCCTCATGGAACTGCTGTATGTCAAGAACATGTCTTTTCGGGAAGCGGGGAAGTGCTTGGACATGTCCTGTTGTACGGTGATGCGCCGCAAGAATGCCGCTCTTCAGAAGCTGCGCCGGTACATCTGAGCTTGCATAGCCCACGCGATCTACCGTTGAAAAATTTTCCTGAAACAAAATGCGAAATCACCGGAGGATAACTAAGTAGAGGGGCATTTTTCCAGCCGGCCCCATAGCCCGGGTCTCTCTCCGGGGTGCGAGCACATAGAGAGGGGGCCTGAGACCTGTATTCACGCCGCAGCCCCGGGGAGCTCCCAGCTGCCGCCGGCTGTCCCTCACCATTCGGCCCGATCCGGGGCCGTGTATCCGAAGGAGGAATCAAATGCAGTTCAAATTCCATATCCCGGGGCTCCGGGCGGGAGGCCTTGCCGCAGTTGGCAGTGCCCTCCTCCTCACGGCCCCGGCGTTTGCAGCGGCCGGCGGCGGTGGCGGAGACTTCTGGACCGCGGCCAGCGCCCTGATGCAGGACATCTACACCCACATCCTGGGCATCTCCACCATCGTGGCGGTGGTCTGTGCCAGCGTGGCTCTGATCCTGATGAACTTCAGCCGCAGCGGCCGCACCGTGGACGAGTCCCGCTCCTGGCTGAAGCGCATTGTGGTGACGTGGATCATTCTCAACTCCCTGGGCTTCATCGTGGCGTACCTGAGCCCATTGGTCTCCGGTGGCGCGTGGACGCCCACCTGAGCGCCCCCGGGGCGGCCCTGCCGCCCCGGGCGGGGAGGTGAGGGCCCATGGGGATCCTGGACAACATCGTCCAGTGGCTGGCAGAGCAGTTCACGGCTGGCATGGACCTGATCTCCACGTCTGTGCTGGACGCCCTGGGGACAGACCTCACCCTCTTTGCCCGCTATTTCCCCGGGGCGGAGACCATGTACACGGTGTTCATGGCCATGGGCATCGCCTTGGTGATCCTGGGCGTGGCCTTTCAGCTGCTGCGGAACTTCGGGATCATCGCCGGGCTGAAGGCGGAGGAGCCAACCAAGCTGGCCTTTCGCGGCGGTCTCTTTCTCTTCCTGGTCTGGAACAGCGGGGCGATCACCCGCATAGCCCTCAGGCTGGTTACCCCGGCATACCAGTGGATCCTGGACACGGAGCTGGAGGAGATCCAGTTCGCCAGTTTCCTGGAGGTCTTCGGCACCGCCCTGGGGGCCGTCTCCAGCCCCACCGTCTCTGTGGTCGTGTTGGTCCTGGCGGTTGTGCTGGCCTGGAACTATCTGAAGCTCCTGGTGGAGGCGGCGGAGCGGTACATCGTGGTGGGGGTGCTGGTGTACACCGCCCCTCTGGCCATCGCCTGCGGCAGCACCGAGAGCACGGCCAACGTCTTCAACTCCTGGTGCCGGATGCTGGCCGGGCAGCTGCTCCTGCTGATCCTGAACGCCTGGTGCCTGCGGCTCTTCGCGGGCATGGTGGGCATCCTGATGGCCAGCCCCATGTCTCCCTGAGAGGTGCCCTATGAGAACAACACTTTGGATGGCGCACACCCTGTCCGCCATCGCCCTCACCGGGGGACTCATCGATCCCCCGACACCGGCGCCGGAGCTTCACGCCAACAGCAGCTTTTTCCTCTGGTTTCTCTGTGCCCTGGGCTTTCTCAAGGTGAGCCAGCACATGGACACCATCCTCAGCAGCCTGGGGCTTCATGTAACCAAGACCGGGGGCTCCATGCTGGAGGAGGTTGTGATGGCGGGAAAAGCCGTGACCGGCCTCTTCAAAAGCCTCGGCGGCGCCGTGGGCGGCGCCGGCCTCGGCCGCAGCCATGGGGGCGGCATAGACGGCGGGGACGGCGGAGACCACAACCCGCCCGCCGGTGCGGACATCGGCATCACCGGCATTGCAGACATCCCCATGGGGCCGTCTGGCTCTTCGGGACCGGATGGCGAACCCCCGATTGTCCCGGCCCCGACTCACCCAAACGGTCCGTCTGGCGTCCCAAACCCGGTCTCCATGGGCAGACCATCTTCCGGCGGTGCCCAGACAGCGGCCGGCACAAGTCAGACGGAGCAGGGAAAACCCCCGTCCCTGGGAGACATCCCCAAGGGCGGCAAGCTCACCGGAGACCAGGCCGCCGCAGCCCTCACCAGTGCCATGGGGTACGGCCCAGCGGTGCCGCCCGGCGGTGTTGGGGCAAGTCCCACAGGATCGGCGGCAACCGCCTCCCAGACAGGAAACGCGCCGCCCGCCTGGGATGGACCCGGGTATCCGCAGGATGTGGGCACCGGGAAGCCGAACACCCCGAAATCCCCGAACACCCCGAAGGCCTGGGACGGCCCCGGCTATCCCGCAGATGTGGGCACCGATGCCCCGAAACCGGTGCCGGCGTGGGACGGGCCTGGATACCCCGCAGACGTGGGGACGGATGTCCAGGCGCCCCTGCCCGTCTGGGACGGCCCGGGATACCCAGATGACGTGGGCAGCACAGAGCCTCTGCAGGTGAGCCCCGAGACAGCGGAGAACCCGGAGACCCCGGAGACCCCGGAGAACCCGGACATCGCCCCCGCAGCAGTTGCCGCAGACGATGGGGTGGAACCCGTGGCGGAGACGGCCCCAGGCGAGGACAGCGCCCCGGATGTTCCGGAGGCAGATCTGGGTGAGGGCGAACCCATACCCATGGCGCCAGATACCATGGAGAGCGAGTCCATATCCATGGATGCAGATCCCATGGAGAGCGAGTCCATATCCATGGATGCAGATCCCATGGAGAGCGAGTCCATATCCATGGATGCAGATCCCATGGAGAGCGAGCCCATACCCATGGCATCGGATCCCACGGAGAGTGAAGTCAGTCCCATTGTCCCAGACACAGGGGAGGGCGAGTCCATTCCCACGGATCCAGATCCCATGGAGGGCGAGTCCATTTCCATGGCGTCAGATACCACGGAGATCGAACCGATCCCCGCAGGACCCAGTGGTGCAGGCCAACCGGTGGGCAGTGCCCTGCCGGTGCCTGAGATAGACGCATTGGCAGGCCTGGGGATCTCTCTGGCAGGTGCCAGTGGGGAGACCACGCCCCAAATCATCCCCCAGACCATTGCCGCATCCCCGGAGACCGCCGGGCATGTTTCCGGTGGCGGCACCAATCCAGCGCCCGGGGAGATCCACCCCGTGGGCACAGCCAGTCCCACCGTGGTGCCCGGCACCCCGCACGGGGCCGGCGCGATACCGCAGCACGGTGTTGCCGGTGCCAGCCCGTCCCCCGCTGTTAGAGCTGCCGGGACAAGCCCTCTGTCCGCCCCATCGGAGGACACGGGACTGCCGGAGGGAATCACGGTGCTGGGCGGCACGGCACAGGTTGGCAATCCCCCGCCCATGGGCAGCAGTATTCCAACTGCCCCAACGTCCCTAGAGACCAGTGGTGCTGGGACATCCGGTGCTGCATTGGTTTCCCCAGAAAGCGGAGTGTCCGCTGTCCCGGGGGAGATCGGCGAGGGAACCAAGAGCGGCGTGCCCATGAGGCCGGAGGGTTCCGGTGCGGCGGACGATACCAGTCCGTCTGTGCCGGAGACAACGGTGGCACCTGGACCGCCTGCTGCGTCTGGCACCGCAGTCCCGGCGGAGGCATCGGCGTCCGCAGGGGGCACCGCCTCGGGAGAGCCGCTGGCAGACCTGGGGATCACCGTGGATCCGTACACCCCGCCGCCACCGCCCCCGCCGAAACGGGTGCGGCCCCCGCGGGACCGGGGGTACTGGTACAGGCCCTTCCACAACAAGGTCCCCGCGCCGTACGGCGAGGACAACCCGGAGTACATGGCGTCCCTGGCCGCCGAGAAAGCCGCCAAGGCGGCCGCGGCGGCGGGAGACTCCCCGGCGGGTTCAGTCCCCACCGGGATGAGCACCCCTGCCGCATCTGAGGCCATTCCCACGGCGCCCAGTTACGCATCTGGTTCTGGCTCAGGGCGTGCTGGATCGGGTAGTGTGGGGGCCTGGAGCAGTCCGGTCAGTTCCGGCAGTGTGTTGGCACCATCGGCGCCGGCTTCCATCGGCAGCGGTTTCGCCGGGGATCCCCAGTCCTCGAGCACCAGCCCAGACCAGATCCCTGGGATCTCCATCGAGACCCCGGCCGGCACGGCCTCGGCGGTGTCCGGAGACAGTGCCCCGGCCAGTATCCCCACTGCCCCGACCAGGGAGGCGGTGCCAAATCCGCGGGTGGGTGCGAATCCCACCGAGATGGGGGCAAACCAAGAGCCCAGTGCGCCGATTGTTTCACTGGCAGACGGCCCGGCCACCGCTGGACCGATGCCATCGATCCCCCAGGCCCCGGTATTCCGGGACGTGGAGATCGGCGGCGGCCAGATCACCGGCTGGGAGACCCCGGCGGGCGGCGGCATGGAGCGGCGGTTTGTGCTGTACAACACGGAGCACTTCGAGGCCCCGAAAGACCCCTATGAGATCGTGAAGACCGCAGACGGGGCCTCCTGGTACCGCCAATACGGGCGGAACCGGGGCAAAAAGCGGGGAATTCTGCCCAGAGTGCCCCGGCGGAAGAAGAAATAACCATCAGCGGAGAGAGGAGCGGATATGGAAGAAGACGATAAGAAGTCCAGGGGTGCCGCCAGTGGCGTGCTGCAGACGGCCCTGGACCTCGCCGGAGCGGCCGCTGGCGCCCCAACGGGCGCCAGCGCCCTCAGACGGCTGGCACCGCTGCTGGCGGCCCTGCTGCTGCTGCCGGTGCTGGTACTCTCCATGCTCCCCGGCATCCTCTTCCAGGAGGGCGGAGACGCCCTCCTGGGGGAGAGCGGGGTGCAGGAGCGGCTGGATGCGCTGGAGGCAGCGGTCCAGCGGGCATATGAGACGGGGCGGGAGGCGGTGCTGGACGAGATCACCCTGGACTTTGAGAGCGCCGGGGCAGATGAGCTGGTGCTAGACAACCCGGACGCCGCGGCAGAGGTGGACATCGGCCAGGTGATCTCCCTCTACTGCGCCGGAAAAGAGGGCACAGAGGACACAGAGGGGGCGGAGCTGTCCGGAGAGGATCTGGAGCGCACCCTTTTGGACGGCCTCACCTCCCTCTGGGACTACACCGTGGAGGAGACCGTGGAGGAATACCCGGCAGATGTCTGGGGCCCGGGGGAGCCGCCTGAGATGGTGGAGGAGCGGGTGCGCACCTATACCCTGGTCCCCGCGGGGCCGGATGTGCTGGCCGAGGAGATCTTCCACCTCACCCCGGAACAGTGCGCCATCGCGGAGGCCTATCGGGAAAACCTCTCCGCATTTTTAGAGGAGGACACATGAGAGAGTACTTTACCTTTTACCGCAGCTATTGGGAGGCGATCTGCGCCCTGCCGGAGGAGGACCGCCTGCCGGTGTTCACGTCCATCACGGCCTTTTCCCTGGACGGCACCTTGCCGGACCCGCCCCTCACCGGCACGCCGGCGGCCATCTTCGCCCTGGTGAAGCCCACCCTGGAGAACGCCCGCCGCAGGGCCGCCCGGGAGAGTGCCCAGGGCGGCGGCCAGCAGCCCATGGGCAACCTGCCCTTCACCCTCACGGGGATCACCGATGCGTACCCAGGGTGAGCCCGAGCGGCGGGATGTGTACCACATCCCGCCCAACTACAGCACCGAGGGCACCCTCCTGGGGGGCCTGGTGCGCACCCGGAATGCGGCGGAGGCGGCGGTGCTGGCCCTGCTCACGGGACTGCCCCTGCTGCAGCTGCCCCTCGGCCTCACAGGCCTGGTGATCGCGCTGTGCCTCGTCCCGCTGCCCCTGGCCATCCTGGCCCTGGTGGGAGTGGACGGCGTGTCCCTGGGGGAGTTCGCGGTCCACTGGTTCCGCTGGTTTGCAGACCGCCGGGTGCTCAGGCGGTCCGATACCGTGGAGAAGTCTGCCTCGGAAGTGGTCCGGGAGGCGGTGCTGAAGGAGAAAAAGCATCGCCAGGTGGACTGCACGGAGGACCTGATCCCGGTGGCCAAGATCGAGAACGGCATCCTCCACATGAAGGACGGCCGGTACGTGAAGATCATCGAGGTGTCTCCTTTGAACTTCCTGCTGCGGAGCGCCCGGGAACAGCGAAAGATCGTTGCGGACTTTGCCGCCTGGCTGAAGATCGCCCCGGCCAAGATCCAGATCAAGGTGCTGTCTAAAAAGGCGGACATCGGTCGGTACCTCCAGGCGGTGGAGCGGGACATGGCCCAGGAGACCAACCCCAAGTGCCGGGATCTCCAGCAGGACTACTGCCGCCTCATCCGCACCATCGGGTCCCGGGAGGCGGTAACCAGGCGGTTTCTGCTGGTGATGGAGTATGAGCCCTCGGTGCCCGGCCGAAAAGCCGAGTACCCGGAGATCAAGTCCACCTTGGAGACCTGTGCCAGGACCGCACGGCAGTTCCTGGGCCGGGCGGGAAACGAGGTGCCCATCCATGAAGATGAAGACCGGTTTCTGCTGGAGACCCTGTACGCCATCTATCACCGGGAGGCGGAGTCCGCCCCTTCGTTGGAACGGCGCATCCGGGAACTGGCCCGGGAACAGGACGAGATCCCGGTGGACCGGATCCTGGCCCCGGAGACTGTAGACCTCACCCACGGGGGATACACCGTAATCGATGGGGTGTACACCGCATACCTCCTCATCCCAACAGACGGATACAACCCCAAGGTAACCGCCGGCTGGACGGCACTTCTGGTGAACGCCGGGGAGGGGATCGATGTGGACCTCTATTTCACCCGGGAGCCCAAAGACCAGATCCGCACCAAACTGGGCCGCCAGATCCGCCTGAACGCCAGCCGCATTCTGGAGGCCTCAGACACCAACACCGATTACGACGGCTTTGCGGGCGCCATCCAGGCCGGGTACTACTTGAAGCGGGGCCTTGCCGGCGGCGAGGACTTCTTCTACGCCAGTCTCCTGGTAACGGTTACGGCGGGGACGCTGGACAATCTGCAGTGGCGGATCGCCGAGGTCCGCCGGCACCTCCGCGCCCAGGACATGGACATCCGCCTCTGCCGGTTCCGGCAGGAGGCGGCCCTCACGGCGGCGCAGCCCTTTTGCCGGATGGACAAGTCTTTGCAGGCGGTGAGCCGGCGCAACATGCTCACCTCCGGCGCCGCCGCCTGCTACCCCTTCGTCTCGTACGAGATGTCTGATGAGAACGGCATCCTCTTAGGGGTGAACACCTATAACAACTCCCTTGTGATCGTGGACATCTTCAACAGCCGCGTGTACAAGAACGCCAACATGGCGGTGCTGGGCACCTCCGGGGCCGGCAAGACCTTTACCTTGCAGCTCATGGCACTGCGGATGCGCCGCCGGGGGATCCAGGTGTTCATCCTGGCGCCCCTGAAGGGCCATGAGTTCTACCGGGCCTGCGCCAACATCGGCGGGGCGTTTATCACCATCGGCCCGGCCTCAAGGCAGTGCATCAACGTGATGGAGATCCGCCCCGCGGACACCGCCGCCAACGATCGGATCGATGGCGGCCACCGAGACAACTCGGTGCTGGCCCGGAAGATCCAGTCCCTGCACACCTTTTTCTCCCTGCTGATCCCGGACATGTCCCACGAGGAGCGGCAGCTGCTGGACGAGGCCCTGATCCGCACCTATCGGGAGAAGGGCATCACCCATGAGAACGCCTCCCTGGAGGATCCCCAACACCCCGGCCAGTACAAGACCATGCCGGTGCTGGGAGATCTGCACGCGATTCTATCCGCTTCCCCGGACACCAAGCGCCTGGCCAATATCCTGAACCGCCTGGTCCACGGCAGCGCCCGGACCTTCAACCAGCAGACCAACGTGGACCTCTCCAACCCCTATACGGTGCTGGATATCAGCGAGCTCACGGGAGACCTCCGCACCGCGGGGATGTACGTGGCCCTGGACTACGTCTGGGACAAGGCCCGGGAGGACCGGACAAAGGAGAAGGCCATCATCCTGGACGAGGTGTGGCAGCTCATCGGCAGCGCCAGCAACACCATGGCCGCGGAGTTTGTCCTGGAGATCTTCAAGATCATCCGGGGCTACGGCGGGGCCGCCATCGCCGCCACCCAGGACATCGGGGACTTTATGGCCCTGGAGGACGGCCGGTATGGCAAGGGCATCCTCAACAACGCCAAGACCAAGATCATCTTAAACCTGGAGGACGATGAGGCCGCCAAGGTGCAGGACACCCTGCGGCTCACAGACACCGAGATCGACAACATCGTCCGCTTCGAACGGGGCCAGGGGCTGATCTCCACCAACAGCAACCACGTCACGGTGGAGTTCAAGGCCTCAGACCTGGAAAAACGGCTCATCACCACAGACCGCTATGATCTGCAGCAGTTGTCTCAGGAGGCATGTGATGAGAAAGAATCATAGCCCGCGCCCCGCCGGGAGCGTGCGGGGCAAAACCCGAAAGAACAAGGAGGGAAGAAGAGACCCCATGCAGTTGGACGCCGAACAAGAGCTCCTCCGGGTGACGGAGGCCTGCGGCGCACTGCCCATCACATTGGTCCCCCGGCTGGAGGCCCAGACCGGGGGACGGGGTACCATGCAGCGGGCCCTGGGGGCGGGGTACGTGTCCATCGGAGACGTGCCCACATACCAGGGGGGATGCATCTGGTACCTCACCCTCACCCGCCAGGGCCGAGACCGGCTGCGGGCAGACCCCCGCAGCCGGGAGTGGGCCTCGTTAGACGGCTGGCACCGGCGGGCAGGCGCCACGGACCCGCCCAAGAGCCTCACCATGCACATCCTCCGGGCCCAGGCCTTTGCCAGCGTATTGCTGCTGGTCCGGGCGGCGGGGGCGGAACCCATGGGCACGGATCTCCCCGCCGCCCCCGCCCAGCTCGGCGAGGCCCGCTTCTACTCCGCAGGCCTCTGCCGCCGGCTCCTCCGGGAGGACCGGCCGGAGCTGCGAAAACTGGGGCGGTGCCAGGCGGGGGTGATCGTCCGGGACGGCACCGCCTGGGTGCTGAACTTAGTGCTCCGGGACGGCGTGTTCTGGAACGCCAAAGAGGAGGAGACCGCAGCCGCCGCCTTTGTGGGCCTGGTGCGCTGCTTAGGGGAGGCGGTGCAGACGGTGAACCTGCTGTACATCGGCCAGCACTTCAACGAGGTGCTGCTGATCCGCCCGCCGGGGAGCAAGCGGTCCCGGCAGCAGCAGTCCTGGTACGGCAGCTATTCCCGGGTGTGCTTCGTGGACACCGGCCCCGAGGGGGCGATGGTGCTCCGGGAGCTGCTGGATCCCGTGGGGCGGCAGGTGGCCCGGGCCCGGTGGATCCCCAACATCGAGCCGCCGGACTGCGCCCACGCCGCCTTCGATGGCATGTCTCTGGGCAGCCCGGTGCTGCTGGCCCACACCTGCGATCTCCCCCTGATCCACGCCATCGCCCAGCGGCCCAAACCGCCCCTGCCCATCCTGCTGTGCCTCCCCGGCCAGAAGAAGACCATGGAGCAGCTGGTCCGCTGGGGCGCGGAGGTCTTCGAGGTGCCGGAGGGATGAGAAAGCGGCTCTGGACGGGACTGGCCATAGGCGTGGTGGCGCTGGCCTTCCTGTATGCCGCGGGCTATGGCGCCGCCCTGTTGGGCGCCATGGCCCAGTGGCGCCAGAATCCAATGTCCGCCCCAGTGCTGCCAGACCCCGCGCCCTGGGCGGTGCTGCCCGCCCTGTTCCATCTGCCGGAGGGGCCCATCGCCCTTCTGGCCCTGGGAGGGCTCGCCGGATACGGGGTGTACAAACTCCGGGGCGGGCTGCGGGACGAGGATGCGGGCAGTCTCAGCAGAAAGGTGACGCTGTCTTCGGAGGGCAGCTACGGCACCGCCGGTTTCCTCACAGATCGGGAGGCCGCCCGGATTTTCAATATCGCCCGGGAGCCCTTTGTGGACGGCAACATCCTGGGAATGGTGCCGGACGGGCGGGTGATCACCCTGCCAACCAAGACCCGGCTGAACGCCAACCTCGCCATCTGCGGGGCCTCCGGCACCGGCAAGTCCCGTTCCGTGTCCCGCAACCTGATCCTGCAGTGCGTCCGCCGCCGGGAGTCTGTGATCGTTACAGACCCCAAGAGCGAGCTATACAACTCCATGGCGGGGTATCTGGAGGACAGCGGGTACACCGTCCGGGTGTTAAATCTCGTGGACATGGCCCACGGAGACAGCTGGGACGTGTTGGGGGAGGTGCAGGGGGATGTGGTGATGGCCCAGACGTTAGCATCCGTAATCCTGGCCAACACCGGGGGCGCCGGCAAGGACCCCTTCTGGTACAACGCAGAGCTGAACCTCCTGGTCTCCCTCATCCTGTACCTCTGCTTTGAGGTGCCCCCGGCTGAGCGCACCTTTGGCCGCCTATACGACCTCATCTCCCAGGGAGATCTCAAGTACCTGGAGAACATCTTCGCCCGCCTGGAGGGGCCCCACCTGGGCTGGGACGGGGAGAGCCGCCAGGACGCCCCCTGTCTCGCCCCCTTCCGGATCTTCTTGCAGGCCAGCGAGGGCACCCGCAGCGGTGTGGTTACCGGTCTCGGCTCCAAGCTACAGGTCTTACAGATCGGGGACGTGCGGAACATCACCGCCTTTCCCGAGATAGACCTCACCCTACCTGGCCAGCAGCCCTGCGCCTATTTCTGCATCGTCTCAGACCAGGACAACACCTTCAACTTTCTGAGCTCCCTCTTTTTCAGCTGCCTCTTCGTCCGGCTGATCCGGTACGCAGACCGAAGCTGCCCCGGGGGGACCCTGCCCACCAAGGTGCTGTTTGTCTTAGACGAGTTCCCCAACTGCTGCCTGATCCCGGACTTTGTGAAGAAGGTGTCCACCATCCGGTCCCGGGGCGTGGCGGTGGCGGTGTTTTTCCAGAACGTGGGCCAGATGCGAAACCGCTACCCCCAGGACCAGTGGCAGGAGATCTTAGGCGCCTGCGACACCACCCTCTTCCTGGGCTGCACGGACATCCTCACCGCCCAGTACATCAGCGACCGCGTGGGCGCCGCCACGGTGGAGGTGGAGGGGAGCAGCGGGCCACAGGGCAAGAACCGCCGGGCGGGAGACCAGTACCGGGAGAGCCGCTCCCTGGGCCGGAGACAGCTGCTCACCCCGGACGAGGTGCTGCGGCTGCCCCCGGACCGGGTATTGATCTTCCTCCGGGGCCAGAAGGTCTACGCCGCCGCTCGATTTGATTATTCACGCCACTCCGCATACCCCCAGCTCCGGGAGGTCCACGCCAGCGCCCACGAGCCCATGTGGCGGCGGGACGGCCTGGACCGGGAGCGGGAGGCCCGAGACCGGCGGTTCCGGCAGCGGGCGGCGGTGGAGATCGCCGCCCGGGCCGAGAGCGCCCGGCCCAAGGTGCGCAGTCCCCAGGGACAGCCGCCCATGGGGACCGCCCCCAGCCCGGAGGCGCTGGCGAAAGAGCAGAAATTCTGGCAGCAGACCGATCTGCCCCTATAACAACGACAACGAAAGGAGTTTAGATTCATGATGATTGCAGACTGCCCCATCGGCTTTGATCCGGAGGAGGTCCCGGAGACCAAAGACCGGGGAGACAACTGGTGGCGGGTGCTGGAGGGCGCATCCAGCCACATCATCCTCACCGGCACCGTGGTGGGGATCGAGGGACTGGAGGGCCCCGCCCCGTACGCCGTGGTGGACTGGCAGGGGATCTCGGTGCGCATCCCCGGGGAGAAGCTGTTCCTGGGGGACTGGGATCCGGACAGGCCCATGCCCGCCCTGTACCAGCACCGGATGGGCCGGATGCTGGGGGCCACCGTGGACTTTGTGCCCATCAAGGTGTGCCGCCGGGACAACCTGGTGCTGGGAGACCGGAGCGCCGTCCTGGGCCAGAAGCAGCGGGACTACTGGGACAGCGGCCTTGTCCACCCCGGCACCCGGGCCCAGGCCCGGGTGATCGGGGTGACTCGGGACCGGGTGACCATCGAGCTCTTCGGGGTGGAGACGGACATCCCCAAGGAGGGGCTGTCCTGGGCCTGGTTTGCAGACGCCCGGGACCGGTACCAGGCCGGCGACACGCTGCTGGTGCGGGTAACCCTCACCGCCAAGAAGGAGGGCTGCTGGTCTGCCCTTGTAACCTGCAAGGGCGAGACCGCCCAGCCGGACCGGGAGCGGCTGCTGCGGCTGGTGCCCGGCAGCACCTACCTCGGCACCGTTACAGACGTCTCAGAGTGGGATGTCCAGGTCCGTCTGGCTGTGGGTGTGAACGCCTCCGCGGACCCGCTGCCGGAGGAGCCGCTGCCTCAACCGGGAGACCAGGCTGCGGTGTTGATCACCCGGATCTCCCAGGAGGACCAGATCGCGTACGGCGCCCTCACGGCGGTGTGGGGAGAGAACAGTGAGGAGGGGAGTGCATATGAGATGTGCGTCTAGCGCCGCGAGAGCCGGACGGGGCCTCATCGGCGTGACACTGGCAGCGGCCCTGTGCCTGGGGGCCCGGGCCGCCGTGCCGGCATCCGTCCGGTATGAGACCGTGGACGGGGTGCCGATGGCGGTGTATACGTACCGCATCGCCCCGGGAGAGGATCCCCAGGCCCTGGTGCAGCCGGACTTTACCCGCGAGGGCATTCGGTACGCCTTCCACCACTTTGAGACGGTGCCCATCCTGGAGACGGACAGCCGGGAGGGCACGAGACAGGTGGAGGTGCAGACCGCCACCCCGGACTTTGAGACCATCCGGAGCCAGCTGCAGGACCAGATCGAGGTGGAGGAGGACGGATACACCGGCACCCTGGCGCTGGACATCACCAGCGTGGAGACGGTGCCGGAGGGGGTGCAGTCCATAGAGAGGACGGTATCCGCGGTGCGGCAGTACCCGGGCCTCCCCTCCAACGACAGCGCCGCCATCCCCAAAGCCATCCGGGACCAGGGCACCACCCTCACCCTCACCGAGCTCACCTGGGCGGTGGAGGCATCCCAGACCATCTCCGGTGTGAACTTCCCCATCCGGTGGACCGCCACCGCCGCGTACACCGGGACGACCACGGCGCAGCAGGCGGCGGGGTACCGGACCAGCGCCGTGTACCGGGGGACCCTCACCAAGGAGACCCTCACCGGCATCACGGTGTCCGTCTTCTACACCGGTACCCCCGTGCCCGCGGTTACGGTACAGCCCACGGTGGCGCCCACAGCTGCACCAACCGTCCGGCCCACGGCTGCCCCCACAGCCATGCCCACAGCTGCTCCCACGGTGCAGCCCACACCGCCTGACCGGACGGCACCGCCGGTGGAGTCTGCACCTGCGCCCACGGCGCCATCGGAGACCCCGGAACCGCAGTCTGCCGGCATGCCCCTGCCCGCCCGGATCGGGTGTGCGGCCCTGGGCCTGGCGCTGCTGGTGAGCGCAGGCGCGGTACTGCACCAGGTGCTCCGGTACAACCTGAAGATCTACCGCCCCGTGGCCGGTGGCGAGCGGTACCTGCTGGCGGGCAGATACCGGGTGTCTGAGCAGAACCCGGTGGTGCGCCTCCGGGAGCACATCCCCCAGGAGGGCTCCCTGGTGGCGGCTTTGGACGAGGACATGGCAGACAAGCTCCAGGGAAAAGAGATCTCCCTCATCGCAGAGGACCGGCTGGCGGTACACACGGTGCACAAAGACCGGCGGGGCGCCTACTGGTTCCGGGCGGTCTTTGGCCCGGGGAGGGAGGACGTATGAGACGATTCCTGTATCTGCTGGCGGCCCTGGCTGTGGTGCTGCTCTGCATTGCCCCGTTTCTGCTGTTCCGGGCCTGCCGCTCGGACGAGGTGCCCGAGGAGACGGTTGCCGGTACCCCGGACCCCACCCTGGCCCCGGACATCACCGTTGAGGGCGGGTCCGGCTGGTCTGAAGAGGTCCCGGAGGAGGCGGAGCCCGTATACGGCCTGGACCCGGAGATGGACCTGCTGCCCTATCCGGAGAGCGATGGAGTAGACGCGTACGCCCAGCAGCTGGCCCTGCTCCAGCGGCCGGACGGCAGCATCGGGACTGTGTCCATCGCCCGCACGGGACTGAATGCCCCCATCTATGAGGGGACAGACACCCAGGCCATGATAGACGGCGCCGGCCACTGGACCGGCAGCAGCCTCGGCGGCGGCAACGTCTGCCTCTTTGGCCACAACCGAGGGGCCAACCCCTGGTTTGGAGAGCTGCTGGACACCGAGATCGGGGACACCGTTGTCCTGGAGACCAGCGCCGGCACCCGGACGTACCGGGTGTCCCAGGTAGAGCAGATCTCCTCGGAGGACTTCACCTGGCTGGGCAGCACCGGCAGCAGCTGCATCACCCTGATCAGCTGCGTGGAGGGCCGCCCGGAACTCCGGCTGATGGTACGGGGGGAGGAGGTGCTGCCCGCCGAGACGGAGACTGTATTACAAACCACCCATGATTGATAAGGAGGAACGACACACATGAGAAAACGCGTGATCGCCATGCTGCTGGCCCTTGTGCTGGTGCTGGGCCTGTTGCCCATGGGCATGGCGGCGGAGCAGAACCTGGAGAGCAAGCTCCCCGGGGATGTGGACCTGGTTACCAAGGGCGGCAAAATGCTCACCCAGATGCGGTACCTGGAGTTCAAGGACGCGGGCACCGGGGGCTTCAACGGATTTGGCATGGACTACGTCTATTGCGAGATCAACGGCGTGGAGTACCCCGCGTACTGCAAGGAGCCGGACAAGCAGTCCATCACATTGGAGGACACGGAGCCTGGGTACAGCAAGCGCTTTATTGCGGACGAGCGGGAGACCGATCCGTGGATTTTGGGCGCCCTGATGGCCGGCTTCAACGCGAAGAACCCGGAAGACCTCGGCTTTGATAGCAATACCGCAGACCGTGATATCAACGGTGCATATTATGCCACCAAGGCTGCCATCTGGGCCCATGTCAAGGGGCTGGATCCCCGGAATGGGACAGACATCCGCGTGTACGAGCGGCTGGAAGACAAGGACTTCGGAGGAAAAGTCCTGGAGGCCTGTAAGAAGATCTATCAGGCGGCGGAGGACTACGCCAAGGACCACAACGGTACTTCTCCGGACGATTACTTGAACAACCCGGACCTGAACCCTAAGATCACCTGCATCCCGGACTACAGCCTGGCGTACCCCGTGACGGTGGACGGCACGAACTACCTGCAGCAGATCTTTACCGTTACCACCAACGCCAAGCCCAGCGGCCCGCTCGCCCTGACATTGGCAGACAACACCGTGGGCGCCAAGATCACCGGCAGCAGCGGCAGGGACAGCATCTCGTCCCTCACCCTGTCTGGGGACAAGGCGCCGTATGAGGCGGTCTTCAAGGTCTTGATCCCGGAGAAAGCGCCTGCCAACGGAAAGCTCAGCATCCGGATCACCGGCAAGGCCACCCGGGTGGAGGCGTTTGTGGCACACAGCGCACGGAACGAGAAGGGCATCCAGAAGTTTGTGATCCCCGCGGCCCCGGAGACCGACGTCGACCTCACCATCACCCCCACCTGGATGCGGGACCGCAACGGCTCCCTGATCATCCAGAAGACAGATTACGCCGGGACAGCGTATTTGGCAGGCGCCGAGTTTGAGGTTACATCCCCAGACGGCACCGCACGGCGGGGCTACTTCACCGATTCCAAGGGCCAGGTTACCATCACAGGCCTGGAGCCGGGACGTTATAGTGTAAAAGAGGTTGGGGCGCCGCCAGAGTATTTGATCTGCTCCCCGGACACCCAGGAGGTAACTGTCTCCCTGGATACCCCCACCACGGTAACGTTTAAAGACGCCCAGGGCGGCACACTGCGGATCCACAAGACCTCCGAGGACGGCAGAGGCCTGGACGGCGTCACCTTTGAGATCACCTGTCCGGACGGGCATGTGGAGACCCAGAAGACCAGCGATGAGGGCTATATCCGCCTGAAACGGGTCCAGCCCGGCACGTACTACGTCCGCGAGAAAGAGGCCTTGGAGGGCTACGTGCTCCCGGAGACCGTGTGGCGTGCAGAGGTCCCGGAGGGCGGTACCGCAACCCTGGAGATCGTGAACCACGGAAAGCCCGGCATCAAGATCCTCAAGGAGGACGAGACCGGCAAACCGCTGGACGGAGTGACCTTTGAGATCACGAAAGAGGGCAATCCCGTACCCATCGCCACCGAGACCACTGCAGGCGGCGGTGTGATCCTGCTGGAGGGCCTGGAGCCCGGCAAGTACACCATCACCGAGACTGCGTCCGCAGACAAGACCCATGTGATGAACGCCACCCCCCAGACGGTGGAGCTCACCGAGGAATCCGGCATCGTAACGGTGCGCATCCTGAACTACACCAAGCCCGGTCTGCACATCTATAAGCGGGATCCGGAGGGCAATCCCCTCCCCGGCGCCGTCTTCTCGGTCCAGGCCAAGGGCAGTGAGCTCCCGGCGGTGCAGTATGAGGTGGACGCCTTCGGTGCGGTAGACCTGTCCAACTGCGATCCGGATGTTTATGTCATCCGAGAGGTGCAGGCCCCCGCGGGCTATGAGATCGATCCCACCGTCCGAGAGGTGGAGCTGGTGGCCGGCATGAGCACCGATGTGGTCTTCACCGATGCCAAATCCCCCAGCCTCACCGTCCTGAAGACGGATGCCTCCGGCACCCCGCTGGAGGGCGCCGTGTTTGCCGGCATTAAGATCCAGGCCGCGGGAGAGACCGGCGAGCCGGAGGCCCTCCCCGCCATGAAGACCGATGCCTCCGGCAAGGCCACCTGGACCAACGTGTCTGCCGGGGCGTACCTCATCTGGGAGGAGACCCCGCCCGCCGGATTTGCCAAGGACACCAACACGTACAGCATCGAGCTGGTGGCGGGCAAGGACGGCACCATCACGGTGGAGGACCAGTCTCTGCCCACCCTCACCGTGGAGAAGCGGGATGCCGAGACCAACGAGCCCATCCCCGGGGTGCAGTTTGCCTTGAGTCCCATCAGCGGAGAGCGGAGCATCCCCCTCACCACGGAGGCGCCGGACGGCAGGGCTACCATCACCGTGGAGCCCGGCCTCTATCTGCTCCGGGAGCTCTCCGGGCCGGAGGACTACCTCTGCCAGTCTGAGGACCTGGTGGTGGAGCTGGCGGCCGGCGATACCAAGACCATCACCGTAACCAACCACAGGCGGCCGCAGCTCACCCTGCGGAAGGAGAGTAGCGAGACCGGTTTGGGCCTGGAGGGCGCCACCTTCCGGGTGGAGACCATGGACGGCACCCTGGTGGACACCTGCACCACAGGCCCGGACGGCACCGCAACTGTTCCCCGCACCAAGCTGAGTGCCGGATGGTACCGAATCACCGAGACAGACCCGCCCGCCGGATTTGCCATCGATCGGGCATCCCAGGTGGTGTTGCTGGAGGCCGGCAAGGACACAGCGGTTACCTTCACAGACACCCCGCTCCCCGGCCTCACCATCCAGAAGATCGATGCCAAGAGCAAGGCCGGTCTGGCGGGCGCATCTATCATGATCTACGGCTCCCCGGACGGCACAGGCACCTTCCAGCCCATCTCCAATGATCCCTACGAGACGGACCAGGACGGCTTCCTCTATCTGCCCAGTCTGGCACCGGGCTGGTACAGACTGGAAGAGGTGGCCGCGCCGGACGGCTACCACCTGTCTGCCCCCACCACCCAGATCGTCCACCTGGACCCGGTTGGCAGCGCCACCGCCATCTTCGAGGACGCGCCCAAATCCGCCCTTGTATTGGTGAAGGAGGACGCAGACACCGGCGCCCCTCTGGCCGGCGCAACTTTTGAAGTGCGCAAGGCCATCCTCGGCACCGAGGGCCCGGTGATCGGGACCTATGAGACCGGACCCTATGGCGCCGTTACCGTGCCGGGACTCGATGTGGGGACCTATATCATACGGGAGATCGCCGCGCCCGAGAACTACACCATAGATCCGAATCCCCAGTGGGCCACCATCACCGGGGGCGTGGACGAGCTGTATGTGCTCACCTTTGAGGACACCGCCCTGGGCAGCCTGCGCCTCATCAAGGAGGACGGAGACACCCACAGACCTCTGGCGGGCGCCCAGTACCGCATCTCCTGCGATGCGTGGCGGGACGGGGACGCCGTGTACACCACCCGGGCAGACGGCGTGATCTACCTCACCGGACTCACCCCGGGGCAGACCCTGCGCATACAGGAGATCCAGCCCCCTGAGGGCTATGTCCTGGATCCCACCGTATGGGAGGTGCCCATCACCGCCGGTGCCACAGTTACCCTGCCTCTTGTGAACCAGCGCCTGGGTACCCTGATCGTCCAGAAGACCGATGACGCAAACAAGCCATTGGAGGGCGCCCAATTCCGTATCACGGACGCATCCGGCAGCCCCGCCGGCCCGGACCCCAACGGGCTCTACGAGACCAACGCCCAGGGCCGCATCACCCTGGAGGACGTCAAGCCGGGGGGATACACCATCACCGAGACCAGAGCACCCGCCGGGTATGCCCGCAAGACGTACTCTGAGACCGTTACCGTCTCTCCCGGTGAGTCCGCCGTGGTGCCCTTCACCAACACCGCGCTGGGCGGCCTGGTGATCCAAAAGGTAGACGCCCAGACGAAAGAGGGCCTGGAGGGCGTGTCCTTCCAGATCCTGGACGCCTCTGGAAAGCCCGCAGGCAATGCCCCGGACGGCGTGTACCAGACGGGACCTGGGGGCCGCATCTGGCTCCAGGGGATTCCCAGCGGGACGTACCGGGTACAGGAGCAGGCACAGCTCTCCGGATACCAGCTGGACGACACCGTATACACCGCCGCTGTGCGGGATGGCGAGACCACGATGCTCACCATAGAAAACGAGCCCCTGGGCGGCATCCTGATCCATAAGCAGGACGCGGACACCGGTGAGGCGTTGCAAGGGGTACAGTTCCGCATCACAGACGGCAACGGGGTGCCCATTGGAGAGAGACAGGGCCTCTTTGAGACAGACGCGTCCGGCGACATCTACCTTACGGACATCCCGGCGGGACAGACTGTGCGGATCCAGGAGACCAAGGCGTTGCCCGGATATATCTTGAAAGATCGGGTGTACACCGCCACCGCCAAGGCCGGAGAGCTGGTTACCGTTCAGATCACCAATGCCCGAAAGGGCGAGCTCGTAATCCAGAAGACCGATGCCATTACCGGCAAGCCTTTGGAGAATGCGGAGTTTCTCATTACCACCGCAGACGGCACCTTTGTGAACGCCGCCAGCCAACAGGCCACCGGCAACGGCCGCTATACCACGGGAGAAGACGGCACCATCACCCTCTCTGGCCTGGAGCCGGGGATCTACGTGGTAACTGAGGTGAGATCCCCCGCAGGGTACCTCCGCCAGACCGCCAGCCAGACGGTGCAGCTCACCGAGGACAAGACCGTTACCCTCACCGTCCCCAACCTGCCCCAGGGCGGCCTGGCGGTCCTCAAGACCGATGCCAGGACGCAAGAGCCCATCTCGGGGGTACAGTTCCGCATCACAGATGCCAACGGTGCTCCCATCGGCGACACCCAGGGGCTCTTTGTTACCGATGAGCACGGCGCCATCCGGCTGCCGGAGCTCCCGGAGGGCACTTACACCGTTACCGAGGTCCAGGCGGCCCCGGGCTACATCCAGGACGACACAGGCCACACCGTAACCGTCTCAGACGGGGACACCGCAGTGCTCCGGCTCACCAACACCCCGGCGGGCAGACTGGAGATTCACAAGATTGAGGCCGGTTCTAAAAAGCCCCTTGCCGGCGCCAAACTCATTGTTACCGCCCCAGACGGCAGCCAGATCACCCTCACCACAGACGGGGCAGGTCTTGCCTCCCTGGACAACCTGGTGCCTGGAACGTACAAGGTGCAAGAGCGTGAGGCGCCGAAGAACTACATCCGCACAGACGCCATCTTTTCCGTGACGGTACAGGCCGGCGAGACCTCCGTGCTCACGGTACCCAACACCCCCATGGGACGGCTGGAGCTCCGCAAGATCGATGCCGCCTCAAAGGAACCTCTTGCCGGCGCTTCCTTTACCGTGGTGGCACCAGACGGCAAGACCTATACCCTCCTCACAGACGACAACGGCATCGCCACATTGGACGGACTCGCACCGGGCCGGTACACCGTCCAGGAGAAGGCTACCCCGGACGGGTACCTCCTCTCTGACACGGTCTATACCGTGACCCTCGAGGCGGGAAAGACCACCGTACAGGTGATCCCCAACGCCAAGGTCCCCGCTAAGGTGGGGATGGGCGTCCTGCTTATCACCAAACTGGACGCAGACACGAAAGCCCCGTTGGCGAATGTACCGTTCCAACTCACCGCACCGGACGGCACCCAGACTACCCTCACCACAGACCGCAGCGGCATCGTGATTGCAGACCTCCTGCCTGGCACCTACCAATTGAAAGAGCAGCATGCTCCGGACGGGTATGTGCTGGATGAGACGGTTCGGACCGTTGTGATCGCCGAGAGCAAGGCCACCACACTGGAAATCCTGAACACCCAGGAGAAGGCAGACGAACCGGAGGAGAGCAAGCCAGTGGAGAGCAAACCAGTGGAGAGCAAGCCGGTGGAGAGCGAGCCGGTGGAAAGCAAGCCGGTGGAGAGCGAGCCGGTGGAAAGCAAACCGGGAGAAGACAGACCGGTGGAGAGCAAACCGGTGGAGAGCAAGCCAGGAGAAGACAAGCCCGCTAAGGGCACCGTGTCCATCCGAAAGACAGATGAGACCCGGCCCACACTGCCGGTATCCGGCGTAACCTTCGAGCTCTACAAAGCGGACGGCACGCTGGTGTCCACCCTTAAGACAGACAGCCAGGGCACGGCAACCGCAGAGCTCCCCGCCGGCTCGTACTACGCGGTGGAGATCGCCTGCCCGGGCAACTATATCCTGGACAGCACCAAGCACACCTTCACGGTGGAGGCCGGCAAGACCATCCCCCTGACCATCACCAACCGCCCGTATGGGTCCATCCGGATCCACAAGCGAGACAGCAAGACCGGTGCCGGCATCCCCGGTGTTTCCTTCCTGGTTCAGGACGCCAACAACCATTTGATCGGCACATTCACCACAGACGCAGATGGGTATGTCACCATCGACCACCTGGATGCCGCACAAGACCCCTTCTGGGTTCAGGAGACGGCGGCGGCACCGGGCTACGTGGCAGACAACACCCGCAAATCCCTCTCCGTAACCCCTGGCCAAGTCTTAAGCGTGGACTGGTTGAACGACCCCGTTGCGGCGGGCACCGGCCGGATCCAGATCACCAAGACTGCGGCAGCCGCGGTTCCGGAACTGGGCATTGCCGCCGGCGATCCTCTGTCTGGCGCGATGTACACCGTTTCCGATGCCGCCACAGGAGCAGTCCTGGGCACCCTGGAGACCGGAGCGGACGGCATCGCCCAGACAAAGGACCTGCCCATCGGACGGTATTTTGTCTCTGAGAGCAAGGCCCCATCCGGTTTCCAGCTGAACACCAGCCCCATGGTGGCGGAGATCACCGCATCCGGCCAGGTGGTACAGCTCACCCAGACGGACTGGCCCCTGTCTCTTGGGGTATCGATCCGCAAGACCGGCAACCAGGAGATTCAACCCGGCCAGATGCTCACCTACACCATCTCAGACATCGCCAACCTCTCTGATACGGATCTCTCTCAGTTCTACTGGAGAGATACCCTTCCCAGTGGGTTGGAGTTGCTTCAGATCACCACCGGCACGTACAACGTCTCCCTCCCGTACCGGGTGGAGTATAAGACCAACCGCCAGGACTACCAGGTGCTGGCGGACGGCCTGGACAGCGCGGAGAACCACGCCTTTGCCATGAGCGCGGCAGACCTGGGTCTTGCCTCCGGGGAGTACGTCACCGAGGTGCGGCTGGCCTTTGGCACCGTGCCTGCGGGGTTCGCCTCCGTACAGGACCCCATCCTCCAGGTACAGGTAGCCAGCGATATGTCTGGCAGCACCAACATCCGCAACACGGCAGATGTGGGCGGCCGGTATGGAGATGCCTGGCTCACAGACAGTGCCTCTTGGGAGACCGCCGTGCGGGTCCTGGATGAGGAGCTGCCTAAGACGGGTTTCTGAGACTGACATCCGGGGTGTGGGCAGGATGCCCATAACCTGAAACAGCACACCTGAGACAGCACACCTGAAATAGCACAATAGGAGGCGGGCGGATCTTCGATCCGCCCGCCTCCCTGAAACGAAAGGAGACAGCTTTGGACGCTGATAGAAGAGATTCCCGTGGCGCGGTCTACATCATCGCTCTCGATCCCGGCTTGATGCTGGAACGGGGCGGTACTCGCCCCGTTCTGGTGTTGTAGAACAATAAGGGCGCGTTTGTTGGGGAGTGTGTCCCAAAAGCAGATGCGGGAAGTGGACGAGGCGCCGCAGGACACAACGGGATGAAACGTTACACATTTTGAAAATGATCTTGAAAATGATGCGAAAGGAAACCTGCGGGCGCTGGACAATTGCCGGCCCGGGGTGTATCATAGGGGCGGACACTGGTATGGTGTCTCAGGCCAGGACTCCGCTGCTGCAGGCGGGGGGCCTGGCCATTTTTATACCCCAGGCGGAACCTACCGCCAGGGCAAGAGAGAGCAATATTCAACCAGCAGATATGTGGACAGACATGCGCCGCAGTGTTATAGATATGAGGAGGTAGCTTTGTGCCGCTCACCATTCTTCCCCTCTCCACCGCCAACATGGCGGACTTTTTCACCTTCTTCGATACCAAGGCCTTCGCAGACCACGAGGAATGGTCTGGCTGCTACTGCCTGGAGAGTCACCTCCGCAGTGAGAACAATGCGGAATACCGCCCGGATGGCACCCCTGTACAGCGGGAGGACCGGAAGGCCGTGGCCCAGGAGCTCATCGAGGCGGGCATCCTCACCGGCTACCTGGTCTACGATGGGGACGCCGCCGTGGGCTGGTGCAACGCCGGGGACAAGGCCACCTTTGGGCCCATCGTCTACAACCCTTCCCTCACCACCGAGATGCCCCCGGCCGGGGACACCAAGAGCATCTACTGCATGGACATCGCGGCGGAGTACCGGGGCCGGAAGATCGCAGACATGCTGCTGGAGCGGGTGATCGAGGACGCCAAAGCGGAGGGGTATAGGGCGGTAGAGGGATATCCCTATACGGACACGGAGTTTGCCTATCAGTACCGGGGACCCCGGCACCTCTACGAGAAGCACGGCTTTCAGCTGGTCCGGGACGCCGGTTGGATCGCCGTCTTCCGATTGGCACTGCACAGCGAGGGCAGTGCGCCTTGCAGCGCCGCGCCCTCCCTCTCCTGAGAGACAACGACCGCCGCCTCTTCTCCTCCACCGGCAGTTCCCGGGGATCGAGGAGGGGGCACAGACAGCGCCAACCACCAGCTGCTGTATCGGAGGGCCGAGTTCGCCGTCCACAGGGACAGCTCCCGGAGCGCCGGTAGAACATGACATTGGCACTCAACGCGGACGGGCTAGACGACCTGGACCAGGCCATTGAGCGGGCCTATGCTTCTGGGATGTGATCCGCAAGCCCCCTACGGTGGACGCGATGGGGGTGGTGTCCATGAGCTTTCTCGACCCGGACTGCAACCTGATCCATATCCACTGTGTTCCGCAGTATCATAGAGAAAGAGAGGGGAAACCATCATGAGAATGGCAGAAGTACGCCTCGAGACCTACGATGTGCCAAGGCTGGCCGATTTCTACAAGAGACTGCTGGGCATAGACAACGGCAGCGTTGATGAGAAGTATCAGGTTCTGATCCATGAGGGTACCGTGTTCTCCATCGCCTACAAAGAGTACTGGAGGCACTACCAGAACGTTACCCTGAGCATCGAAGTGGAGGACGATATCGATGCGGTGGCCCAAAAGGCACTGAGGCTGGGGGCAAGGGTCTATAACCGGCTGGAACGAGAGCCGGGAGGCACCATATCCCTGCGCATTGAGGACCCGGACCACAACACAGTCTATCTCCGCAGCACCGAGACAGAGGTCCGGGAGGTGCAGTAGGGTGGAGAAGAGGTTTCAACATCTCACCGTCTGCCTGGATATGTTCGGCTGCCCCAACCGCTGCCGGCACTGTTGGCTTGGCCATGCGCCCAACGGCCACCTTAACGAGCAGGACCTCATCTGGGTGGCAGACCAGTTCCGCCCCTATGCCTCCTCCCTCGAGCTTTTCGACTGGTACCGGGAGCCGGACTATTCGGATGACTATCGGACGCTGTGGGAACTCCGGAAGAGCCTCTCCGATACTGTAACGCCCCACTTTGAGCTCATGAGCGTGTGGAGAGCAGTGCGAGATAGCGCCTATGTGCCCTGGCTGGCGTCTCTGGGCGTCTCCAAGGTACAACTCACCCTCTTCGGCGGGGAGTCCTCTACGGACTTCTGGACGGGCAGACGTGGCGCCTACCGGGAGATCCTGCAGGCCATGGATCTTCTCATGGAGAATCACATCTCACCCCGGATCCAGGTGTTCGTGAACAAGGAGAATATCAACGAGCTGCCCCTGGTGGAGGAGCTCATCCGGGAGAAGAAGCTTGTATCGCGGTGCGCCGCCTTCGGAGGGGAGTTTACCGCCTTTGTCCACACCGGCTCCTGTGATGGGGAGAACGCCAATCATTACGATATCTGGCCCACCCAGGAGTACCTCGCCAAGATCCCGTCAATGCTGGCAGAGTACACCCTGCGGCACTTCCAGGTTCAGAACCTGCAGGAGGTGTTTGGAGAGCCGGAGTCTTCACTCTATCTGCAGCTGCAACACGACCCCAGCACCGAGAGCTTCGTGGAGGACAACCCGGTGCTGTATGTGGACAGCCGGTTCAACGTCTATCCCAATCTCACCGCACCGGCGCCATACTGGTGCTTGGGGAACTTGAAGGAGCGCAGTGCCGGGGAGATCCTGGACAACTATGTGCAGGGGAGAAGCATGGCGCAAACCGTCCGCAGGGAAGTGTCCCTGGGAGAGCTGGTCCGGGCCTGTGGAGATCCCAACAGCAACCGACTCTTCGACAAGGGAGACTACACCATGTACCTGTTGAACCGGTACTGTGAGAAGAAGATACAGGAGGGGATTGCCCTATGAGTACAGCACAATATGAGATCGTGCCCCTGCCCAGAGAGATCTGGAAGGGAACGCCGATCCCCCTTACCACCCGATCGGACAGCTACTACGATGTCTCCATCACCCCCATGGACGACAAGGGCTGCACCGTGTCTCTGGTGCGGAAGCCGGCGGAGCAGGAGATTATCCACACCCCCGAGGAGTACGACTTTCCAGACTCCCTGTATCAGGACCACTGGGAGAAGGCGGAGGCTTACGAGATTGTCTCCGAGGAGGGGAAGCTTCTGGCCTGCATTGAGGTGTGTCCCGAGGAGTGGAGCAATCGCCTCATTGTGACAGAGCTCTGGGTCTCAGATGAACTACAGCATCAGGGAATCGGAAAGCGTCTGATGGACAAGGCCAAGGAGATCGCCGTGCAGCAGAAGCGCAGGGCACTGATCCTGGAGACCCAGACCTGCAACACCAATGCCATTGGCTTCTACCTCCACCAGGGCCTTGAGCTCATTGGACTGGACACCTGCTGCTACACCAACAACGACATCAGCAGGCGGGAGGTGCGGCTCAACCTGGGGTACTTCTTCCACAAGGAGCCGGTGCGGCGATAAGGCTGGTTAGGTAGTTTTGAGAACAGCGAAAAGCAAGAATAAGGCCCCGATCTCTACGGAGAACCGTAGGGATCGGGGCCTTTTGTCGCTATGGGAGAGCAGAATGCAGAGTAAACATAACAAAAGAGAGGGCCTAAAGGCGGTAAATCAGGGGAACCTGGGTGAGCACAGGAAATGGAATAATGTGGTAAAATCATGATGATATTGTGCAAGATATCAAAAATAAAATAAAGAAATGTCGTGGAGAATTCAACTCCACG
>CANRFN010000069.1 GCA_947629915.1 uncultured Oscillospiraceae bacterium | reverse complement strand
GGTATGGTCTACCTCCCCAGGAGTTTACACGATGTTTACTGCCATTTTCTATAGAACGGGAGATTAACGAAGTTTTAGTAATAGTTCGGCTCTGACCCGCCTTTGACCTTGTGCCGGCCCTGTGATGCGACCATTACTTTTACTTTTCCATCCACAACGAATTTGGCTCCCGGAAGAATCCGATCCAATTCCTGATAGATGGGTTCGTGTTTTTGCACGCGGAGGTACCCGACTTTTGCAGCATCTGGTCTCTTCAAGTACTCCTCCAGGCTGTCTTCCGTCTGGCTAACAGTCTTTTCACTGCCTGGTACATTCCGGATAGCCTTGTGACGGTTCACGGCAACAACCACGCCGTTCAGGGTATATTTCCGATCCAGCATATGCCGTTTACATGCCTTGCGGTCATGGCGACGGAACTGACGGATCTGGACATAGTCCAAATCCTTGGCAATGTTGGTGGGATTAGAGAGGGTGGAACAAGCAATGCAGTAGGCATCCGTGTGGTGGTCCTTCTCGATTCCGTGTGCTTCCCGGAATGCCTTCGTGCTCATGCCAGTTGTCACCAGTGTAGGCGCCAGCTTAGACAGTTCCACTGTGAGGCTGGGGATAATCTGGTTCAGGACACTGAGAGCCCCATACTTTTTGTTCATTCCTGCCTTTTTCCGGGTCATCTTTTCATGCCACTCCGCGTCTGTGTGCACCTTGGTATGGTGCTTTGCGCACAGTCCGCAGATGTTGCCGATTGTATCGCTGCCGCCCTTGCTCTGGGGAACAATGTGGTGATGCGCTTCAATCGGCTTCTCGCAGAACAGGCAATGTCCATTCTGCATGGTGTCTACTGCCTCATTTACGCTGCCCTGCCCAGAGAGCGGCCCTTTCTGGTACTGCCACTTCTTGATGTCCGGATTGTCCAACGCCATGAAGGCAAATCTGTTGACCTCCAGCGCTATGGTTGTGATTGGCAGATACTGCATGACCTTCTTAACCAGATTCACATGGGTCTGCTTCAGCTGGTTGGCAGTGGGGGTGAGCCAGCCAGCTTTTCGCCTCCGGTTGTTAAAGCGGGCCTCCTTGTTTTTGATCCCGATACAGTAGATCGGTTCCTTACAGCCGGGAAGAAACCGCTCAATCACACCAACAGAGGTGGTCGCGGTGATCTGTTTCTGCTCTTTGCAGGGCTTCTTTGTGGTCGTACCACAGCGGATCGCTCTGCGCTGACGTTTTTTCCGTCTGTTGTGCCGCCGGTCCTGGCGGTACATCTTCTGCTGCTTCTTCAGCTTCGGGATCTCCTTATTTCGGGTGGACAGCTGCGCTGACCAAATCGGGGTGCCGTCCGCCAGGACAACAGTGACCGCGATGTTTGTCCGGCCAGGGTCAATTCCCAGAATAAGCGGTTGGGTCTTCCCCGGAGTGTCGTACAACAGCTGCACCACATAGGGCCTGCTGCTGATCTTCACTGCCTTTCCCACATTGATGAGTCCTCGGATATGCCGGAAGCGCTTGGACGGCATCAAAGGCTTTCCATCAGGGCCCAGAACAAAGATGATGTCCCGCATGTTCAGAACAACCTGAAGATCCTTGGCGTCCAGAACATTTTCAATGTTCTCAACGTCCAGAATATCCTGAAGGTCATTCACATCCTTGATGTTCAGAACATCCTGAACGTCCAGAATTTTCTCCATTGCTTGCCTCACCTCCTTGCACAGTGATAGGTAGAGATTGTGTAGGGGTTGATAAGGAACAAAGTACATGTAAGGGTTGATAAGTAACAAAATGCCGGTAAGGCACCCTCTAGGAAGGGCTGTGTTGCCCATGCCTTCAGCGGATGCACCCAAAGCAGGGCGTACGACTGGGCGCGGCCCGAAGGCCTAATCGCACGGTGCGGCGTACATCCTAGACTGTACCTGAACTCTGCGGATTCAGGTTGGATCTCAAGGGGATTTTCCTGTCAGCACAGTTCCCAGCAGCGACACCTCCTCTGCTACAAGTTCCGTCCGTGTGTAGAAAGTGCTTCTCTGCACCTCTCCACTTAAACGGTTATGTATGCGGCGCGTTCATTGTAGCACAACAATCTGATTCTGTCTAGCCCCAATTTGAGATTTTTTTCGGACGTATCTGTCCGCTCAGATGTTTCAAAAACGGCGCTAAAACACAGAAATTCCCGTGAAATATAGGAATAAAAGTTCATCATTCTTTGATTTTGCCTCTTTATGCACCCATGAAAGTTGGAAATTATGTACCTTCCATAAAATACCAATAATTTTAACACCGTGTTAAACCGTAAGCCAAAATAAATATTTACCTTTTTATCATCTTTGACTGGCGGTACGTACGTAGCCCTGGTGAGTGAACGGGAAACCCTTCGTTTTCCAGCAAAGTGGTTTCAGCGGCGTCATTTGATGTAAACAATCTATTCAAAAACAGGGCAGTACGCCTGGCACCAGCAGAGTGGCCGCGAAAATCGCTGTTAAGCGGACCCAGTCTGCCTGAACCAGTCTGGCCGAGACGTATCCCCAGGGTACCTATCGCCGCAGATCATCTCAATGGGACTTCCCCCTAATGTCAGTTCCCTAGGTCTTGCCAGCCTATGGGTTTCATCGCAGCCCTCACTGTACCCGTACATGGCCTGCAAGGGCTTACAAGGGTCAGCCCGTACCCGAGTATCCCCCTTTGTACCGGAACCCTGCTGCATACAGCGGGATCCATCCATCACCCTTCCAGACTGTACACCAGTGCTGTGCGGGTATTCCAGGACAGAGCCTGTTGCTCAAGATCGCCAATATACCTTCTTCCTCTGGGCACAACAGGGCATAGGGGCATCTCCCCATACGGTCTAGCCCCCACCAGGGGGATGCACCGCCCGTCCCGAATCCCTTCGGGCAGTTTCTCAGAGGCGTCTCGGCAGAGACGCCTCTGAGACAGGCGTCAAAGGGGGACAGAGAGAAGCGCGGTATCAGAGGGAGGGCGAGGGAGACGGTGTCAAGAGCTGCGGGATAGCCGAAAGCGGCGTGGAGGGAGTCGGGATCGGAAGAGGCGGTGTGAGGTACAGGCAAGATGGGAAGAAAAGAAAGAGAGAGGGATGGGGAGTCATCTGCCGGATTGGGTGGAGAGAGGGGGTGCTGCTGCCTTCCATTCTCTGGGGAGAGACAGATGAGGCCAGCTGCCAGGCTGAGAGACAAATGGATACAGGCGGGCACATGGTTGGAATGCGGGCGCTTGATCGGGATGGGGCGCTTGGTCTGAATGGGTGCAGTGGGCACAGAATCCAGAAATCCTTACAAAAAGTGATTGAAAATGGAAACGAAAACGCCTACAATACAAGCGGCTGGTACGGACTGGATCGGCCTGGCGTTCCCCGGCTAACCCTGACCGGTATAAGAATGGGCAGACGGGCTGTGCCGTGCGGATGGGTGGATCTGGTTTGGGGCATGGGGAAGGGATGGTCCCGTTTTACTGCTCTCCCTACGGATCATCATCCTGCGGCACCGGGAATCCCGCGCTGCGTGGTGGAGAGCGTGCGGTGCGGATACCAATGCCTCGTTTCTCATCAGCACCCAGGAGGAGCCCAAGAGACGGTTGATCCGCCCGGATGTCTACACCGAGGCGGGGATAGAGAGCTCTGCTTTAGTGGAGCCGGGACTGCTGTTCTGGGAGAAGGTATTCATCGATCACAGGGCGAGGAAGGGTTGCCATTCCGGGCTGTACCTGTCCCATGCTATACCTGTACCCGGAGGACCCCGCAGACACCCGGGAGATCCACACGGTGTGCTCCCTCCGGCTCTGTGCCGCCCAGAGGGGAGAGAGCCGCACCGTGGTCTGGGATCGGCACCATCCGAACCGGACGGGTTCCTATGGCGAGGAGATCCCTGAGACGGACTGGGTGCGGAAGTGGTGCTGCTGTACCCGGGGAGGAGAAGACAGCAGAGGGACAGCCCGCGCCGTGGGACTTTCCCTGCCCCATCATTCTTCCTGATAGATCACCTCTTCTTCGGAGACATGGCGGAGAAGGGCCTGTATGGGATGATGGGAAAGTTGATGGTGATGGGATTGGCGGCGTGTCTGGGCGGATGCAGAGGCGGAGACCAACAGACCATTAAAGCGGAATCATGAGGAGGTGCCAGATATGGCAGAACAGAGGAAGGAGCAGTGCGGCATGGAAGACGTGCGGAATGGGGCGCGGGAAGGGGCGGCATCGGTCGTGCAGGGGGAGCCCATGGCGATCCTGCGCTGCAAGCCCGTCCTGGCAAAGGTCCTGCAGACCTGCTGCCGGGAGTTTCAGGAGGTGTCCCTGGACACCATCGTCCGGGAGTGCCTGCCCGGTTCCGGAGCGGCAGATGCCCCGGGACAGCCGCCTGAGACCTTGGGCGAGATCGAGATGGTGCCCAGATGGGATGGGGGACTGCCTGAGGAATCTGAAGGGCATGTTGCGGCACAGGAAAAAGACAGCTTCCAGTGCCTTGTGTATACCCCAGGAGAGCATCGGCGCACCATTGCGGTCCGGATCGATGTGGTGTCCGAGGACGAGGATCTGCCCTTCCCGGTCCAGGCATATGGCATGGCCCACTGCGGCAATGTGCTGGCCGGGGACTGGGTGCGCTTCGAGAGACGGAGAAAGACGGGGGACCAGGCGGCATCTCCGGCAGGCACAGAATCGGATCTCAGCATAGACAAGGTGTACTCCATCTGGATCATCAACACGCCCCGGAAGGCGGTACAGGGCCAGACCGTTCATTACAACTGGAAGCGGGAAGTGATGGCAGGCAACCCCGCAGACGAACCCCGGGAGAACTGGGACTGCTGGGAAGTGGTGGCGGTGTATCTCAAAGAGCAGCTGGACGAACAGGCGGAACAGGGAGCCCTCGAGGACCTGTTGTACCTCCTGAACCGGGGCCGCAACGGATAGCCGCCTGTACCGGATCGGTGCGCCGGCATCAGACGGCAGGGACAGGAAAACCCCGCCATGGGCGATGCCCATGGCGGGGTTGGTTACTGTGCGCACTCGACAGCCTTGCATCTGTCTGCCCTGCATCTGGTGGCGGCTGAGGCGCGACAGGGGATGAATGCAGAGGGGGAACTGGATCCTGATCCTGTGCAGCGCATGCCTGGGTGCTGGTGCGGTAGAGCAAAGCCCGATCCAGAGGGCTGTGTCTCTTCGGAGGGCTTCCCCTATCCTCCGATCATATCCGCTCCCTACCCACCAAAGCAGTGGCTCTCCACCGTCTGATGGGACTGCTGGAGCGGTTCTGCCCCCTTTTGGATAGAGATCTCGTGTTCCCGCACCGCCCGACACACCAGCTGAGAGAACAGCAGCGGCTCCTCTCTCGGAATTTGAGCGGGTTCGTTCCGGTTCCACCCGCGCTCTTCAGACCTGGTGCGATCCAAGGCCTTGGGGACATGGTCCGGTGCGATGCCGCATTGGGCGGCCCTCAGTTCCAGCAGAGCCAGGGAGATCCCGTATTCCTGGCAGATCCGTTCCATATCCTGCGGGGAGATCGTGTGCTGCCCCATCCCCATCCCCATCCCCATCCCCATCCCCATCCCCATCCCCAGCACCCTCTCTACATCTTCCCGGGGAAACAGAAAGGCACTGCTGATGGCATCGGCTCGTTCCTCTATGGCGCTGTCTGTCAGGCTGTCCGGCCAGGCGAAGCGCAACTGAGAGAGCGCACGGGCCAGCGATGAGCGCATGTGCTCCGGGGGCAGGTTGTCTCGGAGCGCGATGTAGTGCCTGCCGTTTACAAGGCCGCGCATCTCGGAGAATGCGCTGTACCCCAGGGGAAGGAGACAGACCAGGATGCCCATGTCTTCCAGCCGTGCTATGAGGTTCCCCACGGGCCCTTCTACTGGAAGGAACAGAGAGTGGCGGAGTGCTTTTGCGTCTTCCTCGGCATCGCCAGAGGGGGATAATGGCAGTGCGTGGCAGGCGGGGGCTTCTGGAAGAAGCGCCCCGCCCAAGATGGAGAGGATCTGGTGGAAGCGGCTCATATGCTCCTCAATGGTGTCGCGGATATAGTCCTGCTGCCGTCTTGTGAGCCTGTCCCCTCTTCGGAATGGGCCATGGGTGAATACCAGGGTCTCGTCCCAGACTGCCAAAAAGTCTGAGATCTGGACATGCAGGGCCGCTGCCAATGCCTCGATGGTTTCCATGGAGGGGATTCTCGTGTCCTGTTCATAGCAGGTGATCCACCTCACGGTGCTGTGGGTCATCGCCGCTAGCTGTCTCTTGAAGAGGTTGCTCTTGAGACGGTGATACCGCAGGCTTTTGCCAAGCATCTGGTGTGCACCATCTTTTCATTTCTTGTTTCATTTGTTTCTCATATCATTTATCATTTATCATCTATTATTTATCATATATCATATATCATATATCACACGGCTGGAGATACAAATCAGAAACGGTGCAGTGCGGGCAAAAAGCGGGGAAATGCACCGATACCCTGTCCGCTTCGTATGTGCTGGACCCAGGGCGGGGCTCACCGGGAGGCGGATAAATCTACGGAAGTCCTTGTTTTTCTCGTTGCATTATTGCTGTGGATGCGTTATAATATAGAAGCAGCATCTCAGATGGTGAGCAGGGAAGACTATTTTTCATGTAGGGAGGAAATTTGCGTGGGAGTTTATGTGAATCCTAGTAACGAACAGTTTTGTCTGGACGTGCAGAGTCCGATTTACGTGGATCAATCCGGCCTGATCTCCTATACCAACCAGGCATTCACTGACCGTTCCAAAACCAGGCTCTGTGTGTCCCGCCCCAGACGTTTTGGGAAGACAATGGCCATCAACATGCTGACCGCCTACTACAGCAAGGGCTGCGATTCCAAAGAGCTGTTCCAGAACCTGCAAATTGCCAGTGACCCGTCCTTTGAACGGCATCTGAACCGACATAATGTCATCTGCCTGGATATCCAGTCCCTGGCCATCACCGCAGTGACTGCAGAGTCGCCGGTGGATCCTATCGTCTATATTGAGCACTGGGTTATTTCGGAACTGAAAGAGCTTTTTCCTGGGAGCATTTCTCAGAATTGCTGCAATTTGCATGATGCCCTTTTAAAAATTTACAAAAGTACGAATGAAACATTCCTCTTTTTGCTGGACGAGTGGGATGTCATCTACCGGGAAGATCGGTACGCAAGCATCCAGGATAAATACACGCAGTGGCTGAAGGCTCTTTTCAAAGGAAATGACACAGCGAGATGCATTAATTTTGTCTACATGACAGGCATTTTTCCCATTCCGCAGCAGAAGACGCATTCTGCCCTGAACAATTTCAAGGAATACACGATGCGTGACCCCAAGGATCTTTCCCCATATACTGGTTTCACAGATTCCGAGGTCAGGAAACTCTGCAAAACACACAAAATGCCATATAAAGAGATCCGGAAATGGTATAACGGGTACTTTTTTCCCGGTGCCGGACCTGTGTATTGTCCGTGCTCAGTCACTTCAGCTCTGGAAGACCACTCTATAGAGGATTATTGGAAGGAAACAGCGTCCAACGAAGAAGTACAGGAGGCATACCAAAGCGAACTCCCAGGTATTCGAGAGGCGGTTGGAATACTGCTGGCAGGGGAACATGTGGAGATCAAGCAGGCCTGCTTTAAGCGGGATGCACAGAGTCCGGGAACGGCAGGCGAATTCCTTGCGCAAATGGTCCATTTGGGATATCTTTCCTATGACAAGTCCTCTCAGACCGCTTCCATTGCGAACATGGAAGTGAAAGACGTCTTCTTTGACAAACTGGAGAAACTGCCTGAACACCACATCTGGAAGATCATCTCAAGGTCCAAACAGGTTTTGGAGGACACGCTGGCGGGAAAGGCGGATGCTGTAGCCGAGGCAGTAGAGTTCGCCCATGCGTACTACTCGAACCCCCTCACGTACAACAACGAAGCAGCTCTGGGCTCGGCCGTGGCGCTGGCCTATCAATATGCCTGGGCCGGAGACTACACCCTGTTCTGGGAATTCGCCACTGGAAAAGGATACGCGGATATTCTTCTCATGCCGGTGCGGGCCAGCAGCCGGAACAGGCCGATTGTGGTAGAGCTCAAATGGGAGAAGCCTGCAGACACTGCCATCCAGCAAATCGAGAGCCGGAAATACACAGACCGTCTCGTCAACTACCCGGAGATTCTCCTGGTGGGGATCACGTACAACAGTGACGCGGATGACCCGGACTACAAAAAGCACACCTGCGTGATCAAACCGTGGAGATGGCAGACCCCATGACCGCATGTGGGAGTCCTGATGGAAATAGAAAAGGCGTGGATCCAGCCCCCGCCACGGGAGGCGGATCCACGCCTTGACTTCATGAGCTGAAAAGTGCGCCTGCTGTCTCCTCTACTGCGGCGCTGCACGCACCGATGCAAAGTCCCTGTGCCGAAACACACAGCGGGCTGGGGTGGGGATACCATACGGCGCACGCCCGCTGCGGCAGAGACAAGAAAATCCCGCCGTGGGCTGCGCCCACGGCGGGATTGGTTGTTGAGCACTTGTCTGCCTTGCGCCCTAGGATAAACCTGCGCGAATCAGGGCTTGGGGCGAGGCGAAATTACTCGGCGTGGTCTACGGAGTACATGTGCTTGATGAGCTCCAGAACCTTGTGGGAGTAGCCCATCTCGTTGTCGTACCAGGAGACGACCTTCACGAAGGTGTCGGTGAGATACACACCGGCGTTGGCGTCGAAGATGGAGGTGCGGGGATCGCCCAGGAAGTCGCTGGAGACAACGGCATCCTCGGTGTAGCCCAGAACGCCCTTCAGTTCGCCCTCGGAGGCGGCCTTCATGGCGGCGCAGATGTCAGCCTTGGTGGCGGGCTTCTCGAGGTTGCAGGTCAGGTCGACGACGGACACGTCCAGGGTGGGAACGCGCATGGAGATGCCGGTCAGCTTGCCGTTCAGCTCGGGGATGACCTTGCCGACAGCCTTGGCGGCGCCGGTGGAGCTGGGGATGATGTTGCCGGAGGCAGCGCGGCCGCCGCGCCAATCCTTGGCGGAGACACCGTCAACGGTCTTCTGGGTAGCGGTGGTGGAGTGGACGGTGGTCATGAGGCCTTCCTTGATGCCGAAGGAGTCGTTGAGAACCTTGGCGATGGGGGCCAGGCAGTTGGTGGTGCAGGAGGCGTTGGACACGAAGTTCATGTCGGTGGTGTACTTGTCCAGGTTGACGCCCACAACGAACATCGGGGTGTCGTCCTTGGAGGGCGCGGACATGACGACCTTCTTGGCGCCGGCATCCAGGTGCGCCTGGGCCTTCTCCTTGGTGAGGAACAGGCCGGTGGACTCGACGACGTACTCGGCACCGATCTCGCCCCAGGGGATCTCAGCGGGGTTCTTCTTAGCGTAAACGGGGATGGACTTGCCGTTCACGATGATGCCGTTCTCGTCAGAGGACACTTCGCCCTCGAACTGGCCGTGCATGGTATCATACTTCAGCATATAGGCCAGGTAGTCGGGTGCACACAGATCGTTGATGCCCACGATTTCGATCTCCGGATGGCCGACGCTGGCACGGAACACCATGCGGCCGATGCGGCCGAAACCGTTGATGCCTACTTTGATGCTCATTGGAATCACTCCTAATTATTTTGTGGGGGCTCGCGCACCTCCGATTATACCTTGTTTTTCCCACAATGGGAAGGGGGTACCGCGAAAAAATTTGCTGAAACCGCGCAATATTTTCCGTATCTTTTGCCAGATTTAGAGATTGGAAAGGGGAACGGCACCTCCCTCTTGCACATTTTCCTGCCGGGGTATACAATACGGCGAAACCCATTCAAAGCGGGGAGATTCCATTGAGACGAAAACTGATTCGCGCACTGCAGACGGCATGGGTCTCGGTGCGCACTTTGCTGAAATGGCTGGTGCTGGGCCTTGTCACCGGGGTGATCTGCGGCTTCGGCGGGGCGGCATTCAGCGTGGCCTTAAATGCCGTAACCGGGTTCCGGCTTGCCCACGGGTGGATCATGCTGTTTCTGCCCCTGGCCGGCCTTGTGATCGTGTGGCTCTATAACACCGCAGGCCTTCCCAACGACAGCGGTACCAACCAGATCATCGCCGCCGTCCGGGGAGAGGACCACCCCCTGTTCCGGCTGGCACCGCTGATCTTCTCCGCCACATTGCTCACCCACCTCTGCGGCGGCTCCGCCGGCCGCGAGGGCGCCGCCCTGCAGATCGGCGGCGGTATCGCATCGGGTCTGGCCCGGATCTTCCACCTGGACAAGGACGATGCGGAGACCATCACCCAATGCGGCATGGCGGGTTTATTCACCGCCCTCTTCGGCACCCCTCTGGCGGCGGCCTGCTTCAGCCTGGAGGTGGTGAGCGTGGGCATCTTCCAGTACTCCTCCCTCTTCCCCTGTCTGGTTACCTCCCTCACCGCGTTGGGGATCACCCAGCTTCTGGGGGTTGAGGCGGAGGCGTTTCCCGCCCCCGCCTTTGTGCCGGAGCTGAACGCCATCTCCATCGTGCAGGTGGGGATTCTGGCGGCATTGGCGGCCCTGCTGTCCATGGCCTTCTGTGTGCTGATGCACAGCGTGACCCACCTGTACAAAAAGCACATCCCCAACCAGTACATCCGGATCCTCGTGGGCGGCCTGCTGGTGGTGCTGCTCACCAGCATCGATGGCACCGGCCAGTACAACGGCTCCAGCGCTCACACCCTGATGATCGCCTTAGAGGGACAGGCGGTGCCCTGGGCGTTCCTGCTCAAAATGCTCTTCACGGCAGTTACCCTGGGCGCGGGCTTCCGGGGCGGTGAGATCGTGCCCACCTTCTTTGTGGGTGCCACCTTTGGCGCCGTGGTGGGGCCGCTTCTGGGCATGGACCCCGCCTTTGCCGCCGCCATCGGCATGATCGCCACCTTCTGCGGTGTGGTGAACTGCCCCACCGCGTCCACCTTTATGGCCCTGGAGCTCTTCGGCCATCAGCACATCATCTTCTTCGGCTTTGCCTGCGCCGTGAGCTACCTGCTCAGCGGCAAGTTCTCCCTGTACAGCCAGCAGATCATCGCATATTCCAAGCTGGTGCCGGAATACATTGACGAGCACGCCCACTGACCCCCACAGAATATCAGGGGTCCCATGGGGTGCATCCAAGACGGGAGGGACGGTATCCCCATGAAAAAAGCCCTATCAGCCGGGATGGCGCTCCTCCTGGGGCTCTCCCTGCTCCTCACAGGCTGCCGGCGGGGCAAGGACATCTCCGTCCAGTTCAACGCCAACTACCAGGGCGCTCCTCCCATCGAGGCGGTGTCCGTAGAGGAGGGGCAGAAGCTCACCCCGCCGGAGGACCCCACCCGTCCCGGTTACAACTTCCTGGGCTGGTTCCTGGATCCCGGCCTCACCACCCCCTGGGACCTGGAGGAGGACCATGTGGACGAGGCGGTGACCCTCTACGCCGGCTGGGACCGGAGCGGCGGGGCGGACTTTGCCGAGGGGGTCCAGGACCGGGACTTCTCCGGCTTCCGCACCCCGGAGATGCAGGAGGACGCCTACGAGTACCAGTCCTTCTTCCGCCCGGACAAAGACGGGGAGAGCCAGCCCTATGTGGGGGATGTGATCCCGTACTATGAGAACGGCACCTTCTATTTCTACTACCTCAAGGACGGCGGGGACTCGTACAACCACTCCATCTATCTCGTCACCACCACGGACTTCAACGCCTACATTGAGTACGACAACCCCATCCTCGCTGCCTCCCGGGCTGGCGGACAGGAGAGCTACTTCGGTAGCGGGTCTGTTGTAAAGGCGGGGGACCAGTATCTCTTCTTCTACACCGCCCGGACAGACGCCCTCTCCAGCGCCCAGCCGGAAGCCATCCATGTGGCAATGAGTTCCTCTCTCACCTCCTTTCAGCGCAACACCCTCTTTGAGCTCACACCCCCGGAGGAGCTAGGCCCCACCACGGCCTTCCGGGATCCCCAGGCCAGCTGGGACCCCGCCACCGGGAACATCACCCTCATTGTGAGCACCTCCCAGGGGGTTGGCACGGCGGGGATTGTCCGGTTCACCTTAGACCGCAATCTCAACCTCCTCTCATACGATGGCCCCCTGTACCGGGACCGCACAGACAGCGATGTGCTCTCCGCGCCGGACTGCTTCACCCTGAACGGCCACCACTACCTGTTGTTCACGGATCAGACGGGGGCGATGTGGTATGCGGAGGCCTCCAGCCCCTATGGGATATACCGTTCCCCGAAGCGCTTGGAAGGACGGCTCTTTTGCAACGCCAGGCCCATCACCGTAGGGGAGGATACCTACCTCGTGGGGTGGGTGCGTAGGGCGGAGGTGCCATCCTCCAGCCAGGAGATCGCCGGCTGGGGCGGCAATCTGGCGGTACAGCAGCTCACCTGCCTGGAGGACGGCACGCTGCTGCTGGAGCCGGCGGAGAAGATCATCGGGGGGTTCCAACAGAGAAGGACCTTGCCGGCAGACAACAGCACCCATGTGTATGTGGACGGGAGTGCTGAGTACGCCGAGGTGGATGCCCTTCCGAGCTATGAGAGCTTTCTCATCACCGGGGAGTTCCGCTATACCGGCACCGGCACCTTCGGCCTGGTCTTTGAGGGGAACAGCCGGTCTAACAAGAACAAGTACCTCTCCCTGGACCCCGCCAACGGAAAGGCACAGCTGCTGTACAACGAGCGGGACACCCTCATCACCGAGTCCTCTCTCTCCCTGGCGGCTGGCACAGACCACGCCTTCACCTATCTCCAGGAGGGGTCTGTGGGGATGTTCTACCTGGACGGGCAGATGGCACTCACCATCCGGGTGTACGGCACCACCGGGAAGACGATCCGGTTCTTTGCAGAGGACAACACGGTGCTCTTCTCCTCCCTGCGGCAGTATACCAGGGGGTAGGGACAGGCACAGATCCGGACACAGACAAGAAAGGCATGCTGCCGGCGGGAGTGCGGCGGCACAGCGGCGAGAGTGTGCTGCACAGTCAGGACAAGGGAGACGATACGGGTAAGGCCCGGGATTCCGCAGGAAGCGGAATCCCGGGCCTTTTGGCTTGGCGCTGTATGGGAGTGGAGTGGGCTGGTGGAGGTGCCGCTCGGGCTGCGTGGTTCCGAGACTGTGTGGCTGTGTGCATAGGTGCGGACGGGGTGTGGATTGGCTGGGGACACCTGGGTGCGGGGTACATGGATTGGAATGCGGCAGCTGTGGACAGGGACGGGGGTGAAAAAGATAAGCGGCATCGGTGTGGATGCGGACGCAGAAGGAGAACTGGAAGATACAGGTAGTGCGCACTTGCTGTTTTGCAGGACGTGGCATGCGCTTGGAAAGATGCGAAACAGCACTATTTGAGAATAAATTTGTGCACAATTGAAAACGAAGCAGCGTGGTTTCAGGCCGATTATTATCTCGAATCCAAAACAAGGAGTGTTGATTATCAATGGGACCCCTCAAGACTTTTGAGAAAGTGGGAACGCCTTTCCAGTAATCTTGGAATCCCCTATATTGACGAATTTCCGACAAAATAGTATAGCCTAGAAGCTATAATATAGATGAACAAATTACAAGATGAGAAATCAGGAAACAGGCGCAGATGAGAAACGGACTGGATGGACATAAAAATACAGCGCCGAAGAGGCGCTGCGAGTGGAGCGGTGTAAAAGTGTCCAAAAGCTGGGAAATAGGTGCAGATTCAGAACAAAAACAATGAAAATAGTGAAAGGATTGTCATGGAGAAGGCAACTCCGTGACGGAAGAGGGCACACCTTCACAGCTCGGATTTTAGCACGGGACATGGCAGAAATCAAGGGGAGAATCCGTTGAAAAGGCTGCAAATTTCCACATTTCGGAATGAATTGGTGGGTCTGAAAGGCCGTGTTCACCGCTTTGCAGACGAATGCGCCGTCAGATGCGCCGTCAAAATGGGAATGCGAAGGCACTGAATTCTTCACATCTGAGGGGTAAAACAAGGGGAAAATGGACGATTTGCAGTCTAATAAAGAACAAAATGGCACAATTGACCGTTGCAGCGCTCTCAGGTGCTCAATGAATAAGCCGTCAAATGCGCCGTCAGAAACGATAAAGGACCCTGAAAAAGTTCTGAGTTTCATGAGATTACAGTTAAAAGCGCTGATTTTTTGGTTCAAAAGTTGAAATGCCGCAGAGTTGCCTTCTCTGCGACAATTTTACAAATGACCCGCTAGTTGACCATAATCAAAACTGAGCTGCCTGGGGAACTACCGAATGCGGAGGATAGATGCTCATTGGGGATCCTGCGAAAGCCTTTGAACAAGGTCGTACGGGATAAGGGGGTAGAGGATACCGACCTGACCGCGAACCCCAACGATTGTTATGAGAGCGTAGATCGTATAACGGAAAGCCCAGAATTCCATGAAGCTCTGGGCGTAGTCACAGCAGTATGCGAAGCAGATACAGTTGCAAGAGTTGAGCGCTGTCAACTGAAAATCTGTTTTACAATGTAGTATATCGATTGATGCATTTAAACATAGCATTCTATTGAAAGGAGAAATGATGATGTCTAAAATGAAGAAGTATATTGCATTTCTTCTGGCATTGGTGATGTGTGCTTCTTTGATGCAGCTCCCAGTGTTTGCAGAGGGAAATGCAGACCAGGGGGAGGATCCACCTGTAACCACAGAACCTGTATTGGGGGAAACCGAACCTGAGGGGCAGCAGGGGAATGCGCCCGGATCGGAAGATGCGCAGACTCCGACAGAAGATCCGATGGATGGGTCTGAGGTGGAGGAGGCTGATGATCCTGCGGTAGGGAATGATACCGATCCGGAGGACGAGAGGGCTGCCGCTCCCGAGGTAGAAGGTGATCCCGCTCCTGAGGAAAAGTCTACCGAGCCATCACAGGATGAAGCTACGGAAGACGAGTCTAGGACTGAGATTGGGAGCGAACCCACCGATGCACCCGAGAACGGGGGCATGGAAGGCAATCCGGAGGAGCAGTCTGGCGAGGAAGTGCCGGACAAGTCTACCGAGGCGGCTCAGGACAAAGGCACGGAAGGCGAGCTTGGGACTGAGCCCGAGAACGGACCCGCGGATGCACCCGAGAGCGGGAGCACGGAAAATGAACCGGAGAATCAGTCTGTCCAGGAAGAGCCGGACAAGTCTGCTGAGGAATCTGAGAAGGACGGAGCCGGAGAGCCTGAGCAGCCTACAGTTGTTCCCGAGGGCGAGAATCCTGTGACATCTGAGAACAGTGCGGGTGAGGAGCAGCCGACCACAGGGGCAGAAGTGAAACCTGCTGAAGCCCCTGCAAACACAGGAACCGAGGGAGTAGGGCAGCCAAGTGTAATCCTGGAAGGCGATGCCGCGGTCAAAATTGAAGGGGGCCAGAGTACAGTACTCCATCTCCTGACCATCAACTACACGGACGCGAATAACAACATCCTTCAGTTTAGCACCATCAGGAGTGTACCTGAGGACAGCCGGTACACTGTGGAGCCGCCTGCCATTGAAGGGTACCCCTATGACCACTCGGTTGGCGATCTGACCGGGACCATGACAGGGGATGTTACCATCACCTTGGTCTACAACCAGGACGCGACCGATCCGGAGCCCACACCCTCTTCTTACACCCTGAATGTGCAATATGTTGACACGGAGGGCAACGAAATCAAGTCCGCTATCCACAATAAGGGGCAAGCAGGGGCTGGATACAACCAGTCGAAGCCAGCTACGATCAAGGGTTACACCTATGACCATTCGGTAGGTGACCAAGCAAAAGGTAACTTGAACAAGGATGTTTATATCACACATGTCTATACCAAAAACGCGGATAGGCCTGCATTAGACATGTCAGGAAACGGCTGGGCATATACTGCTGCAGATGAAACTCTGCGCATCACGTCAACAACGGGATTCAGCTTTTACAACACTTTGTATGCTGCAATGGATTCCAAATACGTGAAAAATGTTGTTGTGGACCTTACAAAGGCTGCCAACATAACCTCCAATAATTGGTCTGGCATCATCAATCTTGAAGCACTCGAGTCTCTGACCATCCGGAATGCAATCAAGGTATCAGAACCTGACAAGCCCCTGACAAGCACATGTTTTGCAACTTTAATATATGAGGACTGTATAGAATTAGCTGCACACAAAAATCTTGCGTTTACTGCCGAAGATGGCAAGCTGATCATCAAAAACTGCACTACAATCGATAAATTTGCGTTCAGCGCGGGGACTTCTACTTTCACACAAGCAAAGCCGCTGCCCGGTCTGACCGAGGTGGAGATTGAGAACGTCAAGATGATCAGCCAGGGCGCCTTCTGTTCTGACAGTTTGAGGAAGGTTTCCATTGCTTTAACAAAACCTGACCTCAAAGCTACTATCCAAAGCTTCTCTTTCTACAATATGCCGGATCTTGAAGTGCTCGACCTTGAGCTTACCGGTTGCCAGGAAATCCAAACTATGGCGTTCGACAAAACCGGTACCCCAAACACAGAGGTCCATCTGAAAGGCTTTGATTCCAAAAATACAAAGATAGGCATCAGCAGCCTGTTTGAGCATTTGGCCGGAGGCAATCCTTTCAATGAGAAGATTGATGTTGAAGGGCTTTTGAAGGATACATTCCATCTGCGGGAACTCAGTGATCCCAAGACTTTGGAAGAGCGCACAGAGGATTATACCAGTTCTAAGGTGGGAAGCAGCGATTCCGATACCCAGGTGACCAAGTCCGCAAAATGGACCGATGAAAATCGCAACACCGCTGAAGTTGCGTTTCAATTTACGTATGATGAGAAGCCCGGCCGGGACTACCTGTTCCTGATGGATGTCTCAAAATCCATCGGTGACACTGCCTCGGGGTACGAGCACAGCAGGCTGGTTAACTTCCAGTCCAAGGTCATCGATGTGGCTGATGAGCTACTGAACGCTGAGAACTTCAACAACCGTGTGGGCCTTGTCACATTCGCTTCTGAAGCGGAAAACGTGAAGGCATACGACTTTGTCGGCTCGGAGGGCTACGAAGATTTCAAGCAGTATGTCCTGGGCATTACGCGCCCCGAAGATGACAGCACCTCTTACGTAGAAATATTTGAAGAGGCGCTAAAGGTCATCAATGCACGGCCAGACCAGAACCGCGAGATTGAGATCATTTTCCTGTCCGATGGCCTGGTTGGTATAAATAATGGCTATCAGTCTGCACTTGATGCTCTCAAGAAAACCGGAGCCAACATCTATGTCGTGGTGGCAGGAGAAGCAAATGCCAGCGGGAACAATTTGAAATCCCTGTTGGGAATCGCCACCAAAGTTGAAAATGCTGATTTCGAGACCTACGAGACCGGGGATGGCGGCTATCTGTACTATGAGGGTACCAACACCAATGGTTTCAGCGCTGCTATGAACCACGCCATAGACGCCGCATTCACCGAGTACGTGCTCACCGATAACGTTGATCCCAGATTTACAGTCGATGCCAGTGATATCAAATGTGATAACGGCTATGCCGAGGTCAATACGAATAGTGACGGCAGCCAGACCATCACCTGGCACATTTTTGGACTCCCATTCGAAGTATTTAACATGAGCTATACCGCCACATTGAAGGATGCAGAAGTCGATGATTCGTTTGGCGAACTCACAACGAATGCCGGCCCTGCGACCGTCTATGATATCGGCGAAGATGAGAAAGCCAACGCTGTCGCATCCCCGGAGCTGGACCGCTATAAAGTCACGGTCCGATACCTCGATACGGAGGATCACAGCAAGTCCCTTCATGATGAGGAAATGTATGTTGTTGGGGACAATGAGGATTACGATGTCGAAGCGAAGGAGTTGGTATTAGACAAGCTCACTCACGAGGGCACCGACTATATGTACATTGGTCCTGATGAAGATTCAGACGAATTGAGTGGAACCATCAGCGGGGCAAACGTTGTTGTGACACTGCTCTACGGCCGCAATTGCACTGTAACCTACACAGACGGCGTGGAAGACGCAGTTGTCTTTGAAGATGAGTCGGTTCTGACACATGTGGGAGCAGATACCCCGGAGTTTAGAGGGTCAACAACTCGCGAAGGGTATATCTTTAGCGGTTGGGAGCCGGAAGTTGCAGAGAAGGTAACGGGTGATGTGACATACGTGGCCCAGTGGACTCCAGCGCCCTATTCCCTGACCGTGAACTACGTAGATACTGAGGGCAACACCCTGCAGCCCTCTACAGCAACCCCCTATGATTACAACACACCGTATACCGTGACAGCGCCGGCGATCACAGGCTATACCTATGACCACGCCGAAGGGGAAACCACCGGCACGATCCTGGGCAATGTAACCGTAACGCTGGTGTACACACCGAATCCGTACACCCTGACCGTGAACTACGTAGATACCGAGGGCAACACCTTGCAGCCTTCTACAACAACCTCCTATGCTTACAACACACCGTATACCGTGCCTACGACTTCGATCACAGGCTACACCTATGACCACGCCGAAGGTGAACTCACCGGCACGATCCTGGGCAATGTGACCGTCACCCTGGTGTACACAACGAATCCATACACCTTGACCGTGAACTATGTGGACACCGCGGGCAACACCTTGCAGCCCACTACAACAACCTCCTATGATTTCAACGCACCGTATACCGTGACAGCGCCTGCGATCACAGGCTACACCTATGACCACGCCGAAGGTGAACTCACCGGCACGATCCTGGGTAATGTAACCGTCACGCTGGTGTACAATCCGAGTCCGTACACCCTGACCGTGAACTATGTGGATACCGCGGGCAACACCCTGCAGCCTTCTACGACCACCACTCACGATTACAACACACCGTATACCGTGACGGCGCCAGCGATCACAGGCTACACCTATGACCACGCCGAAGGTGAACTCACCGGCACGATCCTGGGCAATGTGACCGTCACACTGGTGTACGCGGTGAATTCGTACACCCTGACCGTGAACTACGTGGACACCGCCGGGGACACGATCAGTCCTTCTACAACACAGACCTATGCAAATGGTGCCGCCTATGCCGTTACAGCCCCTGATATTGCCGGCTATCGATATATCAGCGCAAGTGGCGCTCTCACTGGCACGGTTACAGGCGACATTACCATCACCCTTACCTACGCCACGACATACACCGTCACGGTGAACTACGTGGATACTGCGGGGAATACCATTTTGCCAACGAGTGAGACAGATGACTATATTGCGGGAGATGCCTACAGCGTCACAGTGCCTGCGATCCCCGGCTACACGTATCAATTCTCTGCCGGCGATGATATCTCGGGCGTCATCACAGACGATGTGGAGATCACCATGGTGTACAGTGTAACGACCACCACACCGCCATCTACTACTCCAGAGACCACGCCACCGTCTACTGCTCCAGAGACCACGCCTCCGTCCACTGCACCAGAGACCACGCCTCCGTCCACTGCACCTGAGGCCACGCCTCCGTCCACTGCACCTGAGACCACGCCTCCGACTACTACGCCAGAGACCACGCCTCCGTCCACTGCACCTGAGACCACGCCTCCGACTACTACGCCTGAGACCACACCGCCGTCCACCCCTGTGACTCCGCCGCAGACAAACCCGGAGCCCGAGACGCCTCCGAACCCGCCCGTTGTCAACGACCAAAACGAGCCGGAGGACAATCAGCCTAACGTGCCGCCGGTAGTAGACATCCCTGAGGAGAACCCGCCTCTTGTCGACACGCCGGAACAGCCGCCAGTGGATCTCCCAGATGAGAACCCACCGCTCAGCAATACACCGGAAGAGCCGCCGGTGAATCTCCCGGATGAGAACCCGCCGCTCAGCGGCACACCGGAAGAGCCGCCGGTGAATCTCCCGGATGAAAACCCGCCACTCAGTGAAACACCTGAGGAGAGCAAGCAGCCGGAGGAACCTGTTGAGACGGACAAGCCCAGCGAGCCGAGCAAGCCCGCAGACCAGGTCAACCCAGACGTTCCCGGGGAAGACCATACAGATCTGCCGGATGAGCCGGTACCGGAAGGCGATCAGCCCCCGAAGACCGGTGAGACGGTAAGCGCCGCATGCTGGACAGCCCTGTTGCTGACCTCTGCTGCCGGCATGGCATACCTGGTTGTCCGCCGGAAGAAGGAAAACAGCTGATATGCCGATGAGCAGATAGCACCCTGAGATAACAGTGCCCCCAGCGGAGGATAGACTCCGCTGGGGGCGCTGTCTGCATTGTCCGGATTGTTCGCCCTTCCCTACTGCAAGTGCTCATCGCTCCTCTTTTGCTCCATCGTTACTGCTCTTCTCAAGTCGTGTTTCCTGTGAAATTTCACGTCAGTTTAGTACGTTGCAACTGAACCAGAGATCATAATCACAGCAAGCTGGAGCAAAAAGCAGCAGAGGCTTGGATTCCATCCGCCGCTCTGCTGCTTCAGCTGTTATTTCTTTGCGTTTCTCTCTGCAAAAGGGGAATGTCTCATACGCTCCCTCCCTGATGCTGAGAGGCAATACAGTTACGGCTTGCCTTTTTTTGTGAGAGTGCGGGTTCGACTCCGGCGCAGACTGGCGATTTCCTTGCGGGCAGCCACCAATTCTCCATTTAGGCGCACAATTTCCGTGGCCAGTTGTGCTTTTTCCATGTCCAGTTGTGCGTTTTTCTGCTCTAAATCCTCCATAGATACCAGAAATGGAGATCCCATGACTGTATGCGACACGATATTCGCCTCCTTTTCGTCCAGGGTGTGCGGCGCATCCACTCCTTCCCTGGCCCGGTTTCCTCCCAGAGTTCGAAAGACAAGAGAGAACCAGATCGGATTCCATCCGCCGCTCTGCTGCTCCAGCTGTTATTCAATTTCGTTTCTCTCTGCAGGAGGGAATGTCTCATACACTCCCTCCCCGATGCAGACAGGTCAATAATGTTACCGCTTGCTTCGCTTTTTGAGGAACCGGCGCAGCCTGGCGATTTCCTTGTCTTTGTCCGCAAGTGCCCGGTCCTTGGCGGCAAGTACCCGGTCCTTGGCGGCAAGTGCCCGGTCTTTAGCAGCAAGTGCCTGGACACATGCCTTGGCCAAGTGCACATGTTCCCGCTGTAACGCCTCGATAGACACCGGAAACGGGGATGCCGTGGCTAAATTCGACATGATATTCACATCCTTTCCGCCCTTGAAATACCATATTTTGTTAAACCTGAGTTTTTCATTGCATTCCACATCTTCCTGGAAGATGGTGTTCATCACAAAAGAAGCGGGCAGTGCTTCTCTACGGAATCGTTGTTTGGGTTCCCCAAAAGAATGAACCACTTTGTAACCGGTGATTTGATCGCCGAACCTCGAGAAGGGAGATTCCAATGCAGACTCCAGTAGCGCATCTTCCCGTACGCCGATGCTGCCGCCAGTGGTATCGGCCATCATCCTGTGCAGCTGCAGGACCTTTTCTCTCCTGAACTTGATCATTTCGCGAGCTCCTGAAAGGCGGGCAGGTACTGCTCCAGAATGCGGGCAGCCGCGGCGTCAATGATGGCATCTTCCGTCTGATTGGGGAGAGAAGCGTTGTGACGGCTGGGCTCCTCTGTCCCGGCGGATAACTTGTGATTGTCTGTTTGCATGTTGAATGCCTTCTTTACCTGCTATTATACACGAGCGAGGCGGAAAGTCAATGGAAAAGTGCAATTGGGATTGTGGAAGAGAAACAAGGAATAATGTTATACAATAGCTGGACGTTTGGCGATAAAAGTAATACATCGTTGGGCATATGCCCAATGATGTATTACCATTTTCCGCGCAATCGATCTGGACTGCTATGCCGTTTTTACTGAGACTTCCGATTCTTTGGAGACTTTCCGATACCAGAGAACCGCCATGATGCAGGTGAGCAGTACCAAAGCGGTATCCGCTGTGGTGTGGGCCAGGGCATGTTCTTCTCAGGTCGGTTTCTTCTGCAGAATTTCAAGTCAGTTTCGTACTCGTCTAACTCCAGATGCCGCTACAAGCGATCAGAGCTGTGCATGATCCTCTCTGCAATGGGACCTTTGGCTTGTCCCATTCGCTCGGCCAGGTCCGGCTGCTGTATGTTGGCACAGATCTCGATCCTGCGGTCTCGGCTTCACACCAGCAGCGCTCTCCGGGTCTTTCTGTGCTAAACTGCACATATCATGGCCAGGGATTCCGCGAGCGCGGAATCCCTGGCCCTTTGAACTGTATGGGACTTGCTTGACGGTGAGGAAGGGAAAGTGGTCCGGATCGTCCTTATACCTGTGTTTGCACGGCAGGTAAGATTTGGGAATAATTCTGTTGATGAGGCGGAGGCTGGCGGTTCTTGTGGCATTTTAAGACTTTCGGGTAGATTTGAACCACTTTTGCGGCATCTGAACCGATGCTCGAGTGGTAATGGGAGGTACCCCGATTGTGCAGCTTATTCCAAAAGTAGCGTGAAAATGGCTGAGAAGACCTGAGCTGAGTGGCTTGCAGGGATTTTACTTTGTGGAAAACCGAAACCATGATCGCGCATTGATCGTTCCAGAAAGATGCCGAAACGCGAAATGTGAAGTGTTGAATATCAACAGGTCTGTGGATTGACGTTCGGGTAGGAAAAGCTGCGTTCGGGTAATCTTGGGCATCCAATTCTTGACGGATTTCCAATAATCATGTACGATTTCAAATGGTGCCCTCCTGGTTTGGGGAAGATGTGAGGGAACGCAGAGCGGGGTGCCGGGTTTCAACTTCCTCTGTGGGGCGGGAATGCGCATTGCTCCACAAATATTGGAAATTTCAAATGAGTGCACACCAGAGATGCTGGCTGCCCATAGATGAGGACGCCTTCCAAGACGGCCTTTGGCTGGCACAGTGACAGGCTGTCTGTCTGGTGGATTTGTGTAGGCGGATCCTCTGCGGTCCCTTCTGTGGGGAGGGATCGAACTGCACTCTATCCCGTAAATATTGGAAATTCCAAATGAGTCTGTGCTGCATGACGCGCTGCTTGCGCATTGCCTATGGGCAAGGACACCCTCCAAGACAGGCCTTGGCGGACACAGGGGCAGGCCGTCTGTCCGGTAGAGGTATGTAGAGGGCATTCTCTTCGGCTCCTTTGTGCCGGTTTCTACGTTTTAATCCAAGAATATTGGAAAAATGAAATAGTAGAGAGCGGCAAATCCTGTGCGGCAGACTGCGGCTGTTCCGAAATGGTGTGCGGGATTTGTGCAATGGGATAGATCAGGACAGAGTGGTTGCCCTACCACACTCAGGAGGATGAAACCTGAGGGGCCCGGCCTGCGAGAGGGCGATCAAGCCAGCGGCGAAGGATGGGTACTTGGCGCGGGCCTTCCTGTCTGCATATGGAACGGCAATGGATGCTTTGGGGGGTGCGGAACGTTGGCACCCTGGCGCATTCGGAGGTGTGCAGGGAGGGCGTGTATAGGGATCGCTATCATGCCCGGTACTTGTGGTACAGGAAGTCCACGAAGACAGGCCGGATGCTTTCCGATCCAACGAAGTCCAAACGACAAACCAAAAGCACTTGGTGCGACAGAAGGGAGGGAATGATTGAAATGGCAACACAGATCCAAAAGAGGCCCAACGTCTACATGAAGGAGTTCACCCGCGTTCTTGCGGAGACGGCAGATATTTCGGAGATCAACGCCGAGTATCTCACGGAGGCGTTCCTGCAGACCATTGCCACGACCTTGGTGGAAAAGCAGTCCATCTGTTTCCCAGATTTCGGAGTCTTTGAACTGCAGGAGACAACGGAACGGGTGGGGCGAAATCCCAGGACGAAGGAAGAGTGTGTGATTCCCGCACGGCTGAAACCGGTGTTCCGCCCGGCCAAGAGTTTTCGGGATGCGATGAACAAGGCCGCGCTGGAGACGGCAGCGGAGGACGAGGAAACCGCATGAGAGGGTGGCTATTGGTGATGCGAGAGAACGCATGAGCGGTAGGCACAGAGGTATGCGAAAAGAGCAGATGAAGGAGCAAGTACAGCAACAAATCCAAAGGAAAGATCAATTCAAAGTCTGCTTTTACGATACGACATATCGTTTGATATGCCAATCCATGTCTATACAATTGAAAGGAGAAATCTATGAAATCTAACAATGTTATGAAAAGGTTCATGGCTTTGCTTCTGACCGTTGCCCTGATGGTTGGCATGGTTGGTACCGAGGCACTGGCAGCTATGTACCCCGAATGGGATCTCCCGTCCGATTCGGGGAACGGCGATAGCACTGCCCCTGCCCCTGACCATGTCCACAATCAGGACGGATGGCTGTGCACCCAAGGGGACAGCACTTGGGAACTGACGTGCAGACAAGAGGAGCATACCCATACGTCTGCATGCTACGCACCGGCGGATCCGGAGAAGGCACTTGCCTGCGGTATGGAAGAAGCCGAGGGCCACACCCACACAGAGGGGGGCTACGAGGTAACCACCACATACAGCTGCGGGTTGGAGGAGAAGGAAGGCCATGTGCACGACGAGTCCTGCTACGGTGAGCGTCCGCTGATCTGTGAGCAGGAGGAAGCTACGGGGCACGTTCACATCGAGGACTGCTATACAACCGAAAGTGAGCTCGTGTGTGAGATACCGGAAAATCATGTCCACACCGTAGACTGCTATATCATCGGTGAGCCGGGCCAGGAAATGGAGCTCGATGGGGTGTTATATACTGTCACAGGCCTGAACTGCACCATTCCCGAGAATCACACCCACACCGAGGAGTGCCACGGGGAGACGACTACTCTGACCTGCACCGAGGAGACATCTGAGGGCCATGCCCATACTGATGCGTGCTATGGTGAAGCCGAGCTGATCTGCGAGCTGGAAGAGGAAGAGGGTCACAAGCATAGTGAGGAGTGTACCCAGGAAGAGAAGACTCTTGTCTGTGAACAGGAAGAGGCGGAAGGTCATCAGCACACAGACGAGTGCTATGGCGAGGTAGAGGCACCGGCTCTGATCTGCGGCCAGGAAGAGATGGAAGGGCATGTCCATGGCCTGAGCTGTTACGTTGAGAGACAGGTCCTCATCTGTGGGCAGGAAGAGTCTGGCCCTGTGGTGAGCGGTAACAAGGACTACTATGATGAGACAGATGTGTACTATCCCGGTCACCAGCATGACACTAGCTGCTGGGAAGTCCAGAAGACCCTCGTTTGCGAAGAGAAAGCAGTAGAGCCTCATGTTCACACCGCTGATTGCTATGAGGGTGGTGTGATGCCTGCTCAGGGTGAGCTGATCTGTAGTATGGAAGAGCATGTCCATACGGATGAGTGCTATGGCAAGATTGAGGGTGAGTGGACTTGTACACAAGCTGAGAACGCTGTACCGTCACAATATGCACAAGTGGCCCTTAACAATAAAAAAGAATATGTAGCTACTCCGGCAACACGGGACTTGAGCGAAGGGAAGGATTTTGCAGATGCGGCAGATCCTCTGTATCAATTCCGAAGCAGCGATCAGTATCTGTACTACCAGCGTAGCCCCCATACTGCAAATGATAAAGGTAGCGGAAGTATGCCAGCTATTTATCAATTGGCAGACACTTTGGCTGATAAATATCTTCTTGTTTATTGCAGCGATCTAGAGACTCCGGCAAAACCAGAAGTTAATTACCAACGTCAAAATATTGAGAGCTCTTGGTACGCGCTAGAAATTTCGGATGAAAAAGAAAGAAAAGAAACGATAGCGGAATTGCGCGGAATCGTACTTAATTCGTATCCGCACATAAGCGCTGAAGTGATGTATGACAATATGGTAAAGGCAGGAGTGAAATTCTCATGCCAGGTAGACATTGGCCAGATGATCAGTGCAACACAATTCGCTATTTGGCACCTGTCTAATGGAGATAAGTCATCACAAGCGGCATACAACAAAACAACGACAGATTATGTGGAAACCGGCCCTGGAGGGAAAAGCGTAGGCGGACATGAGAGCAAAGTATATAATAAATTTGCTAGTGACCAGTGAAGTGTACCCCGTTTTTAGGACAAACTTGAATTTAATCGTCGTGCTTGTTCAGCGGCCACGCACAAGCGTTTACCACCGGCAAACACAGGTGCCTTCTGGAAACCAAAGCGATAAACCCCGGGGGTCTGGGGGCAGCGCCCCCAGGAACTTACGCCCTGCTTAAATTCAAAATGTGTCCATTTTTCGGGGTACAGTTTACAGTATGTACATACATCAATAAACTATGATTCTATTAGCGAAGTGGGGGAAAACATCGAGGCTATTACCAAGTATTTGGAGGCACTTAGAGACTATAATGTGAACCCGGCGGCAATAGTTATTAATAGTGTTGAGTGCAAAGTGATAAAGATCAATAATAGGGACCAGACTATGGATCTTGCAGTTACTGTGAAGTTGAACGGCTCAACAGGTGAGGGAAGTAGTGTAAAAGCTACGGTTGTTGCGGGCGAAAAGAAAAAAACAATATCAATAGTTAATAGAGATACAGCTTCTTTGCTATTGGAAAAAGTGCCTGTAGCTGTTACTCAAATAAATGTTACTGTTGATGGCAAGCAAGACCAGGCGGAGTCAGTGTATTTTTACTCACCTAAGGGAGACAAATCTGCATCTCAAAGCTTCATTGGCGTAGGCAGTGGTATGACCGAAGTCCAAGCTACGGCAACAGTCAATATCGGTAATGCTGATCACAAGATTAAGCTGGTAAAGGTTGCTGCTTTCAATGGAGATCAAACAGAAATTCCAGTGGAGGGTGCTGAATTCGATCTTTATTGTGATGAAGAGAAAATCGGTGGCCCTTATATTACTGATGTGAATGGTGAAATCAACGTAGAGTTGTGGAATGCAAACAAAGCAATCAGCGGAAATTATTATTTTAAAGAAAGCAAAGCACCTGAAGGATTCAAATTTGATCCGGACAAGGAATATCAAATAAGTACAAGCAGCAATGAAATCAAGGCTTCCAATGATGGGGATGTCAATATTGAACTGACCAAGGAAGATGTTGATACAGGAAAAGTAATAAAGGGCGCTGTATTCAAATTAGAACATGAGAGTGGAAAATGGGCATTGGAGAAAGCAACTGACGATCAGGGGAAGATCAGCTTTACAGGACTGATCCCTGGTACGTACACTCTGACTGAAGTGACATCTGCTGAAGGCTATAAAAAACAAGATCAGAAAATTACATTTACCATTGTGGTGCGCGATGGGCAAGTACAAATCACTGGAACTGTAAAAACTATTGAAGGCCAGAGCGTAAAACTCGAAGATCAGACTTTTAAAATTGAGGGCACTTCAATTTCTGTGACAAACGAGCAGAAAAAGGGCAATCTCAGTGTTGAAAAGAAAGTACAATATAAAAAAGAGCAGAGTGAAGATCCAGACCTTAATCGCGAATTTAAAATCTTCGTGAAACTCGGTTCCGGTAGCGAAGAAACAAGAAAAGTTGATGTAGCGACTGAAGAGCCAATTGAATTCAAGTTCAACAACAATACAGCAGATGTAACCTATGAATTTGAATTGAAGGATGGTCAGAAGGTCACCATTGAAGGCATTCCTCTAGGCACTCATTATGAGGTTACCGAGGAAGCCCCTGGCGATAATTGGAAGTACATGTCTGTGTCACCCTCTGGTGGTACAATAGAGAAAGAGGACGAAACTGTTGAAGTAGTAGTGACAAATACATGGTTCAAGACCAAAACGACAAGCCTGACCGTTCACAAGGATTGGGACATTGTGATATCATGAATTGTAGTCATACCCAGAATTCGAAATTTCATGCATTTAAGTTATACCCACGTAATAAAGAGG
>CANRFN010000068.1 GCA_947629915.1 uncultured Oscillospiraceae bacterium | reverse complement strand
CCCCCTCCCAGGATCTCTGCTTACTACAGAGATCTTCTGAGAGGGGAAGTACATCCCCGATAATGCACGAAGCGGCCTTTTGCGGTTGTATGTGTGTTGGGCCCTGGCCATCAATACCGGTTGGTCCAGTTCATCAGCACCGCCTCCGGCACCAGCCAGGCCGCCATGTACACCAGGAAGTTGGGGATGGTGAGGCTGGCGAAGGCGCCGATGGAGGTGAGGTAGAAGGTGAGAAACAGGCCCAGGGCGCTGCCGATGAGGCTGAAAGCGGTGCCCATGCGGATGCACTTCCGGAGCCGCCGGCCGCCCAGAACGGCATCGCAGTAGGCGGTGATGCCCTCCCGAGAGAGCACCGCCACGGGGATGATGTCGTGCTCCTGGTTGCGGGCGGAGAGCTCCAGGCGCCGCTGTACCGCGGGGAAGTCCATGCCCTCGGTGGAGATGTGAAACTTCCGGTCCAGCATGTCCGGGATGATGTTGGGGTCCCGGGTGGCCAGCACGGGAGACACCCCGTCTCGGATCAAGGCCGCGATGCTGGGGGCCACAGAATCCCCCAGGGTGTAGAGCAGGGGAAAGAGGCCCGCCAGATGTCCATCGATGGCGCAGAAGATGGCGTTGCGGATGTTGTGGCCCGCCGGCATGGGCACCTCCATCATGTGCATGAAGGAGGCCGTGCCCACCAGCACCTCCTGATTCCGGATCACCCCGGAGATGCCGCCCTCGTGGACCACCACGCCGGACACCTCCCGGTACAGGGCGCCCTGGGCTTTCAGAAGGTTGTAGAAGGGACGGGTGAGGCCGCAGTCCAGGGCCCGGATCAGGGTGGCGGTGTAGCCCACCACCCGCTCCGTGGGGGCGCCGCCGAACACGTTCACCTGGGTCACGGCCACGGAGCCCGGGGGAAACAGGTCCAAGTCTGTCATGAGAATGCCGGCGTCTGCGCACCGGGAGATGCCGGGCCAGCCCGCCATGGCGGCGCCCACGCGGTTTAAGCGCTGGGTGATCTTCCGATAGGGCAGGCCGTATACCAGAAGGGCGGTCCAGGATCCGGCCGCGGTGAAGACGGCAGAGGCGCACCAGAAGAACTTCTCCGGGGTGCGCTGGCCGATGGAGGCCATGAGCGCCGCCAGAAGGCCCGCCAGGACCAACAGAGGCCCGGTGACACGGTATACCTGGTGGGGGCCGTCCTCCGCCTGCAGCACGCTGCCAATGCCGTTGGTGGTGTCGGAGCGCTTGTTGTACGCCGGATGGCCATTCCACATGTTCTCATCCAGCGAGACGATGTACGGGGTGTGGACGGAGGCTGCCACCCGCGCCCCCATCCGGTCCGCCTGGTTTCGGGCGTAGGTGCCCCAGAGCCCGCAGAACACCCCGATGGCCGTCACCGCGCTGTATGGGAGGAAGGTGCGGTTGGGGATGAGGCCCACGGTGAGGCCGTCCAGGACGGTGAAGAGCCAGGCCAAAAACAGCACGCTCTCCGCCTGGGGCTGCAAGGTGATGAGGTGCTTGGCGCCGGTGTAGAGCACATCGCCGCTGAGAAGGCCGATGAGGACCAGCAGTCCGGTCTGGGCCAGCACCCGGAAGCCGAAGAGGGTGAGATCCAGATCGGACAGGGTGGACTCCAGGTCTGCCAGGAAGGGGAGGTCCAGGGACAGCAGAAGGGTGAGCACCGCGAAGATCAGGGCAAACCGCAGCCGCACCCGCTGGGCCTGGAGGGTTCTGCCCAGTTCCTCCGCCAGTTTGGCCGGGTCCACATCCGGGGGCAGCTCCATGGGGTTGATCTTCTTCAGGTGGAAGATCCGCCTTGGGGCGTCCTGGTCGTCTAAGTCCTCCTCGGTGTCGGTGCCGGGCAGGTATTTCTCCGCCTTGCGGGTGTCATCGTCCGGCTCGGCGTTCTCATACATGTGGTCTGCGTAGTTGTCCGCCTTCCGCTTCCAGGCGGAGAGCCGGGCGCCCACTTTCCGCCGCACCCCATCCGGCACGATCTCATCGATGGGGGTCTCCTCCTTGGGCTTGTCCGGGGGAGCGGCGCCCTTGAGGGGCTTGGGCTCCGGGGGCTCCTGATCTCCGTCCTCCGGATCTTTCGGCGGGATCTTGAACTTGATGGTGTTGTCCTCCGGGTCTCTCTCCACCACGGGCTTCGGCTTGGCCTCTTTGCCCTGGGCCTCCGCTTTCGCCTGTTCGGCGGCCTTGCGGGAGGCCTCCTGCCGGGCCCGGGCCTGTTCCTCCCGGAGCTGCTGGTTCCGCTGAATCTGCTCCTGCAGCTGCTGCTCCCGGGCGGCCCGCTCCGCCTCTTTTTGCCGTGCGGCCTCCGCCCGCTGCTCCGCGCCCTTTTTGGGGTCCCGAAACTGCACCACATTGCTGTCTCGGTACTTGCCGGAGCCGAACTCGGCCAGTATGTCATCTACATTGTATGTCGGCTGCTGTCTGCCGTTGTCCTTGTCTTCAGAAGCCACAGACACACCCTCCTCTCCGGGGGAAGTTTAGTTGCCGCTGCGCTGGCGCACCGCCTCGTAGAGCACCACGGCGGCGGCCGCCGAGGCGTTCAGAGAGTTGATCTTGCCCCGCATGGGGATGGATACCAGAAAGTCGCACTGCTCCCGCACCAGCCGGCCCATGCCGTCTCCCTCGCTGCCGATCACGATGGCGGAGGGGCCTTTGAAGTCCGCCTGATAGAGGGAGGTGGTGCCCTCCGCAGCGGTGCCGAAGATCCAGATGCCCTGGGACTTCAAGTCCTTTAAAAGGGCCGTGAGGTTGGGCACTCTCGCCACCGGCAGATAGGACACCGCGCCGGCGGAGGTCTTGGCCACGATGGCCGTGAGACCGGCAGAGCGGCGCTTGGGGATGACGATGCCGTGGGCGCCGGCGCACTCAGCGGTGCGGATCACCGCCCCCAGGTTGTGGGGATCGGAGAGCTCATCGCAGATTACGAGAAGGGGAGCCTCGTCTTTTTCCCTGGCCGCCGCCAGGATGTCCTCCACAGACACGTACTCCCGGACCGCCGCTATAGCGATGACACCCTGGTGGGCGTGGGTGCGGCTCATGGCGTCCAGCTTCCGCCGATCTGCGTCCGTCACCACAATGCCCTTGCTCCGGGCGGTGCTGGCGATGTGGCCCAGGGCCGCATCCGTCTCACCCTTGGCCAGGTAGATCTTATCGATGGGGGTGCCGGCCCGCAGCGCCTCGATCACCGCATTGCGGCCCTCGATGATGCCGTCTGCCTCCGCCTCCAGGTTGTCCTTGTCCTTCCAGGGGCTTCTGTCTCTCTGGGGGCTTCTGTCTTTTTGCGGGCCTTTGTCCGTGCGCATGGGATCAACGCTTCTTTCCAATATATTCTCACTGTGCAGTGTACCACAAAAGAGACCCCGTGGAAAGGGGAAAACGAAAATTCCTGCATTTTCCTAACGCAAGATTGGTCTGGTTTGCGGGGCGCTTTCTGTGGGTCTGCCCGTGGGCTAATGGCGTGTGGCCCCTGTGCTGCACGGATTGTCCACTTGGGACGGGCAGGGGAGGATCGCCTTCCCGTGTCCGAATTGCACCGAGTGGGCCATGATAGTGGCAATGGATGGGCATCGCTTTTGTCTGTACTGCCTCCTTTTTGCAAGGCATCCCTGTGAAGGGAAAACTATATACAGCCGATGTTCTACATAGTTTTTCTCTCACTTCCAGCAGAGACAACAACACGCCCTGCACCGCCGGGCGGTGCAGGGCGCGATCGCGGGTAGAATGGGTTCCGATGCGCTCAGCGGCGCTTGGCGAAGAGGGTGTGGAGCAGCTTCAGCATCTCGTCCACGTCCACCGGCTTGGACAGGTGGCCGTTCATGCCCGCCTCCAGGGCCCGGACCCGGTCCTCCTCGAAGGCGTTGGCCGTCATGGCGATGATGGGGATGTCCGCCTTCTCCCGGTCTGGGAAACTGCGGATCTCCCGGGTGGCGGCGTATCCGTCCATGATGGGCATCTGGATGTCCATCAGGACCACATCGTACCGGTCTGCCGGGGCGTTCAGCAGCATGTCGCAGGCGTGGCGGCCGTTGTCTGCGCAGTCCACCTGGAAGCCGGCCTCCTGGAGGATCTCCGAGGCGATCTCCTGGTTCAGGGCGTTGTCCTCCACGAGGAGAATCCGCCTGTCCCGGAAGGACTCGTCTGCTGCGGTCTCTTCGCCGGTCTCCGGTGCGGTAAGGCCCAGGCTGGTCTCCAGGGCCCGGTGCAGGTCTGAGGCAAAGAGGGGCTTGCTGATGAATCCGGTTACCCCGGCGCTCCGGGCCTCCTCCTCGATGTCGGACCAGTCGTAGGCGGACATGAGGATGATGGGGGAGTCCTCCCCGATGATCTTCCGGATCCGGCGGACGGTCTCCACGCCGTTGAGATCCGGCATGGACCAGTCCACGATGTACACCTCGAAGGGATCTGCCATGTCGATGGCCTCCTCCGTGCGGACAATGGCCTCTCTGCCGGAGATGGTCCACTCCGCCCGCAGGCCGATCTGCCGGAGCATCTTGGACACGCTCTGGCAGCTCACGATGTCATCGTCCACAACCAGACCGCGGAAGTTGGCCAGGGCGGCGATGGGCTCCAGGCTGTGGCGGCTGCCGGCCAGTTTCAGGTTGAGACGCACCGTGAAGGTGGTGCCCTTTCCCGGGGCGCTATCCACGGAGATGGTGCCGTGCATCATGTCCACGATGTTCTTGGTGATGGCCATGCCAAGGCCTGTGCCCTGAATGCCGCTCACCGTGGTGGTGCGCTCCCGGGTGAAGGGCTCAAAGACGGTCTTGGCAAACTCGGGGCTCATGCCGATGCCGGTGTCTGAGACCTTGAACTCGAAGTCCGCAGTGCCGGGGACGCCGCCGGGGGTCTCGGTGACCTGGATGGACACGGACCCGCCGGGCTCGGTGAACTTGATGGCGTTGGAGGTGAGGTTCAGCAGGATCTGGTTGAGCCGGAGCCTGTCGCAGACGATGTCCTCATCGTTCACGTCCACGGTGTCGATGAAGAGCTCCAGGTGTTTGGCGTGGACGTCCGATTGGATGATGTTCCGCAGGCCCTGGAGGATGTCCGCCAGGTTCTCCGGCCGCTCCTCGATGTTCACCTTGCCGGACTCAATGCGGCTCATGTCCAGCACATCGTTGATGAGAGACAGCAGGTGGTTGGAGGCCTGGGCGATCTTGCCCAGGTAGTCTCTGGCCCGCTCCTGATTCTCCAGGTGGGTGGTGGTGAGGGCGGTGTACCCGATGATGGCGTTCATTGGGGTGCGGATGTCGTGGGACATGTTGTTCAGAAACACCGTCTTGGCCCGGTTGGCGGCGTCTGCGTCATCCAGGGCCTGAGACAGCTCCTGGGTCCGGACCTCCAGCTCCTGGGTCTTGGCCTCCAGTTCCCGGGTCTTGGCCTCCAGCTCCGCCGTGGCCTCCTTTACCTTCACCTGCAGCTGGTTCTGGTTGTGGGTCCGGACCACCAGCAAAATGAGGGTGAAGAGCAGCAGCAGAAACAGCACGGCACCCATCACAAAATAGACGGGATACTGATAGAGAAAGGCCACCAGGGACATCCCCTTCCGCTGGGGCTCCGTCTCCCGGGCGGTGATGGTGTCCATCTGAGACTCCGAGATGCTGCGGGAGGCCTTGTTCAGAAGATTCAGCAGGTACTGGGCGCCATCTGCCTTGGCGTTCACCGCGTAGGACAGGGACAGATCGCCCAGCACGGTGGTGGTGAGCTGGTTGCGGACATCCTGCTGCACCACCTGTTCCGCGGTGTGGGAGTAGAGCAGGGCGGCGTCTGCATCCCCGTTCTTTACCGCGTCCACCATCTCCTGCAGGGTGTTATAGCGGTTGATGGTCCGCTGGGAATAGCGGCTCTGGATGTACGCCTCAATGGCGTCCGATCGCTCCACCGCCGCCAGCACCTCCACCTTGCCATCGAAGTTCTGCAGGCTCAGCCGGACGAAGTTGGTCTCGTAGTAGGGGGTGCTGATCTTGAAGCCCTCGGTCTCGGCCTTATAGTGATCGGAGAAGAAGTCCAGCACCACATCGGCATCGCCGGAGCCCCGGATCTGGAAGTACTCGTCTCGGGAGGTCACCGGAATGTACTCGTAGGGGATGTCCAGCTTCTGGGCCACCAGCGCGAAGATGGAGGGGAGGATGCCCTTGGCGGTGCCGTCTTCAAAGTAGGAGTAGGGGGGACGCTCCGGGTTCATCAGCAGCCGAAGAGGCCGGTTCTCGCGGCGTAGGGTCTCCAGATAGACCCGCTCCTCGGAGGTGATCACGATGGAGTTGGTCTGATCGGTGGCGTAGTAGGTGTCGTGGAGGGTGTTGCGCCAGTTGGGCTCGTTGGAGTCCATGGCTTTGATGGCGCTGTTGATCCGGGCCATCAGCTCCGGCCGGTCTTTCCGGCAGCAGATGTAGAAGGGACTGGCGTCAAAGGACTCCAGCAGCCACTCGTTCTCCAGCTGTCTCAGGCTTCCCGTGACGATGCCGTCCACATCCCCCCGCTCCAGGGCAGCGGAGAGCTCCGGCTGCTCGGCGTAGTACTTTGGGGTAAAGGTGAAGCCGTGCTCCCGGGCGAACTTCTCGAAGTTGGCGTTCTTGGAGTTGCCCTCCAGCATGCCCACGGTGAGGCCATCGTAGGTGGTGTAGTCTCCCTCTACCACGTTCTCATTGCCGGCCTTCACGGTGAAGATGGTGGAGTTCACGCCGATGTCCTGGTCTGAGAACAGCAGCTGCTCCTCCCGGGCCGGGGTCTTGGACACGGAGGTGAGGATGTCGATGTCCCCGTTCAGCAGCATGTCCAGGGCCTCGCTGTATGAGTCCTCATAGCCCACATACTCATAGGTCCAGGACGCGTAGTTGGCTAGGTGCTGGAGAAACTCATAGCCATAGCCGCTGCGCCGTCCGTCCTCCTCAATGATGTGATATCCAGAGAAGGCGAAGAAGCCCACGCGGAGCACCTCGCTGGCGTCTGCTGCATGGGAGATCCCCAGGGGGAGCAGCAGCACAATGGCGAGCAACAGGCATAACAGTCGGGATCGTTTCATAAGAGCGCCTCATTTCTGGCGTTACTTGCCTTGTGTTGGCATGGGGCGTTGTGCTGAAAGGCGTCAGCAGAGACACTGTCATTATAACATGGAAAACGGCAAAGATAAAGTGGAAAAAAGCAAACATTCTCACAAACTGCGCCTATTTCCTTCCAAAATCCGGTTGAAATTGGATTGAAAACCGCGAAAAACAGAGGCGTGGCGGCAATTGCGCCGCATCTTGGATCGTGCTATACTGGAGGCACGGGACCTGCGGAAACCCCCAAAGGGATCTGGCAGATCTGAGACCTGAAGAGAGGGGAGATCCACCATGAGGCAATGGCTTAGAAAGTCCATCGCGTCTCTGTTGACACTGGCGCTGTGCCTGTCCTGCGGCGTGTCTGTCCGCGCCTCGTCCACCGGCTTTTCCGATGTGCCCGCCGGCACCTGGTATGAGAGCCAGCTGGCCGCCGTGGTGCAGGAGGGGCTCATCAGCGGCACCTCTGGCACCACCTTCAGCCCCAACGGCAAGCTCCATGTGTCCGAGGCCATGGTGTTCGCCGTAAAGCTGCGGCTGAAACTGCTGGGGCAGTCCACCGCCTTATCGGCAGACAGCGGCCCCTGGTATCAGGGCTACCTGGACTACGCCCTGACCAACGGCATTCTGGACGCGTCCTGGGAGCCCCTCCTGGAGACCCTGGCCAGCCGCAGCCAGATGGCGGAGCTCCTCTATGCCGCCGTGAGGGACAGCCTCCAGACGGTGCGCAACACCGTGCCGGACAACGCCATTCCCGATGTGCACATGGGCATGGAGGGGGCAGAGGCCATCTATGCCATGTACCGGGCGGGGGTAACCACCGGGGGAGACGCGGAGCACAACTTTTACCCGTACAGCCCTGTCTCCCGGGCGGAGACGGCGGTCTTCGTGTACAACCTGCTCTTTCTGGAGCAGCGGGTCTCCGATCCCAGCTTTACGCCCTTCACCCTCACTGCACCTGCGGTACCCGCCATGCCAGCCTATGACGCGCCCGTCACGATGGACAACGTGCTGGCAATGCTGGACAACCTGGACACGGACGGGGCCCAGATCCTCCGGCAGGCCATGGCGGCAGGGGTGGACCAGTCCTCCATACTGAACTGGTTCTCCGGGAGCGGCCTGTTCGGGGCCGATGGGATCACCGCCAATCTGAACACCGCGGTCCACGAGACCTACCACCAGCTCAGCTTTACCGCCGGCTGGAATCAGGAGATCTACTACATCGGCTCCGGCCGGACCGTGACCGTCACCCACACCGAGGTCTTCGACTCCGCCGAGATCGATGCCGTGGTGCCGGACGAGCTGAAGCACATCTCCGGCGGCCGGTACGGCACCTACATCTCCGGCGAGACGGCCTCCGCCAACATGGCCAGCCGCCAGTACGGGGTGTACGGCATCTTCAACGAGTTCACCGCCTATTGCTGGGGCACGGTGAACTCCCTCCGCACCTACGACCTGGACCAGGCCAACAGCCCGCAGCTGGGCGGCTCCAACGAGTGGATCTCCCAAGCGGAGTTCCGGTACTTCATCCTGACGTACATGCTCTATGCCAAGGAGCACCACCCGGACGTCTACCAGGGGATCATGGCCAACCAGGACTTCCTCCGGGCCTTCCAGGCGGTGGACGATGCCTTTGAGACCGCCGTGGGCACCCTGCAGGGGAAGAAGGCGGCCTACCGGGGCGGCGGCAGCACCGGCGGCAGTTCTGGCAGCAGCGACGGCATGGACTGGGGCGATTTCTTCGGGGACGACTTCTTCCACGAGGACGACTTTTTTGGAGACAGCTTCTTTGACGATGCGTTCCGGGACTTCCTGGAGCAGGCGGGCCTCGATCCGGAGGACTTCACTTTCAGCAGTCCCGATTTCGGCGACTTCTTTGGACCGGATGCGGGCGGCAGCGGCGGCATCGTGGTGAGCGGCGGCACCGCGGATCCCTATCAGGCTCAGTACGACCTCTTCCAGAAGTACCTCACCACGCCGGCATATGAGGAGATGCTGGCCCTGATGAAGGCCTGAGGCATAGAACTGTAAAGGAATAGAACTTCACAAAAGCCTGGGGTTGGGAGATGCCGATCTCAGGCTTTTTCACGGCCTCAGAAGTCCTCTATGGCCGCGGCGCCCTCCAGCAGCAGGTCCACGTTGTCCGTGCTGTACTCCATCTCCGCAGACCAGCACCGGAGCCGCTCCGGCAGATCCCCGTCCAGGGCGGCCCACAGCAGGACGAAGTCCGTGTTAAGCTGGGCGAAGCGGAGAAGGGCGGGCACGCCGTACGCCTCCGCGAACTCCAGCTGCCGGTACAGAATGTATGTGAAGATTCGCTGGAAGGCCTGCCGGTCTGCTGTATTCCAGTATGTCAGTGCGGCACTTGCGGCGGCATCGGGATCCCGGGAGAGCCGCGCCAGGGTCTTGGGCCATTCCTCGTTGAGAGACTCGCACTTGCCGTAGAGGTGGAAGATGGTCTGATACCAAGATGCATCGATCCTGGGATTGTAGGGGAGAGACAGCGCATCGTGGGGGATGTGGACGGCGTCCATCACCTCTGCCAGGGTGAGTACGTGGTCCTCTTCGTCCAGGAAGGTGAGATCCCCCTCCGTGGCCAGCAGCAAGCCCACCGCCTCCTCACAGCACAGCCCCTGGCCGGAGAGCTCGTCCAGACCGATGTCCTCATAGAACCGGGGGTGCAGGGCGCAGATGTCGCAGAGGGCGTACTCCCCGAGGCAGAGGATGATCTTGCAGAGGCCGTTCCGGTTCAGGTGGGGACAGACCCCGTCCGGCTGCAGGCGGATGGACCAGGTGCCGTCCGCCTGCTGGATCAGATTCTCCCGGAGAGAGGCCCCGATGGGGGTCTCCTCCTCCGTCCAGATGCGGCGGGTGTCCTCGTCCACATCGATCTCCCAGCCCTCCTTGCAGCAGGTGTGCCGGCAGCGGTCTGCAAGACAGGCGAAGTCATCGGAAAAGATGGGTCGGATCTCCATGGTTTGTGCCTCCCATATCGGCAGTAGTTTGGTTCACTGTACCAGAAGGGGCGGGGGACGGTCAAGGGGGGAGGGAGGAAAATGAGAAAACCACCGGCGGACCGGTGGTTTTGCGCTATTGATGGTGAGATTGCCTTCTGTGATTCCCCCGATGGCGCCTGCACGCCAGGCATACCGCCCAGATGCCGGCGGTGAGCCCCAGGACGGCGAAGACAAAAGAGGGCCAGGGGAGCCCTGCGAGGGAGGGGGCATCCACGCCGGAGAAGAGACCGGCTGCGATGAGACATCCCGCCGCCAGAATCGCCGCGGTGAGCATGGCGGCCCGGCGGTCTTGGGCGTCCTGTGTCTCCCGGGACTGGGTGTGCTCGGCCTGGACCTTGAGCTGTCCCTGCTCCGCCAGCTGCAGCACCTCGGAGAGCTGCCGGGGCAGGGCGGAGGAGCGCTGTGCTGCATCAATCAGGGTGCGAAGGTCCTGCCGCACCTCATGGCCCCAGTCCTCCGGGTGAAAGAGATCCCGGGAGAGCCGGTGGGCCGCCACCTCCAGCAGGCTGATGTCCGGGGAGACCTTGCTGAGCAGGCCCTCCAAGCTCACGATGCCTCTGGCCAACAGGGAGAGTCCATCGGGCATGGCGATGCCGTGGGCCATGGCCAGGTCCATGAGCTCGGTGAGCAGCGCGGCCAGGTTCATGCTGCCGAGGTCCATGTCCCCGTACTTCCCCACAAAGGCATCCATGTCCTCGGTGAGTTTGGCCCGATCTACGGCGCCTCGGGTCTCTCCCAGTGTGAGCACCGCAGACACCAGGCCGTCCACATCCTGCAGGGCGATGGAGCGCAGGGCCATTCGGATCAGCTTGCGGTCCCGGGGAGAGAGCCGTCCCATCATGCCGAAGTCCAGCCAGACGATCTTGCCATCCCGGATCACCAGGTTGCCGGAGTGGGGGTCGGCGTGGAAGAAACCGTCATCCAGCACCTGGCGGACGTAGTGGTCTGCCAGCTTCCGGCCGATCTCGGATCGGTCATAGCCGGCGGCGTCCAGGGCGGCGATGTGGTCGATGGGGATGCCTTCCACCCGCTCCATCACCAGCAGTCTGGCGGTGGTATAGGCGCTGTACACCGCCGGACAGGCCACCCAGGCGATGTCCTTGGCGTTGTCGGCAAAGAGGGCCGCATTCCGGGCCTCGGTGCGAAAGTCCATCTCCTCCTGCGTAACCGCCCAGATCTCCTCCAGCACCATGCTGAGATCCACCACCTCGCCGATGGGGATGGGCTTCAACATCTTGGCGGCCCGCTGCAGTAAAGTGATATCCCTTGCCATGGTCTCGTAGATCCCAGGCCGCTGTACCTTTACCGCCACAGCCTTTCCAATGGTCTCACCGCGCTCCGGCTGCAGTACCGCGGCGTGGACCTGGGCGATGGAGGCGGACCCCAGCGGCTTCTCCTGGAAGGAGGAAAAGACCTCCTCTATGGGGGCGTCCAGCTCCTCCTCCAGCACCGCCCGGACCTGGTCTATGGGCATGGGCTCTGCCTCCACACGCAGCTTCTCCAGCTCCTTGCAGTACGGGGCGGGGAGCATGTCCTGTCGGGAGGACAGCATCTGCCCGATCTTCACAAAGGTGGGGCCCAGGTCCTCGAAAAGCGCCCGCAGCCCCTCGGGACTGAGGCCAGAGGGGCTGCAGTGTTTGATCAGCAGGGATACGATCTCTCGGAGCCGGCGGCCGGTCCCCTTGCCGGCAGTGGTATCGGACACGGTGGGATCAGACGTCTCCCGGCTCCTCAGGGTTTGCCGGCTCGGTGGGTGCCTCGGCCTCGGTGGGGTCCTCCGGGACAACCGCCCCGTCCGCATCGATGTGCTCTACCGTGACCTGGTCCATCTCCTGGAGCTGGGCGATGAGCTGCTCCCGCTGCTCGGGAGTGAGCTTGGAGGCCTGCTCCGCGAGGTCGGCGGCGTCCGGGGCCTGCTTCCGGCGGAGTTCCTCGTTGGCCTGCTTGGCCTTCTCCACCACCTCTTCGCCCTTGTGGACCAGATCGGTGGCCATGTTGGCCACGGCCTCGCCGGCGATGGCCACGGCGCCGACACCGGCCAGGGCCACGTTTTTCATACTCTGAAACAGTTCGTCTATCATGATGCGTCCAACCTTTCCTTGCAGTATGGGATTGCCCGGCTATCGTACTCCAAAATCCGAGAGGGTTCCATCAAGAACCTGTGAAGGAATGTTTAGGAATTTGTGAATTGTGGGCTTTTCTGGCGGGATTCTGCGGGAGAAGTGTCTCAGAGAAGACCGGCGTCCGCCATGGCGCGGCGGATCTTCTCCAGCACCGGGCCCTCCGGGGTGGACAGGTTGGGACGGTATGGAGCTCCCACATCCAGGCCCCGGAGGTTTGCCATGTCTTTTGCGGCAACGGGGAAGGAGGCGGCATCCATGGACAGCCGCACCGGGTTCAGCTTGAACTGGGCCTCCAGCGCCCCCTGCAGGTCTCCCGCCATGAACTTGTTGTAGATGTCTCCGATGAGCTCCGGCATGAAGTTGCCCGCGGTGCACACCCCGCCCACCGCCCCCACACAGAGGCTGCAGTACAGCAGGGTGTCCTTCCCGCCGAAGACCTTGAAGCCCACATCCCGGTTCCGGCGGACGCACTCCTCGGTGAAGGTCATGTCACCGGAGGTGTCCTTCATGCCCACGATGTTGGGGACATTGTGGGCGAGACGCTCGATGAGATCAGCCGTGAGGCCGTACCCCACCCGGCCGGGGTTGTTGTATAGCAGCACCGGGGTGTCCGGGACAGATTGGGCGATGGTCTGGAAGTGCAGGTACAGCTCCTCCTGGGTGGGCTTTAGGAACATGGGCTGCAGGATGGAGATGGCCGCGGCCCCGTTGGCCGCCGCCATCCGGGCGAGACGTATGCACTTTCGGGTGTTGATGGCGCCGATGCCGAAGTACACGGGGACCCGCCCGGCGGCCTGGTCCACCGCCAGCTTCAGGCCCCGCTCCATCTCATCCTCTTCCACCTCATAGAACTCGCCGTTGGAGCCGAACACCAGGATGCCGTGGAGGCCGCCCCGAATGATGTACTCCACCTGGGCCCGGAAGCGGGGTGTATCGATGCGCTCCTCGCCGTCTATAGGGGTGAGCATGGGGACCACCACGCCGCGGATGAAATCCGTGTGCAGGGCTCCGGTGCGGGTGCCATTGAGATGAATCGGGCAGCTTCCGCCACCTTCGAGGGCGCTTGTGCCTGCAGCGGATTCGGCTACTTGTGTGTCCTTGGAGGTGCGGTGTTTACTGGGGACCAGGCCGTCCGGGGTGAGGGTGCCGACGATGTGGCCTGACCCCCGCCTCATCTGCTTCTTTTCCTTATCATAGTATGCTGGTCTTTCGTATACGTACCAGTGGCCTCTGATGTACTTGATCTCCTCGTTCCTCTGCTTGGCGTAGTTTTTGACATACTCCGGCTTTTCGGGCATATGGATCATCCCTTCTGGACTGTGATGGATGGGCGTGCTCCGCTCCAGCACACCCATGGCGGCGCCTGCAAGGGAGACGGGGCGGACCTGTATAGACAGTATAGCAGAGGACGGGTCGGATGCCCAGAGGCTATGGGGAAAAATTCGTCTGGGGTGGGGCAAAAAAGGCTGAAACCAGACTGAAAAACAGACGGAAGCGGCGGCGAACGGCCGAAAACCCCTTGCCGGAGAAGATTTTTCAAGGGTGTGTCACAGAAAGTTTAAGAAAAAGCGACTTTGATTTCTTGATTCCCTGCTGCAGGTATGTTAGAATACCGTTGATTTTGCAAAGACAGCCGGGCAGATCCTAACCCGACTTTCCGCGATAAAGGAGGCAGGTGCCTATGTGGGGTTCCAACGGCTCTGGTGGCAACGGGAACAACCGCAACAACAACCAAAACAACAACAATGACCGCAAGCAAAGCCCCTGGAGTTTTATCTCCATCGTATTGTGGGCGCTGCTGCTGGTGATGGTGCTGAACAACTGCAACTCCATGCTGCAGAGCGGCTCTGTCCAGGAGGTGCGCAACGATGAGTTCTACGACTGGGTAGAGAAGGGCTACGTGGAGTCCGTGGAGATGACCTCCAACGAGTACTACTTCACCCTGAAGCCGGACAGCCCGCCGCTGAAGGACCTGATGGAAGAGGTGGGGGCCACCCGGGACAGCATGCTGGGGGCCATGATCAACGGCAACGCCGAGCTGGACAGCAGCATCCGCTTTGTGACCGCCTACTTCTACAAGCAGGACCTGATCGACTGGTTCCACGAGAACGGCGTTGAGTTCGACTCCGAGCGGGTCACCCAGGAGCAGCAGATGATCTCCGCCTTGATCTCCGTGGTGCTGCCCATCGTGGTGATGGTGGTGGCACTGCTGCTGCTGTACCGGTATATGTTCAAGAACATGGGTGCCGGCGGCATTGGCGGCATCGGCGGCGTGGGCAAGGCCAACGCCAAGGTGTATGTGGAGAAGAAGACCGGGGTCACCTTCCGGGACGTGGCCGGCCAGGATGAGGCCAAGGAGTCCCTGGAGGAGATCATAGACTTCCTCCACAACCCCGGCAAGTACACCGAGATCGGCGCCAAGCTGCCCAAAGGCGCATTGTTGGTAGGCCCTCCGGGCACCGGCAAGACGCTGCTGGCCAAGGCTGTGGCCGGCGAGGCCAACGTGCCGTTCTTCTCCATCTCCGGATCAGACTTCGTAGAGATGTTCGTGGGCGTGGGCGCCTCCCGTGTGAGAGACCTCTTCAAAGAGGCCACCAAGATGGCCCCCTGCATCATCTTCATCGATGAGATCGACACCATCGGCAAGACCAGAGACAACCGCATGGGCGGCAACGATGAGCGGGAGCAGACCCTGAACCAGCTGCTCTCCGAGCTGGACGGCTTTGACCCCGGCAAGGGCGTCATCGTGCTGGGCGCCACCAACCGGCCGGAGGTGCTGGACAAGGCGCTGCTCCGTCCCGGCCGTTTCGATCGCCGGATCACGGTAGACCGGCCTAACCTGGCAGGCCGTCTGGCCACCCTGCAGGTGCACACCCGCAAGATCCACCTGGCAGAGGACGTGGACCTGAAGAAGATCGCCCTTGCCACCGCGGGCTGCGTAGGCGCGGATCTGGCCAACCTGGTGAACGAGGCCGCCCTGCGGGCCGTCCGCCACGGGCGCAAGGCGGTGAACCAGCAGGATCTGCTGGCATCCTTTGAGTTTGTAATCGCGGGCAGTGAGAAGAAGAACTCCGTGCTTACCGAGCAGGAAAAGAAGCTGGTGGCGTACCACGAGGTGGGGCACGCCATGGTGGCGTACAAGCAAAAGCACGCCGAACCGGTGCAGAAGATCACCATCGTGCCCCACACCGAGGGCTCCCTGGGCTACACCTTGCTGATGCCGGAAGAGGATAAGACCAACCTGCGCACCAAGGAAGAGCTGATGGCCGAGATCGCCGTGAATATGGGCGGCCGGGCCGCTGAAGAAGTGGTGATGCACACCATGACCAACGGCGCCTCCCAGGACATCCAGCAGGCCACCAACACCGCCCGGAACATGGTAGCCATGTTCGGCATGAGCGAAGAGTTCGGCATGATGGCACTGGGCTCCGTCCGCAACCAGTACCTGGACGGCGGCTACGGCCTGGACTGTGCACAGGACACCGCAGCTGTGATGGACCGGGCAGTAAAGGCGATCCTGGACGTGGCGTACAAAGACGCCGTGGAGATCCTGAAGAACAGCCGGGAGGATATGGACAAAGTGGTGGCGTACCTTCTGGAGAAGGAGACCATCACCGGCGGCGAGATGGTGGCCATCCTGGAGGGCAGAGACCCCGCCCTGGTGGAAGACGCCTATGCCTCTACCATGAACAGCAAGGGCAGCAAGCCCACCCAGTACAAGGGCGACATCGAGCCCCCGGCCCGCTCCATTCATATCACCAGCGAGCCCATCCCCATGCCGGCATCGAACAAGCCGGAGACAGGGGAGCCCCCGAAGGATGAGAAGCCGGCTGAGCCAAAAGCTGAGGCGCCCAAGCCTGCGGACATGCCGGCAGGGGACAGCAAGCCCGCGGAAAAGCCCCAGGACACCGCCCCCACCGTGGACCTGAGCAAGCCCCAGGGACCGACACAGAGCCAGTCCCAGGGCAGTGCACAGGGCACACCCCAACCGCCCAAGAAGCCTCCGAAAAGCACCTTCCCCTTTGACCAGGACGACTGGTCCGGGGACAGCACCCACTGAACCACATAGCAAATCCCCGATGTGCATCGGGTAGCAAGAAGCCCAATCAGACGTGCAAGACGCTGATTGGGCTTCTGCCATTGTTAAGGCGGGCACAGACGGGGAGAGAGACGGGGATGAACCGCTGCAAAACAGGTTGGACAAGGACTGAAATAGCCGATGGAAAAGCCTTTTGATAGACGTCTTTCCCCAGCCGGTGGTACGATTCTCCCAGGTCAGGAGACCGAGAAACGGGAAACAGGAGGTGAATGAGATGGAGATCGGCACGCAGATCCGGAAATACCGCAACGCGCTGGGCCTGTCCCAGGAGGAGCTGGCGGCGAAGATCTATGTGACCAGGCAGACCATATCCAACTGGGAGAATGAACGAAGCTACCCGGACATCCACAGTCTGCTGCTGCTCAGTTCCGTCTTTCAGGTCTCTCTAGACCAACTGATCAAGGGAGATGTTAAAAAGATGAAACAGGAGATCAACAAGGAAGCAGTAGATCGTCTGAACGCGCTGGGAAAGGTGTTTACCATTCTCTTCGTAGCATGCATCGCAGCCTTTGTGCCGCTGGTGGTGCTTCTGAAAATCCCGGGCGTGGTGATATGGGCGATTCTGTATGCGGTAACAATGGTGGTTGCCTTCCGGGTGGAGAAGCTGAAGAAGAACAACGATATCTCCACGTATCAGGAGATCGTCGCCTTCAGCGAGGGAAAGACGCTGGACGAGATTCAGAGACAGCGGGAGATCGGGAAACGGCCTTACCAGACCGCACTGAAGGTCATCGTTGGGGCCTGCGTGGGTGTGGTGATCGCCGCCATTGCCATGGCGCTGACGCTGCGTTAGAGAGATCGGGCAGGTGGGCCCAAGTCGGAGGGACCTGAAAAGCCGATTCGCCGATTCCAGTGTGGTATTGAAGAGGTCCAGGGGGACTATCTAAGCGAACTCCCTCTGCAATCTGGACGTCTCCTGTCCTACCAGCGCCCATGGGACCCCATTCCATCCGCTCGGAGAGGACTTCATACAACCGTTCCTGCAGTTCCCGTTTGGAAAGGCTGTTCACGTACTTGCGCAGTTCCTCGTACCGTTCCCTTCTGCGCTGTTCTTCTCCCCGTTCGTATTCCTCTACTGCCGCAATGTAGCGCTCCGCCTCCTCCGGGAATGCGGTGAAGTACAGGGCTACCATATGTTTGCAGATCAGCTGCCGTCCGTCCGCATGGGGACAGTTGCATCGAGACTGCCGGGGATGGGAGACGTTGATCGAGACCTGGTAGGGTGAGGGACTGCTCCCGGACACTTGGCCCGCGTATTCGTCCGGACCTTCTGTTTGCAGTACAGTACTTTGTTCCCTTTGTAGTATTCATAGTCTCGCCAGTCTGACGCGCTGCTGGCACAATTGAGGATGCCCATGTTCATGCCCCCTATGTTGGATGCCGTCATAGTATCACAGGATTGCCTGCAGCACAAGGGAAAGCACACACTGAAATGGAACCGCAGAAACAAATCCCCGATGGCCTCAGCCATCGGGGATTTGTTATGCATTGGAAGTTGTCTCAGCCCAGCAGGTTGTCCACGGCTGCCTCCAGGTTGTCCGGGTCGCCAACGGCCAATATCGCGGAGTTGCCGGCCACCCGAATCACAGCGCTCTCCAGGCGGGGAACGGCTGCCGGGGTGTAGTCCTTGCTGGTCTCGATCTGGGCGGCCACCCGGGCCTCAAAGACGGCCTCTGCGGCCTGGGCGCTGGCCTCGTCCTGGAACACCAGGATGGTGAGCTCATCGGCGCTTACAGAGGTGTTGGTGGCGATATAGCAGATGCTCTCCACCACGGTGTTGGGGTCGATATCGGGGTAGATCATGGTGAAGTCATCCAGGGCCTCCAGACCCTCGTTGAAGAGCCCGGCGTCCATCAAGGTCTTGGCGTCTGCTGCGGTAAAGCCCTCCGCTGCTGCCGGGGGATCGGTGGCAACTGGTGCCTCCGGGGTGGGTTCCGGCGTGTTGGCCGCCGGTGGATCAGTGGGGGCTGCTGTGGGATCTGCGTTCCCGCCGCATGCTGCCAGGAGCAGGAGCATTGCCAGCAGGAGGGGGAGAATCTTCTTCATAGTGTGTTGTCCTCAATTCATAAAAGTGTGTGGATAAGTTCAGAATTACGCCGCTGGGGGAGCCTCCGTGGCAACGGGTGCCTCCGTAACCTCCGGTGCCGGGGGCGCTTCCGTCACAGGGGGTGCTGCCGGTGCCTCGGTTGCGGGCGGCGCTTCTGTAACCGCAGGCGCCTCGGTGGGTGCCGGCGGCTCCGGGGTCGGCTCAGGTGGCGGCACTTGTGTCGGTTCCAGCGTGGGTTCCGGAGTAGGCTCCGGCGTAGGTTCGGGCGTTGGTTCTGGCGTCGGTTCTGGCGTGGGCTCGGGTGTCGGCTCCGGGGTAGGTTCCGGCGTGGGTTCCGGTGTCGGCGGGGGCGTGGGGATGGCCTCCGGGTGCTCCGCGGTCCACATGTCCCACTCGAACTGGGCGGTCTTGGCGTTGAAGTAGTCCAGACTACTGATGGTGTGCTTGCGGAGATACTCCGCCCAGATCTTGTACCCGGACATGTAGAAGTGGCAGCCGTCTGAGGTCATGTCCTTGGGCAGCTGCCCGTCCTCGCCCCGGTAGACCTCCGCAGTGTTCAGCAGCACCAGCTGCTTTTCCTTGGCCACCTTTACGATCTGCAGGTTGAAGGCGTCCACGTTCTCATTCCGCTCATACCAGGCCAGGTTCTGCTCCGCCAGCTCATCGTTCAGGGGCGGCATGGTCTGGATGTAGATCACCGCGTTGGGCTGGGCCTCAATCACCTGGTCTATGAACTTGGCCAGGGCCTCTCCATAGCTTTCCGGGGAATAGCCCAATTCATTCACGCCGATCATGATATAGACCTTGGCGTACTGCTTCAGGCCCAGCACCCCCACCATGGTGTACGCCTCGCCATCGATCTCAAAGGTGAGCTTGGGGGAGTCCACGCCGAAGACGGAGATGCCCCGTTTCCAGAAGAAGTCCCCCTGCTTCACCCCGCTCCAGAGCTCGAAGCCCTCGGTGCGGGAGTCCCCCAGGAAGACGGCGTCCGCGAAGTAGGAGTCGTCCGGGATGGGGGCGGTCTCCTCCAGGAAGGTGCCGAAGTAGTACTGGTCTGCGGCGGAGGTGTAGGCGCCGGTGCGGTCCTCACTGGGCTCCCAGTAGTAGGGGGGAGCGGGAGGTGCCATGGGCTCCGGCGTGGGTTCTGGTGTGGGCGCTGGCGTGGGTTCCAGCGTGGGCGTCGGTTCCACCGATACCGTGGGGGTGGCGGGCGGAATCAGCGGGCCCAGGGATGCGTCAGGGGGGAGACTGGAGACGGGAGGTTCGTGGATCAGACAGCCGGAGAGCAATGCCGGGAGCAGCAGGGATACCGCTGCACATCTGCACAATTTATTCAGCATGGCATGAGCCTCTTTCTATTCTATCCTCCTGCCATTCCACTGGCAGGACTTTCCATTCATTGTGTCGCTGTTGGAAATGGTACCACCCCGGGGGGCGTACGTCAAGCAACAAATCCGTAACAGTTTCCAAACAAAGGGGTATCTTTGTGTATTGAAAATGCCGGTCCGGAGAGCCGGCCGGCATTGGGCTGTGTGGTCAGGAGAGGAGAAGCTGTTGGATCTCCTCATAACTGGCGCAGACGTACGTGGGCTGCACCGTGTCCGGCAGGGGGAGCTTGTCCGGGTTGTACCATATGGTGTCGATGCCCGCACGGTTGCCGCCGGCGATGTCGGTCTCCAGCCCGTCCCCGATCATCACTACCGTCTCTCTCGGGGGATTCCCCAGGGCCTCCAAGGCGCGGTCGAAGAAGAGGCGGATGGGCTTCTGAGCGCCCAGCTCCACGGAGACCAGAAGATGGGGCACCACCTGGTCCAGCCCCGTGCGGCGGTACCGGCCCCACTGGGCGGCGGGGAGGCCGTTGGTGGCGATGGCGAGCTCCAGGCCGCCCTCTCTCAGGACCTGGCAGAATTCCATGGCCCCGGGGAGGAGATAGGCCTCCTCGCCCAGGCCCAGCTCATAGGCGTGGTTCAGCACTTTGGGGTCGCCTGGGGCGTTCAGGGTGCGGAGCAAAGCTGCAAACCGCTCCACCACCAGGAAGTCCTGGTCCACCTCGCCCCGGGCCATGGCCTTCCAGAGGGCATCGTTGATCTTGTGGTACCGGGCCAGCACTTCCTCATCTGCCGGCAGGTTGTGGGAGCGGAGCACCTTGGCCAGGGCCTCCCGCTCGCTGCGTTTGAAGTCCAGCAGGGTCATATCGGCGTCCAGCAGGACGGTGTTATACTTTCTCATGGCGCATCCTCGCATGAATGTGGTGTAGGACAGAGACGGCGGTGGTTACGGTGAGCAGGCCGATGGCGAGACAGCCTGCGATGCCGAAGCACCGGAAGAAGGTGTCAAAGAAGGACTGGGTGTCTCCCCGGAGGCTGTAGTCCATGGCCTGGTAGATGGTGAGGCCTGGCACCAGCGGCAGCATGGAGATCACCAGGAAGGACGTGGCGGGGCAGTGCCGCACCCTCGCCATGATCTGAGACCAGATGGCCACCGCCACAGCGGCGGCGTAGTTGCCCAGGAAGATGCTGTGCATGGCCCCCTGGCAGACGAGATAGGCCAGCCAGCCGATGGCCCCGCCGGTGCAGCTCAAGAGCGTGGCGTGGTTGCGCACGTTGAACGCCGGGCAGAAGCCGAGACAGGCCAGAAAGGCAAAGAAGACCGTGAGGGCCGGTGCGTAGTCCTGGGGGGCACCGCCGGAGGGAATGGACCAGAAGAGCCGGCAGAAGGTGATGGCGCAGCCGGTGCCGAGGGCGATGGCCACGGCGGTGAGGATGGCACGGACAAAGGTGCTGAGGCCGGAGACCACATCGGTGGTGAGCAGGTTGCTCATGAAGTTTGTGAACACCAGGCCCGGCACCAGCACCATGATGGCGCCTGCCATGGCGGTGTCGATGGTGACAAGGCCGGTGCTGCAGGGAATACTGGCGGCGATGGTGCTCACCGCGGCGGACACCATGGTGGCCACGAAGAAGTTGGTGTGATACCGGTCCAGGATCATCAGCATGAGACCGGCCACCATCCCCGCAAAGCCGCCGGTGAAGGCCTCTAAAATGCCGCCATCGAAGAAGAGGGTGAAGAAGAACGCGCCGATGAAGTACCCCGTGAGGTTCACATGCCAGGGGAAGGACTTCAAGTCTTGTTCCTCTGCCTGGCACTCCCGCAGGATCTCCCCCGGGTCTGCCGGCGGGTTGGCACAGAGCCGCCGGGACAGGGCGTTGAACCGCTCGATCCCGTCCACGTCCGTGCTGGAGAGGGGGACCCGCCGCAGCCGGGTGTGGATCCTGCCCTCCGGGTCCCGGAAGCTTACGATGAGACAGTTGGGAATGGCGAACACATCGCCCTGGATGTGGTACGCCGCCAGAAGACGCCGGACGGTGTCCTCGGCCCGGTAGATCTCCGCGCCGTGGCGCAGCAGCTGGACGCCCGCCTCGCAGCAGCCCTCCAGCAGCAGATCATAGTCCATACAGGTGCTGCCCTCCTCAGAGGACGCCCTGGGCGTGCCGGGTGACGTGGCAGCCCAGATTCACCGCACAGGGGAGGCCGGCGATGTGGGTGGGGTAGGGGAGAATGGCCACAGACAGCGCCGTGGTGCGCCCGCCCAACCCCTGGGGGCCGATGCCCAGCCGGTTGACCCGCTCCAGAAGCCGCTGCTCCATCTCTGCATAGAAGGGATCCGAAGACCAGGTGCCCGCCGGCCGGAGGAGGGCTCTCTTGGCCAGTTCCACGGCGGTCTCGCTGGTGCCCCCCAGGCCTACGCCCACCACCACCGGCGGGCAGGGGTTGGAGCCGGCCTCGGAGACGCAGCTTACGATGAAGTCCTCGATCTCCCCCTGGGACACAGAGGGCTTGAACATCCGCAGCTTGGTCATGTTCTCGCTGCCGAAGCCCTTGGGGGCGATGGTGACGCTTACCTGGTCTCCCGGCACCATCTTGAGATGGAGAATGGCGGGGGTGTTGTCTCCGGTGTTGCCCCGGCGGATGGGGTCTGCCACCACGGAGAGCCGCAGGAAGCCCTCCACGTAGCCCTGGGCCACGCCGGCGTTCACCGCGTCCTCCAGGCTGCCGCCCACCAGGTGGCAGTCCTGGCCCCAGTCCAGAAACACCACCGCCATGCCGGTGTCCTGGCAGATGGGGAGGCCCTTCTGTTCGGCAAACGTCCAGTTCTCCTTGAGGTCCTGGAGGATGGAGCAGCCCACCGGGGAGTCCTCACTTTGAGCGGCGCTGTTCACCGCGTTCCGGATGTCCTCCGGGAGAATGGTGTTGGCCTGAATACAGAGATGCTTGATGAGGTCGGTGAGATCCTTTGCCTGGATGTCTCGGATCATGTCAGACTTCCTTTCCGTCTACGATAACGTGGGTGACATGGGAGCGCCAGTGGAAGGGGTGCCCGTCCATGATCACGAGGTCTGCGTCCTTCCCCGGGGTGATGGAGCCGAGGCGGTCCTCCATACCCACGATGCAGGCGGCGCTGATGGTGATGGCGGCCAGGGCGTCCTCCTCGTCCAGGCCGGCGTGGGCGGCCATGGCGGCGCAGAAGGGGAGCAGCTGGATGGGGGTCTCCGGGTGGTCTGTGCAGATGGCCACCTGGACGCCGGCCTTAGAGAGGATGGCGGCGTTGGCCAGGGTGGCGTTGGCCAGCTCCGGCTTACAGTGGTCTATGAGGGAGGGCCCGGTGATCACGGGGATGTCCTCCTTGGCCAGCCAGTCCGCGATGAGATGTCCCTCGGTGCCGTGGACGATGACACAGTCCAGGCCGAACTCTCGGCTGATGCGCACCGCGGTGATGATGTCGTCTGCCCGGTGGGCGTGGAAGTGGGCCTGGAGCTTGCCGGATACCACGGGGACCAGCGCATCCAGCTTTAAGTCCGCGTCCGGGAGGTCCCCCAGGGGATCGGACTGGGCGGTGTCCCGCTTGAGACCGTAGTCTGCGGCCTTCGTGAGGGTCTCCCGGATGAGGGCTGCGGTGGCCATGCGGGTGGCGGGGCTGTGGTCCCTGCCGCGGCTGCGCTTGGGGTTCTCCCCCAGGGCAAACTTCATGGCCGCCGGGGCCTTCAGCACCATGTCATCGATCACGGTGCCGGCGGTTTTCATGAGCACAGACTGTCCTGCAATGGGGTTGGCTGAGCCGGGCCCGGTGAGCACCGTGGTTACCCCAGCCCGCCTGGCCTCTTCAAAATACCGGTCCAGGGGGTTGACGGCGTCCAGGGCCCGGATCTGCGGCGTCACCGGCTCCGGGGCCTCATTCAGGTCGTCCGCCGGGGCGCCCTCGCCCCGGCCGCCATACAGGCCCAGGTGGCAGTGGATGTCCAGAAAGCCGGGGAGCACATGGCCTCCCTTGGCGTCTATGACGTCCAGGCCGTCCCAGCTGTCCGGGGTGATGCCGTCCATGGAGCCCACCCGGGCGATGTGGGCGCCCTCCGTGCGGACATAGCCGTCCTTGATGGTGCCGCCGTCCATGGTGTGGATGATACCATTGATGATGAGCATTTGCGATCACTCCAATCCGGCGCCTCTCCTGGGGCGCCTGTGATGGGGCCTGTCCACAAACTGGCCCGGGTCGTACAGACAGGAAAACAGGGGGATGCGGAGCATCCCCCTGCGGGTTCCTATTTCCGGCCGCCGCGGCGGCTGCTGCGCTTTTCGTTCATGTGGAGCTCCGAGAGCTTGCTGTCCGAGCTGGCCATGAACTGCTTTAACTGGTCCTCGAAACTGGCGGGGCCCTTGGGGACGGTGGCTTCCGTCATGTAGCCGCCTGCCGGCGGGCGGCTGCTGCGGCGCGGCGCATCCTCAGACCGGGGACGGGGGCCGCCGCCGGCACCGCCGCTGCGGTTTGCCTGGGGACGGCGCTCCGGCCGGGGCGGCGGAGGCGCTGCCTGCTTGATGGACAGGTTGATGCGGTTGTTCTCATCGATGCCGATGATCTTCACCGTGACGGTCTGTCCTTCGGTAAGGTGGTCGTGAATGTCGTTGACGTAGGAGTACGCGATCTCAGAAATGTGGACGAGACCAGACCGATTGCCGGGCAGCGAGACGAACGCACCAAATTTGGTGATGCCGGTGACCTTGCCCTCAAGAATGTTGCCAACTTCAAGCCCCATAGATCTCTTTTTACCTCTCCCTGATAAGTATATATGATGGACGCCTTGCCGAGGCGCCTGGACCCGCGTTACCGCGAGGTATCCACAAAGACGATTTCACCGGGCTCCAGGAGACCCAACTCTGTCCGGGCGATGTTCTCCAGATAGTTCGGGTCGTTGCTGTGCGCGATGTCGTCGGCCAGGGCGGCGTTTTCCTCTTTCAGCGCCTGTACCTGCTGGGTCAGGGACGCTTTCTCCGCCTGGGCCGTCTGAATTTGTGCGTGTACGGATAGTATGGTGGTGGCCACAATGGCCAGCAGTACGAGAATGAGAATTTTTGTGCCGATGCCGGCGCGTTTCAACTTCATCGAGTGGATCTCCCTTCCTGCCCCAAAGGCCGTAGCGTTGTACCACTTGTATTTTAAACCATTTCAGCCAGTTTTGGAAGAGGGAATTTTGCTTTTTCCAAATTTTTTTTCCACAATACATGGCAAGCCTGGCGGGCCTGGTGGCGAACCGCCAGGCCGCCAGGGTGAAATCCGCCATCCGGAGGAGCAGGGGGAGGAACAATTTCCCAATTGTGCCGAAATAGAGGCCTCCGCCCAGGATCGCAGCCGCCCCGTGAAAGATCCGCACCTTGCCGTCATCGAAGGTGAGGGTGAGCACAAAGAGCCCAGCCGCCGCGGAAAACCAGAACGTCAGGTCCAGCAGAAAGGCCAGCCACCGCCAGGGCAGCACCCGGCGCACCGCCCGCATGCCATCGTAGAGAAGGCCCATGGCGGCCCCCAGAAGGATCCCCTGGGACAGGGCCAGCGCCTGCGCCGGGATGTCTACCCGCATGCCGGTCAGCGAAAGAGCCGGGCGAAGAACCCGCCCTTGACCGGGGAGGCATCGTCCTCATAGGACACGGAGTCAATGTCTCCGTCCACCTTCAGATCTCCGCCGTCCAGGGAGAGCTTCTCGATGTGCAGGTTCTCGCCGGTGATCACCATGGCCCCCATGGAGGTGGACAGGACGATGGACTCATCGTCAAAGCGCTCCACGTCCTCCACCCCGGACACGGTGAGGTTCTTGCGGGACTCCAGCACTACCCGGTGGGCCGCAGACTGGGTGCCATCATAGGGCATAGTACCATCTCCAAACTATACTTGAGATGGTGCAGTGTATGATGGTTGTCCCCGGGATATGCGTCAGAAGGAGTGCCGGACGTCATCGCCACGGGCCCGCTCCAGGTTGATCTGCTTCTTCTTGTCTGAGGCGGCCTTCAGCATGGCGGCCAAGGTCTCCCGGTCTCCAGCCTCAATGGCGGTGCGGTATGCGTGCAGCCGCTCCTCCAGGTTGCCCACCATCTTGGAGAGGGCGGGGGCGTTCAACGTGAAGAGCTGTACCCAGAGGGGGACGTCCAGGGCCGCCACCCGGGTGCAGTCCCGGAAGGAGCCGCCCTCAAAGCCCTGGCAGGCGAAGAAGTCCTCCCCATCGCAGACAGACACCGCGATGACGTGCATCAGCTGGCTGGTGTAGGCGATGAGCTCATCGTGGTGCTGGGGGGTGGTGTGCACCACATCCCCGAACTGACACCACGCCGCGATCCGGTCCAGAAGGGCCAGGTGCTCCTCCGTGGCGTTGGGACCGGGGGTGACGATAAAGTGGGTGTTCCGGAAGAGGGTGCCCTCGGCGTTGTCAATGCCGGACACCTCTTTGCCGGCCATGGGGTGGCAGCCGATGAAGTCTACGGTGTCTGGAAGGCATTTGGCTGCCTCCATCACCGCGCCCTTGATGCCGCAGACGTCAATCACCAGAGAGCCGGGCTTGAACTTGTCCCGGTTGTCCTGGAGGAAGCCGATGATGCCGGAGGGGTCCTGGCAGAGGATCACGATGTCGGTATCCGGCAGCTCCTCCTCCGGGTGGAAGGTGATCCGGTCTGCCGCGTGCCGCTTTACCGCCTTTTCATAGGTGGACTGGGAGCGGACCCCGCCCACGATCTCGGCGCCGTCAAAGCCCTGCAGGGCCATGGCCATGGAGCCGCCGATGAGGCCCAGGCCCACCACAAGAATGCGCTTTACTTCCATTGTCCTGTGCCTCCCATCAGAGGGTGCGGCCCACGCACGGGGCCAGTGTCCGGAGTTTGTCCATCAGATCGGAGAACTGCGCCGGGGTGATGGACTGGGCGCCATCGCAGAGGGCCCGGGGCGGGTCGTTGTGAACCTCGATGAGAAGACCGTCTGCCCCGGCCGCGATGGCTGCCATGGCCAGGCGCTCCACCATCCAGGCCTTGCCGCTGGCGTGGGAGGGGTCCACCACCACCGGCAGATGGCTCTGCTGCTTTACCGCCAGTACCGCAGACAGATCCAGGGTGTTCCGGGTGAAGGTCTCAAAGGTGCGGATGCCCCGCTCACAGAGGATCACATTGGGGTTGCCCTCGGACATGATATACTCCGCGCTCATGAGCCACTCCTCGATGGTGTTGGACAGGCCCCGCTTCAGCAGCACCGGCTTGTGGTACCGGCCCACTTTCTTGAGAAGGTCGAAGTTCTGCATGTTTCGGGCGCCGATCTGGATCACGTCCACCGTGTCCTCAAAGAGGGGCAGCTGGTCCGGGCTCATGAGCTCCGTGATGATGGGAAGCCCCGTCTCCTGCCGGGCGTGCTCCAAAAGGTGAATGCCGTCCACCCCCATGCCCTGGAAGGCGTAGGGGGAGGTGCGGGGTTTGAAGGCGCCGCCCCGGAGGCCCACCGCGCCGGCGGCCTGGACCGCCTTTGCGATGCCGCTGATCTGCTCCGGGCTCTCCACGGAGCAGGGGCCTGCGATGATGGCCAGCTTGTTGCCGCCGATGGTGGCGCCGTTCCCGATGTTTACCACCGTGTCGTCCGGGTGGTATTTCCGGTTGGCCTTCTTGTAGGGCTCGGACACCCGCATGACCCGCTCCACGCCGGGCAGCTGAGACAGCAGACCCTGGTTCAGGCGGGAGGCGTCTCCCTCGGCGCCCAGGATGGTGGTCTCCGATCCCTTGGAGATCATCACCCGCACGCCGCCGGCCTCCATGGCGGCGATGACGTCTTTCAATTGACGCTCGGTGAAGCCGGGCTTCAAGATTACTACCATACCAATCTCGCTCCTTTGCGTATGTGAGGGCATAAGAAAAGCGGCCGCCCTCTCTTGGCGGCCGCATCCCGAACATGCTCCAGGGTACCTTTTACGCGCACGCCAAAAGACCGCTATTGGGATAGCGGTAATAATAGGCGTAAGCGTAAGCGAAAGTACCGTGCAGCATGTCGCATCCTCCTTTTCGTGTTCAGCGGCACTTTAACCCTTTGCAGTGAAAAAGTCAAGAGGGAATTTGCGGTTTTTTCGAAACCTGGCTCGTCTGCATAGAGGATATGACCTGGCTCAAAAAGTTCACTAGACCAGCCAAAACTGATGTATCTCC
>CANRFN010000067.1 GCA_947629915.1 uncultured Oscillospiraceae bacterium | reverse complement strand
GCCGGAGCATAGCAATAGCGGCGCCACCATGGTAGCGCCGCTCAAAACTATAGTACATGCATTTCCGGTTCTTTTATAGAAAACAATTCTCTCTTTCCCGGCAGAAGCTGGTGCTTCTGCTCCTGGAGTGGTCTGTGGGGTTCCGTCCGGCGGGCAGCGTGTGGGTTCTGCTGCTGGCGCTGCGGGGGTTCTCCCTCGTGGAGATCGGCCTTGCCGAGGCGGTGTTCCACGCCGTGAGCTTCTGCTGCGAGCTGCCCTCGGGGCTTCTGGCGGACGTGCTGGGCCGCAAGTACACCCTTACCGCCAGCCATGTGATGTTCGTGCTCTCCTCCCTGCTGATGGTGTTCTCCCAGGGAATGGCCGGGGTGTGCCTGTCTCTGGCCATCTCCGCCCTCGGGTACAACCTGGAGTCCGGCACCCGGGAGGCCATCACCTATGAGTCCATGCTGCAGGTGGGCCAGGAGGCGGCCTATCTGCAGTTCTCCTCCCAGCAAAACGGGGTATACCGCTTCAGCGCAGGCGGCGCCATGCTGCTGGCGGGGGCCACGTTGCTCCTGGGCTGGCGCAGGGCGTATCTCCTGGACACGGCAATCGCCCTCATCGGTCTCATTGCCGCCCTTACCATCACCGAACCCCAGCGGGAAACTCCCAGCATCACGCTGCAAACGATACCCGGCGCACTCCAAGACACCGTTCGAGGCGCATGGACTCTCCTGCGCTCAGACAAGATCGCCGTTCGGATCATGGTGTGCAACGCCCTGGTGGGGGCCTGTGCAACCCTCACCGGCTTCTACCTCCAGGAAAAAGTGGAGGCGGCGGTTACGGTTCCCGCTCTGTTGGGTCCAGCCCTGTTTGTACTGGGCCTGGGCGGCGGTCTGGCGGGACTGCTCACCGGCCGTCTGGACAGCCTCACCTATCCGAAGGCAGTGGCCGTCTCCGGAGCGGGCGTCCTGCTCTGCGCCCTGGCGGCCCGGGGCACCTGTCTCCCGGTACTGATGGCCTCCGGTCTTCTGGCAGGGCTTCTGGACGACAGCCTTCAGCTGGTCTCAGACAGGCATCTCAACGACCGCTTTCCCTCTGCCCAGCGGGCCACGCTGATCTCCGTCTCCTCCATGCTCTTTTCGGTGTTCATGATCCCCCTGTCTCCGCTGTTCGGCTGGTGGTTCTCGTGAGCTCTCATTGAACAGGCTTGAGGCACCCTTCGAATGGGTAGGGCCATTACAAGTGCAAAAGAGCAGGGCTCGCCCTTGCGCAACTTTATTCTTCCAGGTCTATGATGATCTTTGAGTCTCCACTGAAGTGTTAGTGAGCAACCTCCTCGCCCACGCCTGCTACAAAACCTTTGAATTCATCGAGCTCTGGGTACGCAATCACCGGCACAGAACAGCCAGCGTTGGAATCGGCACGCCGTAAGCAAAGGATGCGACATGCCATTGAATATCGGCGCAAAAGCAGCCGACAGGAGATCTACCTTCGAGCTGCAAATCCAATCATCCAGGACAATCATCAACTTGCCATTTAACATGACCATTTTCGATTGTTATTATGCCATTTGTCGGCGGAGTTGTCCTAAGCAAGACAACCGATGCCGTTGAAAAGAAGTTCATGAGGAGAGGAGATGCCACCTGCCATGGATCAGTTGGTGTTAATCTAGGAGCGATTCTACAGCAAACATTCCCAGCGAGAGCCCACACATCTTCTATAGGGAATGAGTAGGCTCTACGGACCAACTTTCAGAAGTGAACATTGGTATGACAACTCCGCCAGGCCACTAAATATACGCTTGTATCCTGATCAGATTAAATGTAACAGATACAATTTGGACGCAAGGCAAACATGTCAAGCACAGAGGACAAACACTTCATACTGTCATATAATAAACTCAGATAGCTTAAGGCATAGAATCGGTTGGGGGACAGGTCCGGTGCTTTATCACAGCATCTGCACTTTGTTTATGATGATAAAGGTGATTGCCAGTAATGTCATAACTCTGTTTTATTTTTGCTTATCGTCTCTCGTGTCAATCACATCGCTAGCATTAATCGTCAATTCCTACCACTCGGTCTATGATTCGTTTTGTATTTATGTTTTATCTAAATGATACCTTTGGGAACAAAGTGCTTTCGCAGCCAGAAAACCCTGATTCCCAAAAGTTTTCTCACGGTGCCAAACATATTCCTCTTGCAATTGCCTGCCTTCCGTGTATAATAGCAGGTAAGAAGAGAAGTGGGTTTGGCCCCATATCATCTAGTTCTGTATTATCACTGCGGTTTTCCCAATGAAAGGAGGTGTATTTATGGCGACTTCGAGCATTTTTACAAATATCAGAATCAGGGATGCTGAAACCGCAGAACGCTTTATCACCGCGCTGGAGGCGTCCGAGCGGGAATCTCAAAACACACCGCGAGAGCATGTTGCCCGTCATGTAACCGATGCGAACGAAATCCGGGAATTGTACTTGAAGTGGAAGCGCAACAATGGCAATATCAACTAAGTACAAAGCCGTAAATCTTCTCAAGTTCATCGACTCCGAAGGGGAAGATGCCGCTCGTGCAGTTCTCTCTGCTTTCATTTGCGGCAAAAACAAAGAGGTAGAAAGCTTTGTGCGCTACCAGGCCATTGATTTTGCAAAGCGCAAAATATCAATGACATACCTCATTTTCGATGAGGAAGGAAACTTACTGGCGATATTCATCTTAACGCACAAAGCTATCGATATCTCCGGTGATACTTTGTCCAACACTGCGAGGAAACGGCTAAAGCGATTTTCTACTATCGATGAAAGCACAAACAGCTATACCACCTCGGCGTTCTTGATTGCTCAGCTTGGCAAAAACTACGCAAACGGGTTGGATCAGAGAATCCGTGGCGATGAGATTATGGATTGCGTCTTTACTATTCTAGAAGAGGTACAGTCTATGATTGGTGGCGGGATCGTATATCTTGAGTGTGAAGATAAGCCGCAACTGTTGTCATTCTATCGCAATGGAAAATACAGGTTCTTCGACTTCCCAACGCGATACTCTGCCGATGAAAGCACAAAGTACATCCAATTATTGCGCTTCTTCTGAGCAATTAGCGTGTCAGCCATCCCCAGCAAATTAAGGTTTTCCATTGCCAAGCTTACTGTACGCCTATCATCATCTAGGGCAAATCCGCCAGTTCTGCTACAGTTGATAGCTGTTCATCCATGTCAAGGACTTCAACAAGCCCGGGACCATGCTTTAGTGTGGTCCCGGGCTTTTCTACACCATTTTATACTAAGGCTCTTTGACGTTATCCAAAGGAAACAACCAAGAGAGTTTGCAGTAGCGAGCATAGTTGCTACAGCACATATTTCCCTGCACTTGCCGCCAGTTGAATGCAACCGTTTTGATTCGTTCTTAGAATAGTCTATCCGTGGTGCAACTCCCCACGCACTGTGCCCCCGCCTCCAGCATGGTGCGCACCGCTTCGCTGGCGAGGGCATACCGCCGCTCTTTGCCCAGCTTCCGCTGCCGCACCAGTCTGGCGGTGCGGAGAATCTGCAGCTGGTGGGAGACGGAGGAGCCGGTCATGCCCAGCTGCTCGGCCAACACCCCCACGCTGCTCTCCCCCTGCAGCAGGATTCGCAGGATGTGGACCCGGGAGGCGCAGCTCAACACCCTGAAGAAGTCCGCCAGGGGCTGCTCCAAGCCGTCCGCCATTGAGACGGCCTGCTCCGTCTCCGCCCTCACAGGTTCTTCACCGAGAGGCACCGGATGGCGTTCAGCACCGCCAGGATCATCACGCCCACATCGGCAAAGATGGCGAGGTACATGTTGGCGATGCCCACGGCGCCGAGGATCAGGCAGGCGGCCTTCACCCCGATGGCCATGACGATGTTCTGATACACGATCCGGAGGCACTTCCGGCTGATCTTGATAGCCTTGGCGATCTTCATGGGGTCGTCATCCATGAGGACGATGTCTGCGGCCTCGATGGCGGCGTCCGAGCCCATGGCACCCATGGCGATGCCGATGTCCGCCCGGGAGAGCACTGGCGCATCGTTGATGCCGTCTCCCACAAAGGCCAGTTTTGCCTTGCCGGACTCCCTCTGCAGCAGCTCTTCCACCTTGGACACCTTGTCTGCCGGCAGCAGCTCGCTGTATACGGTGTCGATGTCCAGCTCCGCGGCCACCTGGTCTGCCACCTTCTTGGCGTCTCCGGTGAGCATCACGGTCTTCTCCACCCCGGCTGCCTTCAGGCTGGCGATGGCCTTCTTGGCGTTGGGCTTCACGATATCGGAGATGAGAATGTGTCCGGCGTAGGCGCCGTGGACGGCCATGTGGATGATGGTGCCGGCGTGGTGGCAGGGGATGTAGGAGATGCCCAGCTGCTCCATCAGCTTGGCGTTGCCGGCGGCCACATCAACGCCGTCCACCTTGGCGAGGATGCCCCGTCCGCTGATCTCCTGGATGTCTGAGACCCGGCTGCGGTCCGGCTTCTTGCCATAGGCCCGCTGCAAACTCTTGCTGATGGGGTGAGAGGACGCGCTCTCCGCCAGGGCGGCGTACTCGATGAGCTTGGCATCGTCCAGGTCGCTGTGGTGGATGCCGTTCACCTCGAACACGCCCTGGGTGAGGGTGCCGGTCTTGTCGAAGACGAGGGTTCTGGTCTGGGAGAGGATTTCCAGGTAGTTGGAGCCCTTCACCAGCACGCCCTCCCGGCTGGCCCCGCCGATGCCGGCAAAGAAGCTCAGCGGGATGCTGATCACCAGGGCGCACGGACAGCTGATGACGAGGAACGTGAGGGCCCGGTACACCCAGGTGCCCCAGTCCGCCGGCAGGCCCATGGCCAGCATCCGCACCAGCGGCGGCAGGATGGCCAGGGCAAGGGCGCTGTAGCAGACGGCAGGGGTGTAGATGCGGGCAAACTTGGAGATGAAGTCCTCGGACTTGGACTTGCGGGAGCTGGCGTTCTCCACCAGATCCAGGATCTTGGACACAGTGGACTCCCCGAACGCCTTGGTGGTACGGATCTTCAATAGGCCGGTCTGGTTGATGCAGCCGCTGATGACCTCGTCCCCCTCCTGCACCTCCCGGGGCAGGCTCTCCCCGGTGAGGGCGCTGGTGTTCAGGCTGGAGCTGCCCTCGGTCACAACACCGTCAATGGGGACTTTCTCCCCGGGCTGCACCACGATCACGGTGCCGATCTCCACCTCATCCGGGTCCACCTGTTCCAGTTCACCGTCCCGCTCCACATTGGCATAGTCCGGGCGGATGTCCATGAGGTCGCTGATGCTGCGCCGGCTCTTGCCCACGGCGTAGCTCTGGAACCACTCGCCGATCTGGTAGAAGAGCATGACGGCGATGGCCTCCAGGTAGTCCCCGTTCTCGTAGATGGCCAGGGCCATGGCGCCCACGGTGGCCACCGCCATGAGGAAGTTCTCATCGAAGACCTGGCGGTTCAGGATGCCCTTCCAGGCCTTGCGGAGGATGTCGTAGCCGATGAGGAAGTAGTCCGCCAGGTAGAGGGCGAACCGCAGCCACCGGCCGGCAGACGGGAACAGGGCATCGTCCAGTTTGGCAAAGAGCGCCGCGGGGATGAGCTGGAGCACCAGCAGCAGCGCCGAGGACGCCAGGATCCGCTCCAGCATCACCCGCTGCTTCTTGGTCATGGAGGCGTCCGGGCGAGTCCCCACATAGAAGCGAAATACCAGCGCCGTGAGCACCACGGCCGCCAGAAGCACATCAATGATGATCTCTTGCATCACAATTCCCTCCGTATCCAATCGCAGATCTTGGGCGAAAAGAGGGCCCCTGTCCCGCGGCGCACGCAGAACCCGGAGCCCCCTCTATCCGCCCTACAGGTAGATCTCGCAGTCCGGCTCCACCTTTTTGCAGGCCTTCAGCACGTCCTGCATCACAGTCTTGGGCTCCTGGCCCTCGGTGAACTCCACGGTCATCTTCTGGGTGATGAAGTTCACGGCGGCGCTGTGCACACCGGAGGTCTTCTGGGCGGCCAGCTCCATCTTGTTGGCACAGTTGGCGCAGTCCACTTCGATCTTGTATGTCTTCTTCATGATGTGTTCCTCCCACGAAATGTTGTTCTGGATTCAACGATTAAGCACTTGATTAATCGTTCTGGCCGCAGTATAATGCCGGGGAGAGGAGCCGTCAAGGGGATCGGGGGATTCCCTGCCAAACGGGCGAAAAGAATATCCAATCGGGCGAAAGTCCCGGGAAGGAGAGGCATATGAGCGAGATACACCTGCCCCACCGGCATGGAGAAGGCGCGGAGACCGCCCTCATCCAGGCACAGCTGGGCCGCGTAGACCAGTTTCAGACCGTAACAGACGTCTTTCGGCAGCTGGGAGATACCACAAGGCTTCGGATCTTCTGGCTGCTCTGCCACTGCGAGGAGTGCGTAGTCAATATCTCCGCCCTGATGGAGATGTCCAGCCCGGCGGTGTCCCACCACCTGCGCCCTTTGAAGAGCAGCGGGCTCATCGTGAGCCGCCGGAGCGGCAAAGAGGTCTATTACAAGGCCGCGGACACCCCACAGAGCCGGCTGCTCCACCAGATGATCGAGCAGGTGATGGAGATCACCTGCCCGGATTGGGAGGGGGAGCACCATGGATAAGGGCACAGCGGTGATCTGCCGGGGCATCGCCAAACTGTCTCAGGGCCAGCCGCCGGAGCCCATCTCCCTCTTCCCGGGGATCGACCTGTTCCGCGTCTCCCTCTCCGGGGACGCCGTGGAGATGCACCACGCCTCCCTCCCCCACATTCTTCAGGTCCACTACTGCATCTCCGGCCAGGCGGCGTGGACCATGGGCGGCGGCAAGATCTACCTGAATCCGGGGAACTTCTCCATCCACTCCATGGGCCACTGCGCGGACTCCCGCATCGCCTTTCCCACCCAGCTCTATGAGGGCCTGCTTCTCTCCGTAGACACGGAGGTGCTGTCCGCGCACCCGCCGGAGCTGCTCTCAGGCGCCGAGGATCTGGGCGCCGTCCTCCGGGAGAAGTACTGCCAGGCGGAGGGCCCAGTCTTTCTCGCCGGCAACCCGGAGACGGACAAGATTTTCCAAGGCCTGTGCCAGCCGCCAGACCGGTGGGCCCTGCCCTGTCGGCGGCTGAAGGCCGTGGAACTGCTGCTGTTTCTGGCCACCGCAGAGGCCGCGGCTCAGAACAAGCTGGAGGCCTATCCCCCGGAACAGGTGGAGATCGTCCGTAAGGTCCACGATGCCCTTCTCCAGCACATGGAGCAGCGGGTCACGATCCAGGAGCTCTCCCGGCAGTACCTCATAGACCCCACCACCCTGAAGGCGGTGTTCAAGGCGGTGTACGGCACCTCGCTGGCCGCCCACATCCGGGAGCACAAGATGGAGCAGGCGGCAAAGCTGCTGCAGACCACCACCCTCTCCATCGCAGAGATCGCCCAGGCCATCGCCTACGACAGCCCCAGCAAGTTCACCGCGGCCTTCAAGGCGGCGTATCACATGCTACCCCGGGAGTACCGGAAGAGCCCGGGGCATGGGCCAGACAGTCTCCCCCTGTGAGTGAGCACAAAAATCGGCGGAATCTTCGCGATTCCGCCGATTTTTTCATGGAGTTATGCACTTTTCGGGCGATACCGGCATCGGAGAGAAACTGCGCAGTTCTCCCTCACGCCAGCAAGGTCTCCATCTCCTCCACCAGCTCCTCAAAGAGGGCCAGGGCCTCGTCCACCGGCGCCGGCGTGCTGAGATCCACTCCCGCCTCTCTCAGCAGGGTGATGGGATCCTTGGCGTTGCCGCTGGAGAGGAACTTCAAGTAGTCCCGGACCGCCGCCTCCCCGCCGTTCAGAATCCGCCGGGAGAGGGCCACCGCGGCGGAGAAGCCGGTGGCATACTGATAGACATACAGCTTCATGTAGAAGTGGGGGATCCGGGCCCAGTCCATGCCGGCCACCTCGTCCACCACCAGGTCCGGCCCGTAGTACTGTTGGGTGAGCTCGCGGCTGATCTCACAGAGCTTCCTGGCAGTGAGGGTCTCCCCCGCCTCCGCCAGGGTGTGGATCTTCAGCTCGAACTCCGCCAGCTGCGTCTGCCAGTACAGGATGTGGCGGAACTGGTCCAGGAAGTAGTTGATGTACACGGCCCGCTGCCGCTTGTCCTGGGTCTTGCGGAGCAGATACTGCATCAGCAGGGACTCGCTGCAGGTGGAGGCCACCTCTGCTACAAAGAGGGCGTATTCGGCGTACACCGTGGGCTGATACCGGTAGCTCAGCCAGGAGTGCATGGCGTGCCCCATCTCGTGGGCCAGGGCAAAGGCGCTGTCCAGGTCATCGTTGTGGTTCAGGAGCACATAGGGGTGCGTCCAGGAGCTGCAGCTGTATGCCCCGGAGGCCTTGCCCTCGTTCTCATAGATGTCCATCCAGCGCCGGTCGAAGGCGGAGGCCAGCGCGGTGTGGTACTCCTCCCCCAGGACCTCGGTGGCCTCCAGCAGCCAGGTCTTGGCCTCCTCGAAGGGGATCACCTGGTCCGCCTCCGGGAGCAGGGGGACGGAGCAGTCGTAGAGGTGGAGCTCGTCTACCCCCAGCACCTTCTTTCGGAGGGCCATATAGCGGTGGAGCTTGTCCAGGTTCTGGTGCACCGTGTCGATGAGGCTCAGGTACACGCTCTCCGGGATCTCGTTGGGGAAGAGGGCGGACTGGAGGGTGGTGTCGTAATGGCGGGCACGGGCCTGAAAGACGTTCTTCTGCACCTCGGCGTTCAGCATGGCGGCGAGGCTGGTGCGGAAGGCATCGTACGCGCCGTTCAGCGCAAAAAAGGCGTTCTTCCGGAGGGTGCGGTCCTGGCTGGTGGAGAGGAGGTAGTACGAGCCGTGGGTCACGGTGTGCTCCACCCCATTGCTGTCCAGGACGGGCTGGAACTTCAGGTCCGCATCATTGAAGGCGTTGTAGATGTTGGAGGGGCTCTGGGTAACCTTCCCCATGGCGACCAGCAATTCCTCCTCCGCGGGAGACAGCACATGGTCTCTCCCCCGGCGGATCAGTGCCAGGTGCCGGCGGTACAATTCCAGGGTGGGCTCCTCCCGATAGAACCGCTCCAGGGTGTCCTCCGGGATGGCGGTGAGCTCCGGCCGTACAAAGGCGGTGGCGTTGTCCATCTCCACATAGAAGCTGTCTATGCGACCGGCCAAATCCTGGCGGTCCGGGTCTGCGGTGTCCTCGTCCCGGCGGAGCAAGGCGTAGTTGCACACCGGCTCGGTCTGGAGATCGATCTTGTCCCGCAGCTGCAGGTATTCCAACAGGGCCTGGGCGGACTCCCCCAACCGACCCCGGTATGCGGCCAGCTGTTCCGGCAGCTTCTCGCAGGCGGCAAAGGCCTCCTCCCAGGCGGCATTGCTGGGGAAGAGGTCCTCGATGCTCCAGCAGCTGGCCGGGTCCTGTTCCCGCCGCGGCACAATTTTTCTAACATTTGGCATATATTCTTTCCTCCACAGAATGGATGCCCCCATTGTACCATGTTTTGTAGCTAAAGCAAGGGAAAATGATACATCAGGAATTGAATTTTTTGGTAAATTCGAGCGTCCGCACATTGTGCAAATAGTTGTGTTTTGTCGGTTCAATCCATAAATTTTTGGGCAATTGAGAGATTTTTGGATTCAATATTGCGCAATCAAAGCTTCCTTGTTAATATTTTGGATATCTTTGCTTGTATAATACGCGATATGAGAAGAGTATTGGAAGAACAGACGTAACTGCAGCAAACGGGCTCCTATTGGCATTCTATCCCCACCGGCAGATCATGCTCTCCCGGAGCACTGAGCACTTTCATCAGAGACAAAGGAGAAAGTAGAATATGAGCAAGAAGATTCTGGCCCTGCTTCTGGCAGCTGCCGTGATGTTCACCTTGCTGGCCGGCTGCGGCGGCGAGAACGACACCCCCAACAGCGAGAACACCCAGGCCCCGGCCACCAACACCCAGAGCGGCGGGGAGTCCGGCAATGAGGCCACCCAGACCCCTGAGGACGACAGTGGAGACGAAGTCGAAGAGCCCGCACCGGTGACCTATACCTACCGAGAGAAGTGGACCACCGGCAGTATCAACACCTGGTCCCCCACAGACTGGAAGACCACCGCTGAGGGGGACATCCAGGAATACACCAGCACATACCTGTACACGTTCGAGATGAACGAGGCCAAGAACGGCTATGAGATCTGGCCTGTGGGCGCCTCTGAGCTGCCCATCGACGTCACCGCCGAGTACGCCGGCAACGGGACCTATGGCGTGCCCGCAGACGCCACCGAGGGCTATGCCTGGAAGATCAACCTGAACCCGGCGGTGTGCTGGGAGAACGGCGATCCCATCAACGCGGACACCTACATCTACACCCTCCAGCAGTATCTGAACCCGAAGATGAAGAACTACCGGGCCTCCTCCTTCTATGATGGCCTCTGCGGCCTGGCCAACGCCAAGCAGTACTACCTGAGCGGCGGTTTCGACCACGTTGACGCCGTGGACTCCGTAGGCAATGTAGCCGCCTTCGCAGACCTCACCGAAGATGTGTACATCAATACTGCAGAACCCTGTCTCCGGTTGGCCAAGTCCATGGAACAGGCAGCAAAGGATGGATTTGAAGTCTCCTTTTTTCTCTCGGATGGCACCAACTTTCTGGACAAGTATGAGAACGGCGTGGACATCAAGGTGGACGAGACCCTCTACAACGACCTGGTAGAGCTCTGCACGATCAACGGAGACGACCCGGCCAACTGGATCCAGTTCTGCTTCATTCTGGTGCCGGTAGAGGAGTTTCCCTGGGAGCAGGTAGGCGTTGTAAAGAACGATGAATACAGCTTCACCCTGATCCTGATGAACCCCGTCACCCCCGTAACCGCAGTGTACTCCCTGTCCATCACACCCATCTATGAGTCCCTCTACGAGACCAGCAAGGAGGACACCGGCAACCTGGTCAAGAGCACCTACGGCACCAGCGCAGACAAGTGGATCTCCTGCGGCCCGTACAAGCTCACTGAGTACCAGGCCGATCAGCACATTGTCTTTGAGAAGAACGAGAACTGGTTTGGCTACAGCGATCCCCGCTTTGAGGGCTTGTATCAGACCACCAGCGTGGACATCGAGTTCGTGGACGACCCCGCCACCTGTCTGGATCTGTTCCTGCAGGGCAAGAGCGACTACGTATGTCTCCAAGCAGAAGATATGGATCTTTACGGCAACAGCAAGTACGCCTATTACACCCCAGGACCCACCACCTGGGTGCTGAGTTTCAACATCGATCCTGAGATGCTGGAGCGCGAGGACACGGACACCGCCTGCCACTCCATCCTCCAGCTGGAGGACTTCCGCCACGCCATCTCCCTGTCTCTGGACCGGCTTAACTTCTCCCAGGCCCTGGCCGCCGCCACACCGGGCTACGGCCTTCTGAACTACTCCTACATCTGCGACCCGGACACCGGCGAGCTCTACCGGGACAGCGAGTACGCCAAACAGGCCCTCTGCGAGCTCTACGGCGTGGACGATGAGAGCGAAATCACCGGTTACGACAAGAATTCTGCTGCCGCTCTCTTTCAGTTCTCCTACTACGATGCCATAGCCCAGGGCATCATGAATGCCACGCAGGCCATTGAACTGAACCTACTCTGCCCGGATGAGAACGAGCTCTATCAGGACTGGGCCAACCTCATTCAAACCGCCATCGATGACGCTACCGTGGGCACATCTCTCGAGGACAAGATCACGGTGAACCTGGTGATTGTAGAGGATGTGTACACCAGCTGCAAGAACGGTCTCGCGGACATAGCCGTCACTCCATTGGTCGGCTCCATTCTGGATCCGTACTCCATGATGCAGTGCTACACCGATCCCGCCATGAACCTGGTATACGGCTATGACGCAGCCAGCCATATGCTCACCATCAACGTGAATGGCGAGGACATCACCATGAATGTCAAGGACTGGTATGAGGCACTCTGCAATGGCGAGTACGCCACTGCAGACATGGACATCCGCAACCAGATCCTGGCCAGCATGGAGAAGGGCATCTTGGAACGGTACGGCCAGGTCGTGCTATGCTATGACATGAGCGCTGGCATGTATTCGCAGCGCATCGTCATGGACCCCAAGGAGTACGTTAACGTCCTGGCGGGCCGCGGCGGCATCGCCCGCATGACCTACACCATGACTGACGCAGAATGGGACGAGTACTGCGCCTCCCAGAACAACAATCTGGACTACTGATCTTATCATCACCGGCACAGATTGACAGGCAGCAGTGAGGCCAGCCGGATCACCTATCTGGAGTACAAGGCCCGCCGCAAGGAGAAAAAGCGCCCCAGCGTGCAGTGTGTACTGGTGATCGGCGTGGCCTACCTGGTGCTGGAGGGCATCTTCCTGGCGCTGTATTACCTGTAGGGCAGGCAAGCGGAGGCACAACCGATACCCGCAGACAGACAAGGCACAAGATCGGACAGGGCAGCACGGGGTTCCCCGTGCTGCCCTGATTGACACATACAGACAGTTCGCGGCGCCCTGCCGCAGGGCAAATCCCCAGGACAGCTGGGCTCTCAGGAGGAATGGAACATGAACATCCAGTGGGATGCCGAGAAATACACCGCGGACTTTGGTTTTGTGGCCCAGTATGGAAACGATGTGGTATCGCTCATTGATGCCCCGGCCGGCAGTTCTGTGCTGGACCTGGGCTGCGGCAGCGGTGCCCTCACCAACACTCTCCGGGAGAAGGGCTATTGGGTGATTGGCATAGACGGGTCCCAGGAGCAGCTGAACATCGCCCAACAGAGCTATCCAGACATTCCGTTTCTCCAGGGAGATGCCACGGACTTCACCCTGCCGGAGCCCGTGGATGTGGTGTTCTCCAACGCCGTCTTCCACTGGATCGACCGGAAGAGGCAGCCGGACATGCTTCGGTGCGTGCATAGCGCCCTCCAAAAGAACGGGCAGTTTGTCTTTGAGATGGGCGGGTATCAGAACAACCGGATCATCCACGGGGCCCTGGCAGACATCTTTCAGGCCCACGGCTATCCCTATCAGATACCCTTCTACTTTCCCTCCATCGGAGAGTACGCCTCGCTCCTGGAACAGGCGGGCTTTCTCGTGCAGTACGCCCACCTCTTCGACAGGCCCACCCCGCTGAAGGGCGAGGACGGCATGAAAGACTGGATCCAGATGTTCCTGAAGACACCGCTTTCCATCGTCCCAATGGAACCGGAGCGGGAGGAGATCCTGGACCAGGCCATAGAACAGATGCGGCCTGAACTGTATCAGGACGAGCAGTGGATTGCAGACTACGTCCGGCTCCGCATGAAGGCCATCCGCCTCTGATCTGTTTCCGTTTCTAGCAGTCTCTCCTGACGCGGAGACTGCAGGAAACTGCGATGCCGCTGCGAGGCCACGCCCCGCAGCGGCATCTCTTCTTCTCTATGCATCCGTACCCCACAAGCAGGCAAAGGACGGCCTCCGCCCGGAAGGCCGTCCTTTGCTGCATCTTGCTGATCTTTATGGCCGTGCCCTACCCTCTCCCCGTGAGTTTCTCCAGATCGAAGGTGTCTGCCAACTTCTGTCCGCCCGCCTGGTTGGGGTGCAGGTGATCTCCCATGTGGAGTCCCTTGGCGTAGTAGCAGCCGTCCGGGCGCTCCTCCCGCACCACGGCCTCGGCGTCAAAGAGGTAGTCGAAGAGGGCGGCGTGGCGGATCCAGTCGTTGTACTGCAGGCGCAGGGCCTCCATGTTGCGGTCGTACTTGCCCATGGTCGGGGCTACGCCCAGCCGCGGCGTAATGGTCTGCATCACCACTCGGACACCCAGCCGGTGCAGCTGCTGCGCCATTTCGGTGATCTCCCGCCGATACGCGTCCAGGCTCACCTGCCGTACGGTCTTGTCCGAGAGGTACGCCACATCATTCACCCCCAGGCCAAAGATCACAACCTTCAGATTGGGGATCTCCAGCACGTCCCGGCGAAACCGCTTGATGCCCATCTCCCCGAACACAGCGCCGAAGACACCCTCCGGCTCGTAGAGCAGGCAGTTACCAGAGATACCGGAGTTCAAGAGGGCGTACTCTCCGGGATAGGCCCGGTCCAAACGTGCTGCCAAAGGCTTGGTCCACTGGCTCAGGGCGGTGATGCTGTCCCCGAATGCCACAATGGCCTGGACGGGCTCCTCCGTCTCCATCTCCACGCCCTCCAGCGATGGGATGGCGTTGTATACACCCATGATTTTGGCCAGGAGAGGCTTTCTCAACTTCTCTTTCCCATACTGACCCGTCCGGTACCCCTTCAATAGGCTGGCCTGAGACTCGATTATGTTGCTGTCCAGGATGGCGTTGGTATAGTAGAGGCGGATCTGGATCTCCTCGCCCCGCTGTATCTTCAAGGGACAGGCATCCGAGGTGGTGAGGCCGCCAGGGGCGATGGAGAAGCTTCTCTGTCCCCGGAGTGTTACAGGGCAAGCCTGTCCACCGGCATAAGCCACCACGGAGCCGAACGCATAGGGCACGCTGCCGAACCGGTTGCTGAACTTCAACCGGATCTGGGTACCGGATGCCGGCGATTTGATGGAGAAGACCACCGTCTTATTCCAGCCAAAGGCCTTGCCCTCCTGGAAGGAGTGAGTCATGGCCTGGTGCCAGATCATGCTCCAATGGGCGTCCATCTCTCTATCCCTCCCTGTGCATACGGAACGCCTCGCCGATGGAGCAGCAAATTACATCGTCCTGCCGGGCCACCGCCTCGCAGATCCGCTGGAACTTGTCCCAGTTGCTCTCCTTGGTATTGAAGTCGAACTCATAGCCGTGGGCAAACATCAGGAAGAACAGGTCGTCCTCCCCGGGGTCCGCCTGGAAGAAGGCGTTCAGCCGCTCGAAGGTCTTGGGAGAGAGGTGCCAGGAGCTCATAGGCATGGACAGGGGATCCGCCGGGAAGCGGAAGCTGGTGTCCGTGGTAACCACACGGGCGTATGCCACGCCGGCCGCCTGCAGGGCCGCCCGGCTCTCCTTGGCACCGGCGCCGTACGGGTAGGCGAAACCGGTAACCGGATAGCCGAACTTCTGGGACAGGGCCTTCACATCGTTTCCGATCTCCGCCCTCCGCTGTTCCTCGCTGCACCTGGCCAGGTTGGCGTGGGTGCAGGTGTGGGAGGCCACCTCAAAGCCCTCATAGACCTGGACCACCTCGTCCTCCGGGATGCGAAAGTGGGGCACATAGGGCACCAGGTGGAAGGCCTTCGGGTGGAACCTGGCGGCCGGGGTCTCGGTAAAGCCCAGATTGCCGATTCTGCCCTCATAGGTCTTGTCCCCGTAGAGGCCGGAGTTCAGGTGGAAGGTGGCCCCCATGCCGTACTGCCTCATAATGGGGATGATCTTCTTGTCCTGCTCCAGGCCATCGTCAAAAGACCAGGCAAAGTACTTGTGGCGCATCACAAAGCCCCCTTGAAGAATGTGTCCATCTTGGTAAAGACCTCCCGGCTCTCGGGGTACATGGGATAGCAGACGGAGAACACATGGACCAGCTTCCGCTCGGCGCCCTTGGGGAAGTCCAGAAGGGTGTGGGGGTATCCATGCGCTGAGAGCAATCGGTCCAGCTTCAAGGTGTCCTTCCGGATGAGATCCTCCGCGCTGGTAACGAGGAAAAGGGGTGGGAAGTCTGCCTCATCCAGCAGCAGAGGCGGGTCCAGCAGGTACTTCTCATAGGGCTTCCCCTTGTCCTGGGCGTCCGTCACCACATCGCTGATGGCCCGCATCAGGTCCCTCCGCTGGGTGTCCAGCATGATGGAGACCAGCCCCGCTGCCCGGAAGGGGATGTCGGGGCTCTCGATGTGAAACGCCTGCTGCAATTTCCGGCTGTTGTTGACCCCCAGGGCGAAGAGACAGAGCAGCGCCCCGGCGGAGTCCCCCGTGAGCACGCAGCGCTCCAGGTTCAGGCGGTACTCCCCTGCGTGCGCCGCACAAAACCGGAGGGCCGCCATGACATCATCGATCTGATGCCAGAGAGTGGTCTCCGGGATCCGGCGGTAGCTGAGGCTCACCACCCGGTAGCCCCGTCTGGCCCATTCGTAGTTGAAGTTGGCATTCACCTCTTTGTAGCTGGCAAATAGGCCGCCCCCGTGGATGTTTACCAACACCGGGGCGCCGTCCGGAAGGTTCGGCAGCGCGTAGATGTCCAGGAGATGCCCCTGCTCCCCGTCCGGCAGATAGGGGATATCCCGGAGGATGTGGAGGTCGCTGAGGTCCTGCTTCTGCTTGTCCAGCCGTTTCGCATTGCCGCTCTCAAAGACATGCCGCCAGAATAAAACACCAATTTTAGACATTGTTCTCCCCCATTTTAGCCGTTCTCCGCCAGGAATGCAATGAGCTCCTGCTCCATCTTGGGCATCCACCACTGGAGATAGCCTGCCTTGGTGGGGTGGATGGGATCATACATGTAGAAGTCGTAGGCAGCGGAGTCGATGTCGTTGAAGGCGGTATCGGAGTACAGGTCGATGACGCCGATATCCCACTTCCCCTGCAGTTCCAGTAACCGCTGCACCATGGCGGCATACTCTGGGCTGTCGTAATAGGAGCCGGTGTAGAACACCACCGGGCAGCGCCAGGTGTCCCGGCAGTACCGGATCACGTACTCCATGGCGCCGGTGATGGTCTGGGTGTCGAAGGAGGAGAGCTCCTCTGAGAAACTGATCTCGCCCAGGGGATACTTCAGAGTGGCATCGTTGGTGGAGAGCTGGCAGACCACGCAGTCCACCGCCCTACCGGGGTCCAATGCCTTCAGCCGTTTCACATAGCTGTCCCCATCTCCAAAGGCGATGAGGGCGCTGAGAGACAGCTTGTCCACCAACGTGGTCCCGCTCTTGGCCTCCTTGATGGGCACCACCCCGTCCAGGGCTTCAAACAGCTCCACGAAGGACTGCCCCTCGGCGGAGGCACCAAATGTCACGCTGCTACCCAGGAAGAGGATGGTCTTGTCCTGGAGGGGAGAGTCCGGGTGCTTCTCCAGGTTCACCACATCGTACGCCGCCGCGTTTCCCGGGGCATCGGCTCGTTTTCTCTCCTCGATGGCGATGTATCCCCGCAGTCCCAGCCACACCACCAGGACCATGCCGACCACCACCGCCAAACCAATCCCAATCCGCTTTTTCATGGCATACCTCCGGCAATTTTAGAAGATTTCTGCAGTTCAGTATAGAAATCGCCGGCGGGCTTTGATATAATTTTTCTGCGGTTTTTATTGGATTTCTGCTGTCTTTTGGGAGGCGATGGGACATGCAAAGCACCATGGATCAGAAGCTGTTGGACTCCGAGGAGAGCTATCTCAACACCACCTTCTGGGATATCTATCCCCTGTTTCTCCAGGTGCAGAACGGAGATGAGGCGGCTCTCCGAGCGGTCCTGGACATCCGCCTGGACCTGTTTCCAGCGGGCCGGATCACCCGGGATGCCCGGAAGCAGTATGAGTACCTCACGGTGAGCCTGGTAAACACATTCATGATCGCGGCCATTGAGGGCGGGGTGTATCCCCCGGAGGCCAACGCCATTGCGGATCAGGCCCTTCGAAAGCTGAGCCAGATCCGATCTGTCTCCGAGCTCCCCGCCATCGTAGACGAGGCGGCGGTGCATCTCTGCCAGCTGGTCTCCGAGACGAAGCGGAAAGACACGGGAAACGCCCATGTGGAGAGCGCCAAACACTTCATCGCCACCCATCTCACCCAGGAGATCAGCGTTGCGGACATCGCAAAAGCCGTTGGGGTGAGCGCCAGCCACTTGAGCCACCTCTTCCAGGCCCATACCAGCCAGTCCATGCGGGAGTACCTCCTCCAGGAGCGGATCGCGGCGGCAAAGCAGCTGCTGGCCTCCACAGATCAGACCATTTCCCAGATCGCCTCTCTCCTCTCCTTCTGCGACCAGTCCTATTTCACCCTGGTGTTCCGCCGGCAGACCGGCACCACCCCGGGAGAGTACCGAAGGCAGGTCCGGCGGGCATAGCGGGCCAAAACACAGCGCAGAACACACAATTGCCCTCCCGGCAGAGGTCTGCCGGGAGGGCAATGCTGGTGTTTGTTCATTCAGGATTTGCCGGTGGGTACTCGAAGCACAGCAGCCGATAGGGCGGCTCGTCCTCCTCAATGGCGGGAAAGCGGCCCATGGGCGGGTTGAACCGGTTGTCTGTGTTGTCGTCATTACACTGGCTCACTTCGCCGAGGAGCACCGGGCCGCTGCCGGACTCCACGGAGAAGTCATGGTAAAGGCCAGGCTGAATGGTGATGCTCTCCCCCGGCGTTAAGCGCACCTGGGTACCGGCGGGCACCACCAGCTCCCGGCCGTCCAGGTGGACCAAGACATCGCTCTCCTTGTCGATCTCCTCGTCCGGCAGGGAGTTATACACCCGGATCAGCACATTGCCGCCGCCCCGGTTGATGATATCCTCCATTTTGGACCAGTGGAAGTGCATGGGGGAGTACTGCCCCTCCTTTAAGTAGAGCAGCTTCTCCGCATAGGTCTTGCTGTACTTGTCCCGCATCTTCAGGTTGCCGTTGCGGATGGTGATGAGGGAGAAGCCGATGCGGTCGAAATCATTCTGGCCGTAGTCTGTGATGTCCCAACCCAGCATGTTGTCCCGGATCTCATCGTAGTCGTGGCCCTTGGTCTTCCACTCCTCCGGGGTGAAATGGCAGAAGGGCGGCAGGGCAAACCCGCACTTCCGACACATGCCCTCCAGTTCCCGCAGCGCTTTGTTGATCTCGCTTCGTCTCATGCTGTGTACCTCCTCATCTCAGGGAAAGGGAGCCGTACGACAGCCAACCCCCTCTCCCCTGTTCCCCCATGATACCCCATCCGTCCAGAAAATGCCACACCAAATCGAGCAGAATCCGGAATCCACAACCGCGGATTCCACCACCCCAAACAGCCCGCGGATCCAACCACCGGGCACATGGTCTCGCCTTGCACCCTCCCCTCCCGTATGGTATAATCCCGAAAACGGCACAGATCCGCAGTTGGGAGGCCTGAAAAGAGCATGAAGCTTGCAAACGCATACTACATCATCGGCACCGCCTATGCGGGCAAGTCCACCATGGTGAAGCGCCTCGCCGAGAAGTACCACGGCATCGCCTGCGAGGAGAACTATCACAACTCGTACTTGGACGGCCTGGACAGGGACGAGTACCCCAACCTCACCTACACTCGGGATCTTGTGGACTGGCACGACTTCATCCGCCGCACCCCGGAGCAGTACGCCGCCTGGGTGGCCGGGTCCTCCAAAGAGTGCGAGCGGCTGGAGCTGCAGATCCTGCACGATCTAAACCCCGAGGGAAAGCTGGTATTCGTAGACACCAACATCTGCGTCGACACCCTCCGGCAGATCACAGACCGAAACCACGTACTGGTGATGCTGGCAGACCCAGAGGTGTCCGTCCGGCGGTTCTTTGAGCGCCCGGACCGAGAGAAGCAGTTTCTCTATCGCCTCATGATGGAGGAGCCGGACCCGGAGGCATCTCTCGCGAACTTCCGGGAATGCCTGAAGCGGATCAACACCCAGGAGGCCTACGACACCTTTCTCCACTCCGGCTTCCCGGTACTTCTCCGGGACGACAGCCGGACCATCGAGGAGACCATGGCCCTGGCGGAACAGTGCTTTGGCCTGCCGGGCTGAACAGGCCGCAAGAGACAAAGTCCCTATGAACCGAAGAGGAGATCTCACAATGGACCGATTGGCAGCATTTGAGCAGATGCTGGCGGACATCCAGAGGCAGTCTGCCTACGAGGCGGAGCAGATGCAGCAGCTGAAGGCCGCCGGGAGGGAGAAATCCGCCACATATCGGCAATACTTCGGGAACCGGCTCGTATACAGCGCCATCCTGGAGAAGTACAAGGAGTACGGTCTCATAGGCTGAGACCCATTCCGCCGAGAATCCAATCACTCCAACAAACCTGTGAAGGAGCGCATCCAGATGAATCCTGTGAAGACCAACTACGGCGCACTGCAAGGCATTGAGAAAGAGGGCTACACCGTCTTCTACGGCATTCCCTATGCCCAGCCCCCGGTAGGACAGCTCCGGTGGCGCCCGCCCCAAAAGCCCCAGCCCTGGCCAGGCATCCGGTCCGCCGAGCACTTCCCCAACCGCAGCATGCAGGAGACCGGCCGGCCCGATCCCCTGTACGGGAAAGAGTTCTTCGATCAGCCGGAGTACCAGACCCCGGTATCAGAGGACTGCCTGTACCTGAACATCTGGACCCCGGCCAAAGAGCCCTGGGAGAAGCTGCCGGTGGCCTTCTGGATCCACGGCGGCGCCTTCCTGAACGGATATGGCCACGAGAAGGAGTTCGATGGAGCGGCGTACTGCCACAGAGGCGTGATTCTGGTCTCCGTGAACTACCGCCTCGGTCCCATCGGTTTTCTAGCCCACCCCTGGCTGTCTCAGGAGGACAGAGAACTGGGCGGCCTCGGTCTCTCCGGCAACTACGGCATTCTGGACCAGATCGCGGCCCTGGAGTGGGTGCGGGAGAACATCGGGTTCTTCGGCGGAGACCCGGACAACATCACCGTGTTCGGCCAGTCTGCCGGCGGCATGAGCGTGCAGACGCTGGTCTCCTCTCCCCTCACCAAGGGCATGTTCTCCAAGGCCATCCTCCAGAGCTGCGTGGGGCTGAGCTACGACCACACCCTCTCCGAGGCAGAGCAGGAGGGCCTGGAATTCTCCAACAACGCCGGAGTTCACTCTCTGGAAGAGATGCGGGCCCTGTCCTTTGCGCAGATCATGACGGCCGCGGGTCCCATCATCGGCAAGGGCTTTGCCACCATGCGCCTCGCGTACACCCCGGTGATAGACAAGCACCTGCTCACCGCCGGCTACAGTGACACCCTTCTCCACGGCAATGTCCACCCCATCCCGTACCTCATCGGCACCACCCAGGACGACATCACCACCGATCCCCTGGAGGTGGCTAAGGGCAATCTGGGCGCGGTCTGGGACGGGGCGGATCAGTGGTGCCAGGCCATGGTAGAGAACCGCCTGCCCCCCGCGTACCGCTACTACTTCACCCGCAAGCTCCCCGGAGACAGCTACGGCGCTTTCCACTCCGCCGAGCTCTGGTACATGTTCGGCACCATGGAGCGGTGCTGGCGCCCCTGGACGGAGGGTGATCTGGCCCTCTCGGACAACATGGTGGGATACTGGACCAATTTCATGAAGGCCGGCGATCCCAATGGCCCGGAGTTACCCACCTGGCGCCCCTGGCAGCGGCCAGAGGATGTCATGCGGCTGGACGTGTGAGGCAGACACCGCAAGATAGGAGATGCACCCCGTGAATGACACTCTCCGCAATATGACATCCCTGTACCTCACCAAGGGAGACCGGATCCTGCTGCTCTATCGCCAGGGCGGGAGAGTGGTAAATGAGGTGTGGACCGGGTCTGCCGGCGGCCACTTCGAGCCGTATGAGCTCAACGACCCCCAGGCCTGCGCCCTCCGGGAGATGCGGGAGGAGACCGGCCTCACGGTGCAAGACATCGAAGGGCTGTCTCTCCGGTACATCACCTTACGGCGCATCGGCTCCGAGATCCGGCAGAACTATTTCTACTTCGCCGCCCTGAAGCCTGATGTAGACGAGCGCATCGTCTCCAACGAGGGCATCTGCCGCTGGTTCGACATCCACGCGCTCAGCGGTCTCCCCATGCCGTACTCCGCCCGCTTCGTGATGGACCACTACCTCAACATCGGCCGGTACACAGAGGAGCTCTACGTGGGCGCCGCCAGCGAGGACCAGGTGGTGTTCACGCCCCTGCCTCGGCACTGAACTGCAGCACCCCCAACCCCCAAATCTGAAAGCGAGGCGATGTCTCCGTGGACAGGAAACCCATAGACACCATTCCCGGGGACATACCATCAGAGCTCTGTCCCTATCTCATCGGAGCCACCCTTTTCAACAGTTCCTGTTCCCGCCTGGCAGATGTCTTCTATCTGGACAAGGATACCGGGTACTACCTGAAGTGCGCCCCAAAGAGCACACTGGCAACGGAGGCAAGGCTCACCCAGTACTTTCACCGGAAAGGCCTGGGCCCAGCGGTGGTTCAGTACCTCTCCCAAGAGCGGGACTGGATGCTCACCGCAGCGGTCCCCGGGGAGGACGGCACCTGGAAGGAATACCGCGCAGACCCCAAGCGCCTCTGCGATGTCTACGCCCAGTCTCTCCGAATACTCCACGAGACAGACTGCGCAGACTGCCCCGTGCCAGACCGGATCACCCCCTATCTGGATTTCGTCCAGCGGCGCTACGAGGCCGGCGAATACAGCCCCATGCACACGCCAGATCATCTTGGCCTCGCCTTCTCCTCCGCCAAGGAGGCATATCAGGTCCTCCAGGAGGGCAAGGACAATCTGCGGCACAATGTCCTGCTCCACGGGGACTACTGCCTCCCCAACATCATGCTCCGGGACTGGCGGCTCGAGGGCTTTATCGATGTGGGCAACGGCGGCGTGGGAGACCGGCACTTCGATCTCTTCTCCGGGATCTGGTCTCTCTGGTTCAACCTGAAGACAGATTGTTATGCAGACCGGTTTCTGGACGCATACGGCCGGGACGCAGTAGACCTGTCTCTGTTGAAAGTGATCGCCGCCGCGGAGTGCTTCGCCTGACCCATCAGACCCATATGCCAAACACACCCCCAAGAAGGAGGAATCCCCTATGCCAGCCCAATCCCCACTCCCACCTCTGGACCTCCACCTTCAGGACGACCAGTGGCCCCTGGAGTACATAGATCACGACCGCCAGATCGCGAGAGCGGTGGTTGTGGACAAAGAGGGCTACTTCTACTTCGTCCGCGCCTCCCGGGATGACGACTTCGGCACCGCAGAGTACATCGAGACCTCTGGTGGCGGCGTGGAGCCCGGCGAGGACCTTGAGGCGGCCATCCACCGGGAGCTCCGGGAGGAGCTGGGCGTGGAGGTCTCGGTGCTCTGTGCGCTCGGCACCGTCTCAGACTTCTACAACCTCATCCACCGCCACAACCTCAACCACTACTTTCTCTGCCAGATCCGCTCCTTCGGCGCCAGACACCTCACCGCAGACGAGGCGGACCTCTATCACCTCACCACCGCAAGGCTCCGCTATGAAGACGCCGTGGCGGAGTACCAGCGGTACATGGCAGACAACCCCATCGGCCTGCTCATCGGGAGGCGGGAGCTCCCCGTGCTGCAGCGAGCCAAGGAACTGCTGGACGCCATGCAGAGATAGACAGCACACCAGCGGAATCGAAAAAGGAGGACTCATTCATGCCAGCCGAACCCCCGAGCAGTTTGTACCTGCGTCTCCATGAAGAGACTTGGCCAGAACACTTCAACGAAGAGTGCCAATATGCCGCCGCTTTTGTGGTGGACAAAGACGGCTTCTTCTACTTCACCAAGCACAAGATGAGCGGTGGCAGCGACATGATTCTGGTCTCTTGCTGTCCTATGGACGAGGGCGACTTCCTGGATCAAGTCGTTACGGACCACGTCTATGATGCTCTGGACATGGACATAAGGGTCTTCGATGCGTTAGGGGCCGCTGAGACCTGCATGCCTTTAGACCAACCTCAGACCTATCGCCACTGCGAGACCTACTATTGCCTTGCCAGCGTTGTCTCCCTCCACCGGCCCAAGTTCTCGAAAAAAGAGATGGCCAAGTTCGGCATGGAGATCGTAAAACTGCCCTACGAGGATGCCGTGGCACAGTATGAGCGGCAGGTGGACACTCCCACCGGAGCGCTTGTAACAGAGAAGGAGCTTCCCTTCCTGAAGCTGGCCAAGGAACTGCTGGACGCCATGGAGCAGGGGCAGCCTACGCACAAAGCCAAACCAATCGAAACGGAGGCTTTTCATATGCCTGCTGGGGCACCTTTTGAATCGCTGTATCTCCGAACCCCCAGAGAGCAATGGCCGACAGACTTCCGGGAAACCTCCCGGTATGTTGCCGCTATTGTGGTGGACAAGGAAGGCTTCTTCTATTTCACAAAGCATGAGATGGACAGAAACAGCATCATTCTGGCCCCCTGCTATCCTTTGGGTGAGGGCGAGATATTCGATGAAGCTGCACTGAATCACATCCAGGGCGACCTGGGCATAGAGGGCCATGTGATCGATGAGCTCTATACCGTTGAGAACTGCAAGCTTCTGGACTCACTTTCTCAGGCCCATCAGCACTGCACCATCGATTACGTCATTTACGAGGTCACCACAACACCCAGGTTCTCGAAAAAGATGGCCAAATGGGGCATGGAGATCGTGAAGCTGCCCTACGAGGACGCCGTAGCACAGTATGAGCGGCAGGTGGACACGCCCACCGGAGCGCTTGTAACGGAGCAGGAGCTTCCCTTCCTGAAGCTGGCCAAGCAACGGATAGATGTCAAACCGGAGAACCCCGAAAAGGTCGTCCAGCAGGAACCGGAAAAGGCCGTCCAGGCCCCCATCCAAGCCAGCAGGCCCCAGCCAGACTTTACAGACAAGGTGGCCGTGGTAACAGGGGGAGCGCAGGGCATCGGCAAGTGCATCGCCGAGGAGTTTGCCAAGCGCGGCGCCCACGTCTGCGTCATAGACCTCAAAGACAACCCGTACTGCAAGGGGGACCTCGCCAAGAAGAGGGACATCGAGCGGTTTGCCGCCAAGGTGTCCAAGCAGTACGGCCGGGTGGACTACCTCATCAACAACGCGGCGCCCCTCATGAAGGGCATCACGGAGTGCACCTATGAGGAGTTCGAGTACGCCCAGCGGGTGGGGGTCACCGCCGCCTTCTACCTCTCCAAACTGTTCCTCCCCCTCTTCTCCCAGGGCGCCTCCATCATCAACATCTCCTCCAGCCGGGATCGGATGAGCCAGCCGGAGACGGAGAGCTACACCGCGGCAAAAGGCGGCATCGCGGCCCTCACCCACGCCCTGGCGGCAAGCCTCGCCGGCAAGGTCCGAGTGAACTCCATCTCTCCCGGCTGGATCGACACCGCTGGAACCGTCTATGAGGGGCCGGACGCCGTCCAGCAGCCCGCGGGAAGGGTGGGCAATCCCATGGACATCGCCAGTCTGGTGCTGTTTCTCTGCTCCGATCAGGCGGGGTTCATCACCGGGGAGAACATCACCGTGGACGGCGGCATGACAAAGCTCATGATCTACCACGGGGACCACGGCTGGGAGTACCATCCCTGAGCCCCTACCCAACATCGAAAATGCCCGTCTGCCGGACTCCGGCAGGCGAGCATTGCTGTCTCAGGACACGCAGTGGGGCATTAAAGGTGCATATTGCAGTACATGGACACAAAGCTTTTCAGCGCCCGGAAGATGTCGGGGTCCGGCAGTTCCCGCACTCCCAGGGAGGTGGGAAGGTAGTCTACCTCGGCAATGTCTATCCCCAGGAGTACCTTGGCCCAGACGCAGGCCAACAGATACCGGCCATACAGGAAGTGCATATGAAATCCGTCCCGGCAGAGGGACATGCCCCCGTTCGATACATCGAATTTCGGCAGCCCCCGCATCACCTGCAGCACATCACCGCAGGGGATAAGGCGCAGTCCGTGCCGGGCCGCCGCATCCCGATAGGCCTTGCTCAGCCGCCGGTACATCTCCATCTGGTTCCGGTGATACCGGGGAAATGCCCAGTGGTCGCTGTCCCGCTCATAGGCCCAGGTCTCCATGAGCAGCACCTCCGCCTTTGGCGCCGCCTCGCGAAGGTACTGGACCAGATCCCCCAGGAAGGGCTCGTAGGTGTCCGGCCAGCCGCTGTCTTGCGAGGCCTGCTGGGTGACGATATAGTCCCAATCCTCCTCCCCCAGCATCTCCTGGATGGAGGCGTGGCGCTCCGTGATGGTGCCGTTTACCTGCACCTGGTAGGGGGAGGCGTGCTGCTGGATGTGGGCCCAGTGCTTCTCCAGAGAGCAGCCGCCCACGTAGAGATTCACCACGTTGGTGTCCACCCCGGCGCTGGATGCCAGCGGGTGCAAAAACTTGGTGGCGTCCTCGGAAAAGCTGTTCCCAATGGCCAGGATCTTCTTCATCAATATAGTCCCCCTTCTCAGTACTTCTCCCAGCGGACGTCCTCGCTCGAGAGGTCCGGCAGTGCGCGGGGCACCGGGGTCTTGGCCGGCACCCCCAGGGACAGGATGGCCTCCAGGCAGAGGTGCTCCGGAAAGCCCAGGATATCACGGAGATACTCCCCCGCAGTCCCGCCGTCCGGGGCCTGCCGCAGCCGCACCTGGATCCAGCAGCTGCCCAGGCCCAGGGAGGCGGCCATCAGGTGCATCTGGATGAGGGCGATGGAGCAGTCCTCCACGTAGGTGTCCGTCTTCTGGGTGTCCCCCAGTACCGCGATGGCAGCGGCGGCGCCGGCCAGCATGCCGGCGGCGCCCTCCCGGCACCGGGACATCTTCTGCAGGGTCTCTTTCTCCCGCACCACGATAAAGGTCCATGGCCGCCTTCCCCGGCCGGAGGGAGACAGCAGACCCGCCTGGAGGATCTGCCGCAGCTGCTCCTCGGGGATGGGGTCCTCGGTATAGGTCCGGACGCTGCGCCGATGCTGCATCAGGTCCATCAGTTCCGCCATGGTCTCAGCCCTCCTTCTTCTCCGGATTGCACAGGAACCGGGCCGGGCCCGCATCGTAGACGGAGACCGGATTGCCGAACATCTCCCCCGGCACGCCATCGATGGCCTTGGTGAGGATCTTCTCCGCCGCGCTGTCCAGCTCCCCGATGAGAGAGGGCGGCACCGGGCAGGAGGCGTGAGAGGGATAGATCTCATCGAAGCGGTCTGCCATGGTCTCCAGTCTCTGCAGGCTGCACCGATAGGCGTGCATCTCCCGCATGGGGCCGAACATGAAGATGCCCCCGTCCTGTACCGTGTCTCCGGAGAAGAGCCGGCGGTGCTTCACGTCCAGAATCGCGATGCTCCCCGGCGTGTGGCCCGGGATGTGGATGATCTCCAGGGGCCGGTCTCCCAGGTCCAGGATGTCCCCGTCCCACACCGGCAGGACGTTGCCCTTGGGATCCCCGTGGTTGTACCAGTTCACGGTCTCCGCCGGGTGCAGGTAGAATTCTGAGAACTCGGCGTTGCTGCCGGTGTGATCCCGGTCTGTGTGGGTGTTCAGCAGAGACAAGGGCAGGTCTGTGAGGGCCTCTGTCAGTTCCTTTGCGTTGCGGGTCTCCATGCCGCTGTCTATGAGCAGGGCCCGCTCCGTGCCGGTGAGCAGGAAGAAGCGCACCCCGCCCTCCTCGAAGCGCCAGGTCTGCTGGTCTACTCGAATCGTCTGTACTGCCATATGCATCCCCTCCATGGGCTGATTTCTGCCCCTCAGTATACCGCGGATTTCCAGCGGATACAAGACGCAATCCGCATCTCCCGGTGGGCAGTTCTGATGTGCGGTTGTGTCTGATTTACTCCACTGTCTGGTGTACACCGCTCAGATGTATGGTGCAATGTGGAATACACCTGCCATCGAGTGGATCTGGGGCGATCTTCGGAAAATCGCCTTTTGAGAACTTTTGCCGGCATTTTCCAAAATCTTGATGCGATTACTCTGAGGGTGCCAAAACTTGCTAAGAATAGTGCTTGCAAATTGGTCTGCAATCATGTAGAATGGTATCAGGTATCTTGGTGAAGAGGGGAAAGGTTTCATGGATAGGTTGGTAGCGACTACATCCTGGAGAGAGCAGGGCCTAGTTAAGAGGACATTGAAATAGATGTTGGAGTGGAGGCAGTTTTTCCATGCCTTCATGTTGTGCCAGCGACACTGTGACATTAGTAAGAGAGGTGATATTTATGCCGAATGCCGAAGAGAAAAGACAGTATACCTACGGCGATCTCTTAGCTATGGAGGACGGAGACAGGTATGAGTTGTATGACGGCGAGCTCATTCCAGTTAAGGCTGATTCCACCGTTCATGATGCAGTTCACTCAGAGATCAAAGGCCAACTGTGGCTGTACCTGAAAGGCAAGACATGCCGAGTATTTGGCCCAAACTGCGGTGTTCGCCTGTTTGATGGGAAGGATGATCCGCCGGAGCGTTCAAAGCTGGTTGTCAAGCCTGATATTATGGTCGTTTGCGATCCGGACAAGGTGACTGGAAAAGACTGCAGGGGAGCTCCGGATCTGGTTATCGAGATCCTCTCTGAGTCCAATATGCAAAACGACATAAACCGAAAGTTCCTTCTCTACCAACGTGCCGGTGTGAAAGAGTACTGGCTTGTCAACCCGGCGACCAAAAGTGTTACTGTTCATCTTCGCGAGGGAGATAGGTTTAGCAAGATTAGCTACCTTTACCAGCAGGATGACCCTGTGCCCGTCACGGTGCTCGGGGGCTTTGAGATCGAAATGAAAACTGCGTTCTCTTACAGCTAAGGGCAAGTGCAGCCAGCACCGGCAATCCGGAGAGACTGCTGGCAAAAAGGATCCCACCAAGGGCACGCAAATTCAGCGTGCCCTTGGTGGGAACTGTTTTCTGTCTGTTCTTGTATCGAGACGCTTGATGGGAGGGCAAACGGAGCCGTTAAAAAACATGAATCCCCATAAATCCCACTAAATACCAATCACGCTTGACACTGCACCGCTAATTTCCTTAGTGGTGCAGTAATTTTATCATTACTTTTCAAGATTATACTTGTAATCTTAATTGCTATATGCTATAATTGAACTAACCGCGTCGCGGGGTATAGATCAAGAGATTGCTTCTAACCTCTCTTGGCGGTTAGTTTATTTTTTTGC
>CANRFN010000066.1 GCA_947629915.1 uncultured Oscillospiraceae bacterium | reverse complement strand
CCGCAATTCCAAGGCTAAACGTTCTCGTGGATTCAAAAGCTACGATGAGCCAATCCCCGACATTGCATGAATAGCCTATTTTTTCAAAGAGCTCCTCAAGCCGAAGACAACACCCAAAACGCAGTGCACTGTCATTTCTCTCGACATCGGTATTCCAGTGCTGGCCTGTATTCCGGTCATTCTCCTGTAGACCTTTCCCCGCCGGAAAACGCCCTTTCTCATCATCGTTGCGAAATTCGGATGATTCTGGTAGACTGAGGAGGAGCAAAGCCTGCCATCGCCCCAGGCACTCTCCTTCAGGGAGTGTCTGGCCATGGGTGAAACGTGCCATTTGAAGGGAGTGCCTAACCATGCATGAGGAGTATAGTTCGAAGTCCGCCATCGAGATGCTGCCGTCCTTTGACGGGTGGCGCTGGGACCCCCATGCCAATTACGATGGGTCAGACAGGAAGGACGGCCTGCTGGGACCGGATGGGTCGCGGTACATGGTGAAATTCGCTTCCAAGAAGGCGCCCCGCCACGACCTCGCCACATGCCACGTCAACAACGCCATCTCGGAGTACCTGTCCAGTCACATTCTCGCCATTCTCGGCTATCCCGTGCACGACACGCAGTTGGGCCTGTTAAACGGGGAGGTTGTGGTCCTCTGCCGCAATTTCGTCCAACCCGGCGCGGCGCTGATCGAGTTTGGGATGTTCCTGCGCAAGCACTATGACTCCGGCGAGATTGGGAAGATACCAAACATCAGGCAGGTCTATACCATCCTGGAGACGGACCCCATGCTCTCCCCGCAGGCAGACCGCTTCAAGGCATGCTTCTGGGAGCGTTTCGTAGGGGACGCCCTTGTCGGGAACTTTGACCGGCACAAGGGCAACTTCGGCTACCTGGTCGGGGCAGACGATTCCGTCACGGCATCCCCCGTATACGACAACGGCGGCACCTTGTACCCCCTCTTGTCTGAGTCCGGCATGGCAGATGTCCTGGCAGACCCGAGGGAAATCATGCGGAGGATACGCCTCTATCCGAAGGCCGCGCTAACGCTGCACCGCGGCACGAAGGTGGATTTCTACGACATGATGTCCTCCGGTCTTTACAACGAGCTCACAAGTGCGGTTCTCCAGATCGTCCCCCGCATGCGCAGCTCCATGCCCGCCATCCGGAACTTCATAGACAGCTGTGCCTTTCTCTCGGACACCCGCAAGGACTTCTACAACGTCATGCTGGCCGAGCGCATGCACTTCATTCTGGAGCCGGCTTACAATGCTTGCCTGGCCGGCCTTATCGACCGCGATGCCCGAAAGCGGGTCGAGGAGGGCGCCGAGTTCGGCAACACTGCGTTTGAGGCCTATTGGGAGGCTGCCCGGGAGACGGAAGGGCGTGATGCGGCCGACATCTGCGCCAGCGTCCTGAAGGCCCGCCGCGAATAGGATGGCGTGAGCATGGTACATCCACAGTGGCAAGGTGCCCCGTCTTGGTCTGCAACCATCTCTTCTAAGGCCATGCCCAGACGCCGTCCTGTCTTCAGGAAACCTGCGGGCCACATTGTCCCGAGAAAAGGTGATACCATTCAGCTGTTTGATCGGTACACTGCCCGCAACAGGTGCAAAGAAACCCGCTATTTCTCTCGAAACAGCAGGTTTTGCGCAATCATGAAAGTTTTCTGCCATTCCAAAGTCTTATCAAGTACAGACAAGAGGATGGAGGATTCGAGGCCAAAGTAGAATTTGAACCAAATCACCACGCGGTACATCAGATGCCGTAATACCCGTAGAGATCCGCAAAGACGCTCTTTGCATCGCGGGTTCTTCCCGCCAATACATCGGCGTATCCCTTCTCGAGCTCCGCATCCAGCTCCTCCTCCGTGCATTTGCTCACGTCCACAACGTCATGCACTGGGACCTTCCCCGCAAAGGGCAGTCCGTGCTGTAAGACGACCTGCCTGTAGAACATCGCGATGGCATCGGATGCCGAAATCCCGAGAAACGAAAAAACGCGCTCTGCCTGTTCTTTGAGTTCGGGTTCGATAGTCACGCACAGATTCGCCGCTTCCGCCATGGTCCACATACCCCCTTTCGTTGATCTACCCCCGTTATACACGATTGCACGGACAATCACAAGGGCATCTTTCGATTTCCCGGTTTTTCAAGCGGGCACGGACAAGCTTGCTCTCTGCATTTGCCACCCTCTCCCGTCCAACCGCTGGGCTCTGATCGGGATTCCTGGCACCGTCCGTATGCACCAGGCCTACAGCCCACAACCCGCTCAAACAGCTGTTGTCTACATCACTGTCGGAAAGAGGGGCTGCGCTGCCCCGGCTTTCATGAAACATTCACAACATATCCCCTGCACAGCCCCTCGCGGTGTCTCTCTCTTGCGGACACTTCTCTTTCCAAAAGGCCCGCAAGGCTCCCCTTTTTCTCGGCATTTTCCGTCTCTGTCCTGCAGTCTGGGCGGAGGAAAAGATCCCCTCCATTTCAGACCTTTTCCACGCAAAACACGGCAATTTCTGCATCTTTCTCCCACTTTGTGGCACATTTTTGTCCTCGTTTTGGCATTCTGATTTATCCATATTTTGGACAATCGAATTATGGCGTAAGAGGCAAAATTTCTTCTCCAACCGTCTTGACAAACCCCCTCTGATTGTGTATTGTGGACGGTGCTATCCGTGAAAACCCGGGGCGCGTTCTGCGCTCGCCCGAACTGACGGGCGCCCTGCCGGGCGAATATACCGAGGGAGCTGAAAAGGTAAAAATTTCCAGAAAAGAGGAAAGACCAAAATGCCAAAAGAACTGATCCAGCTGAGGGACTGCGTCATGCAGTACGGAGACGATGTGATTTTGGACCACATCAACCTGTACATCAACGACAAAGAGTTCCTCACCCTGCTGGGCCCCAGTGGGTGCGGTAAGACCACCACGCTTCGAATCATCGGAGGGTTTTTGTCGCCGACCTCTGGGGATGTTTTGTTTGACGGCACCCGCATCAACGATGTGCCGCCGTACAAGCGCATGGTGAACACCGTGTTCCAGCGGTATGCCCTATTCCCGCACCTCAACGTCTTCGAGAACGTGGCCTTCGGCCTTCGCATGGGAGAGACCGTCATCGGCGAAGGCAACGCCCGGTACAAGAAGAAGATCCCGGAGTCTGAGATTCAGAAGCGGGTTCTGGAGATGCTGGAAGTGGTGAACCTGAAGGGCTTTGAAAAGCGGTCTATCACCGCTCTCTCCGGCGGCCAGCAGCAGCGCGTGGCCATTGCAAGAGCACTGGTGAACCGGCCCAAGGTGTTGCTGCTGGACGAGCCGCTGGGCGCTCTGGACATGCGGCTCCGCAAGGACATGCAGATCGAGCTCAAGCGGATCCAACAGGAGATGGAGATCACCTTCATCTACGTCACCCACGACCAGGAAGAGGCCCTGGCCATGTCTGATACGGTGGTGGTCATGGACGGGGGCAAGATCCAGCAGATCGGCACCCCGGAGGACATCTACAACGAGCCCAAAAACGCCTTTGTGGCGGACTTCATCGGCGAGTCCAACATCATAGACGGCATCATGCGGGCGGACGGCGTGGTGGAGATCTTCAACCGGAAGTTCCAGTGCCTGGACAAGGGCTTTGGCAAGGACGAACCGGTGGACGTGGTCATCCGGCCGGAGGACATCGACATCGTGGCGGAGGATCAGGGACAACTGAAGGGGACGGTGACGTCTGTCACATTCAAGGGCGTCCACTACGACACCATCGTGGACTTCTACGGCTTCAAATGGCTCATTCAGACCACAGACTTCTGTCCCGAGGGCTCCCGCATTGGCATCAAGATCGACCCGGACGGCTTCCATGTGATGAAGAAGAGCAAGTACTCCGGCATGTTCGGAGACTACTCCTCGTACTCCGAGGAATACGATGAGATCAACGATCCCACCCTTCTGGACCAGGCGGAAGAGGAGGGAACGGACGATGAAGAATAAGCGTGCCCTGTTCGCCGTTCCGTACGTGGTGTGGATGGCCATCATCGTGGTGATCCCCATTCTGATCATGGCCGTGTACTCCATCACCACAGAGGAAGGGCAGCTCACCACGGAGAACTTCACCGGGATGGGCCTCTATCTCTCCGTCTTCACCCGCTCTTTCTGGCTGGCCATCATCGCCACCGTGATCTCCCTGCTCATCGGGTACCCCGTGGCGTACTGGATGTCCAAAGAGGGTCCCGGCTTCCAGCGCGTTGCTATGGCCCTCATCATGCTCCCCATGTGGATCAACTTCCTGCTGCGCACCTACGCCTGGATGTCCATTCTGGAAAACAACGGCCTACTGAACCAGCTGTTCCAGGTCCTGGGCATCATCAAGCTCTATAACGCCGTCACCGGGCAGAACATTGAGTACTTCCAGATGATCCGCACCCCCGGGGCGGTGGTGCTGGGCATGGTGTACAACTACATCTCCTTCATGATTCTCCCCATCTACTCCGTGCTCTCCAAGCTGGACCACTCTCTCGTAGAGGCGGCGCAGGATCTGGGCGCAGACTCCTTCGAGGTCTTCCGCCGGGTCATCCTGCCGCTGTCCCTCCCCGGCGTGCTGTCCGGTGTAACCATGGTCTTCGTCCCGGCAGTCTCCACCTTTGCCATTTCCCGCCTACTCGGCGGCGGCACCGAGATGATGCTGGGCGACCTCATTGAGAATCAGTTCCTGGGCGGGGCGTACAACCCCCACTTGGGCGCCGCCATCTCCATGGTGATGATGGTCATCGTGCTGGTGTGCATGGTGGTCATGAACCACTTCGGCGAGGGCGAAGAACAGGCGGTGATGCTATGAAAAAGCGTCCGGGTATCGGCGGCCGCATCGGCATCGGCATCGCCTTTCTGTTCCTGTACATGCCCATCTTCCTGCTGATCATCTTCTCTTTCAACCAGGGTGAGAGCTCCGCCGTGTGGCAGGGCTTCTCCTTCCACTGGTACGCCGAGCTCTTCCACAACCGCCTCGTGATCGAGAGCGTGGCCACCACCCTTCTGGTGTCCCTGGTGGCAACTGCCATCTCCACCGTGGTGGGCACCTTCGCCTCCGTGGGTCTCTATTCCATGGGCCGGCGCTGGCGGGAGGGTCTCATGACCGTCAACAACATCCCCATGATGAACGCGGACATCGTCACAGGCGTGTCCATGTGCCTCTTTTTCGTGGCCTTCTTCTCCGGCTGGGGCAGCTTTGCCGGCTGGGTGAACAGCGTCCAGCATGTGATCGTGCTGCCGGACCGGCTGAAGCTGGGCATGGCCACCCTGCTCATCGCCCACATCGCCTTCGACATCCCCTATGTGATTCTGAACGTCTCCCCCCGGCTCCGGCAGATGGACAAGAACCTCGTAGACGCGGCGCAGGATCTGGGCTGCACCTGGATGCAGGCCTTCTTCAAGGTGATCCTCCCCGAGATCATGCCCGGCATCGTCTCCGGGGCTCTCATCGCCTTCACCATGTCCATTGACGACTTCGTGATCTCCTACTTCACGGCGGGCTCCTCCACCCAGACCCTCTCCATGACCATCTACGGCATGACAAAGAAGCGGGTTACGCCGGTGGTGAACGCCGTGTCCACCATCATCTTTGTGGTGGTGCTGGTGGTGCTCATCGTAAACAACGTCCGGGAGGCCCGTCTGGAGGCCCGTGGCGAGCGGCAGCACAGGGATCACCCGAAACTGGACGCCATCCGGGAGTATCTGGGCTCCCCCAAGAGCCGCTGGATGAAGCGGGGCGTGGCCCTGGTGTGCGTAGTGGCCTTTGTCACAGTGGTGTCCATGCTCACCGCTTTCACCAACTCCCAGCCGGTGGTGAACGTGTGCTCCTGGGGCGAGTACATCGATGAGGACCTCATCACCGAGTTTGAAGAGGCCACCGGCATCCGCGTGAACTACCAGACCGCTGAGTCCAACGAGACCCTGTACAGCCTTCTCAAGAGCGGCGGCGCGGACTACGATGTGGTGGTGCCCTCGGACTACATGATCTCCCAGCTCATCGAGGAGGACATGCTGGCCGAGATCGACTACAACGCCATCCCCAACTTCAGCCTCATTGACGACCGCTTCAAGAACCTCCCCTACGACCCTGAGAACAAGTACACCGTGCCGTACACCTGGGGCACCGTGGGCATCATCTACAACACCACCATGGTGGACGAGGAGATCACCAGCTGGTCCTCTCTCTACGACCCCAAGTACGCCGGCCAGGTACTGCTGATCGGCAACTCCAGAGACGCGTTCGGCATCGCTCTGAACTACCTGGGCTACTCCATGAACACCACCAACGAGGACGAGATCCGGGAGGCCTATAATCTCGTGAAAGAGGCCTACGACCGCGGTCAGTTCCAGGGCAAGGTGATGGACGAAGTGTTCCAGGCCATGGAGGGCGGCAATGCGGCCATCGCCACGTACTACGCGGGAGACTTCCTCTCCATGCAGGAGAACAACGAGGATCTTGCCTTTGTGATCCCGGAGGAGGGCTCCAACTGGTTCGTGGACGCCATGTGCGTGCTGAAAGATGCCCCCCATAAAGAGAACGCCTGGAAGTGGATCGACTTCATCGCCTCCACAGACAGCAACCTCCGGAACATGGACTACATCTGGTATGCCTCTCCCAACACCGAGGCACTGGAGAAGTATCCGGAGTGGTACGAGGAGCAGTATGAGGAGCCCCTGGACGAGGAGACGTACAACATCATCGCCGCCCCGCCGGAGACCCTGGAGCGCTGCGAGATGTATGTGGTGTTGCCAAAGCACATCCGGGAGCTGTATAACGAGCTCTGGATCGACCTGGGCATCTGACGATTCTCCAAGCCAAGCATACCCCTAACGCCATTTTGCCGCAGGCGCAGCCCACGCTGCGCCTGCGGCTTTTCTATGTCCTTGTTCTTCCGTCCTATCGTCTATCAGTTATGACAGCGCGACGGAAGGGCTGCCTCATGGCATGTCCTACCTTCCGGGGTATCCCCGCATCGCCGAGATAGGTTCACGTCTGGGCAGGTACTCCAGGGAATCCACCAGCTTGTCCGCTTTGCAACTGATGAAGAGGAGATGGAACTCCCGCTTACTTACCCGGTGGCGAAGTGGTCGAGCTATTTTCCATCCAGGAATAGGCTCTTTGACGGGGTCCAGCCGGCAGCAAGCTCATCAGCCTTTTGAAGCCATCTCTCTATTCTCTTTTCTGGCGGGACACTTTCACCCCAGTACTCTACGAAAAGTGCATCATCCATCCTGCGTGCAGCTTTTCGCATTTCATCCTCGATGAGTTTTAGGGCTCGCTCGATGTAGATTCCGCCTTCATCATCGTTCTTTGGGTTCGCTACGCTTCCCGCCGAGAACAAATCTCTCGCTTGATGGCAAAGCACGCCGTGATAGGTAAGTAGGTAAAGCACGACATCATCATATTTGTTCCGAGACCGATCAGACTTCACGATGCCAGGGCAAAGCAAAGCAGCCTCTGCCCGCAATTGTGTCTTCTCTTCTGTCGTCAAATGCGTGTATAGCCGTACTTGAATAGGCGCTGTGTGCTCATCTGAATCCTCTTTTTCTTCAATCCACCACAGGCGCCCATCGGGATGCAATTTCTTCGCGTATGCACGGATATACTTCATCTTGCCCTGCATATCGAGATTCCTGAAAGTGTCATACTGGACATTCATTTGCTCAAACAGAGATTCTCTTTCAGAGAACAACTCGATTTCAAAACGCGGGACATGAGAGGTTCGAACATGCACAACACAGTCCTCGTATTTGGCCCATTGCACCTCGGGCTTCCCTCCCATTTTCCCGAAGACAACGTAAATTTGCTTGACAGCTTCGATCCGCTGGGTTTCAAGAACACTGTTTGCAATGCTGCGCCAAGTGTCGTTCAGCGTGAATTTCACTTCTACCCCGAACTGACCCATGGCAATGTCAGGGAAGGCCTGCGGATGCGGATTGAAATCGATCTGGAAGGAGCCTTCTTCTTTCGTTAGGTCATCGAGTACCTCTCTAACCCGATTCTCAAACTCAGACGATGACTTAAAAATGCTTGTTTGAGCCTCTTTGGTCAATCGCGAACAGCACTCGGTTAAGCTCTTCTCAAAGTCTGCTGTAGTCACTACCCGCTATCCTCCTTCGATAACGGCTTTCACCGCTTCTGCGATGTACCAGGCTAACACCGGCGGAACCGCGTTCCCGATCTGCCGTTCCGTCTCCCGCAGCCCGCAGGGAAATACAAAGGAATCCGGGAAAGACTGGATTCGAGCAGCCTCTCTCATGGAGATTCTTCTGGGAAGTGCATAGTGAAACTGAATGTTGCCGTGGCACTCTGCTCTCATTGTGTATCCCGGGCGGTTGGCAATCAGCTTGCGATTTCCCTGTTCACAGCTAGCCTTCGCCTCACTCCAGATGTGGGCAAAAGATTTGTCTCTCGGGAGCTCCTCCAGATCATGCAGGGCTTCATACGCCGTGACAGGCTCTGACACACAGGGCTTGGGCGGAACAAAACGGGGCAGATTTTTGTCTGTCCCGACAAACACGACACGCTCCCGGGTCTGTGGGACGCCGTACTCTTCTGCGCGATACAACTGGTATGTGAGGTCATAGCCGAGGGAAGTGAAGTCCTCGAGGATTTGATGCAGAGCAGATTCGTTCTGCTTGAGAAGCAGGCCGCCCACGTTTTCAGCCAGGAAAACCTTCGGCTGGATTGCTCTCACTGCATCAACGATGTATGTATACAAGCTGCTTCTCTGACCTTGCAGGCCAAGCATCTTCCCATTGATAGAGATGTCTTGGCATGGGAATCCCCCGACTACAATGTCCGCTGCATGCGGCAGGTTTGCAATCTGCTCTCGGATGTCTCCCTCGACAATATAGTCGCCCAAGTTTTCCCGGTATGTCCTGCAGGCTGCGGGGTTGACCTCGTTTGCCCAGATGATCTCCATGCCGGTCTTGGGATAGTGCCGCCCCAGGAAATTAAAACCTCCAACAAGGCCCAAGTCCAATCCCCCGCAACCCGAGAAGAGGGAGACAACCGTAATCGGTTTTGACTTTGCAGATACAACTGAGCTATCTGCAATATGATCTGTCTTGATATCATCTCTTTCAAAGAGGCATCTTTGCGGCTCTTTGCACTGTTCTTGCACAGTTGAATACCTCGTCATTGTAATAGGCACTAGGACACCTCCTCCGCAGATGATGGCACAGAAAGCACGAATATGTGCGGGCCAGAGCGGGAGCCTTCTGTTACCTAAGGATAATAGAACATTTCTGGGCCGCTGTCAACCGCAATTTCCTGCAGATTTCCAAACAGCCGTCAAAATGGGCATGAGGTGTCGCCCACAGCCGACACCTCATGCGGTGATTTCTTGCTTCCTGTCCACAAAACCGAGCAGCCCATTCTGTTCAGGCGCCCATATACAGCAGACGCGGCGCACGGCCATCAGGGCCGTGCGCCGCGTCTGCATTTGAGCGATCCCCTCAGGGCAGCCCTGTCCTCACGTCTGGGGCAGGTACTCCAGGGGATCCACCGGCTTGTCCTCTTTGTACAGGGCAAAGTGGAGATGGGACTCCCGTTTGCTCTCCCCGGTGGCGGAACTGCCAACCGTACCGATCACGGTACCGGTCTCCACAGGATCCCCCACCTGGAAGATCTGGCTGTCTGAGAGGTTGGAGTAGACGCTCACCAGGCCGTTGCCGTGGTCGATCTCCAGGGTGTTGCCCAGGAGATCATCGCTGTAGAAGGCGGAGACGGTGCCGGCCGCCGTGGCCAATACCCGGGTGCCGATGGGCGCCCGGATGTCGATCCCCTCGTGGGTGCGCCAGTCCCCCATGGTCTCGTCATAGGCGAGATTCTCCACCGAGAAGGCCGCCGCGATCCCGCCGTTCACCGGCCATGTAAAGACCAGGTTCACGGGCTTGGGGGTGGCAGTGGGCGCCGGGGTGGGCACAGGGGTCTCCACCGGTTTGGTAGAGGCCACCGGTGCTGCGCTCTGCTTCGGCGCCGCAGTCTGCTTGGGCTTTGCCGTGGGGCTGGGCGCCGGTTTGGCGGTGGCCTTGGGCGTGGGGGACGGCTTGGCCGTGGCCTTGGGTTTCGGGGTATAGGTGGGCTTCGGCGCCTGAGACGGCTTACTGGTGGGCTGCGAGGAGACCACGATGCCTGCGGGGCCGCCCGCCGGGGCATCTCCCCCGCTGTCTCCTGAGAAGGTCTCCCGCACCCCCTGGTACAGGTAATAGCCGGACAGGCCGATGGCGGCCACGCAGGCCAGCACCACAACGTAAAATCCCTTGCCGGCCACGAAATCACTGAGTTTCTCCAGCCAGCTTTTCTTCTTATCCATGAGAACACCTCCGGCTGTATTGTGGACAGGCCGGCGGTGAAATATACCTCTCCAAGCATGATTTTGCATTCTCCGGCAGATTCTTCCTTGGAGGATCGGCAGAAATCCTACGTTTCCGCAGCGAATGTGGCGTTTTCCACTTTAAGTCTGGAAAAACCGGGTGCGTCATGGTAGAATGAGGGGGATCATAGCGATACTACAGGGGATGACTAATCAATGCTAACTCCAGAGCAAAAGAAAGCCTTTTGCACCGCCAGACGGGCTGCCATCTCTACCGTCTACCCAACGCTCAACGACAGACAATTAGAAGGAGTGCTCACCACCGAGGGGCCATTGCTTCTCCTGGCAGGCGCCGGCTCCGGCAAGACCACCGTGCTCATCAACCGCATCACCAACCTGATCCGCTACGGCAAGGGCTCAGACTGCAAGGAAGTTCCGGATTGGGTGACCGAGGACGACCTGTACTTCCTGGAGGCCTTTGCGGCATCGCCCAACAAGGCCTGCCGTCCCGATGCAGACCGGCTCTGCGCTGTAGACCCGGCGCCGCCCTGGACGATTATCGCCATCACCTTTACCAACCGGGCTGCCAACGAGATGAAGGAGCGGCTGCAGAAGATGTTGGGGGACTCGGCCCAGGGGATTTGGGCGTCCACGTTCCACTCCGCATGCGTCCGCATTCTCCGCAAGTGGGCAGACCGTCTGGGCTTCCCCTCCAGTTTCGCCATCTACGACACGGACGACTCCCTGCGGATCATCAAGGACTGCATCAAGGAGCAGCAGATCGATGACAAGACCTATGCCCCCCGGGCCATCCTGAGCCGGATCTCCAAGGCCAAGGACGCCATGAAGCTGTCCCGGGACTACGCCGCCGATGCGGAGAACTCCACCGACCCCTGGCACAAGGTGGTCTCCTCTGTCTATACCTTCTATGAGCGGGCCCTCTGGGAGGCCGGCGCCATGGACTTCGATGACATCATCCTCCACACGGTGCGCCTGCTCCAGCAGGACGAGGAAGTCCGCCTGTACTATCAGAACAAGTTCCGCTATGTGCTCATCGACGAGTACCAGGACACCAACAATCTGCAATATCTGCTGGCGGCTCTCCTTGCCGGCGGGCGGCAGAACATCTGCGTGGTGGGCGATGACGACCAGTCCATCTACCGGTTCCGGGGCGCCACCATCGAGAACATCCTGAACTTTGAGAAGCAGTACAAGGGCTGCCGCACCATCCGGCTGGAGGAAAACTACCGCTCCACCGCCAACATCCTCTCCGTGGCCAACGCGGTGATCCGCAACAACAAGGGCCGCAAGGGCAAGACCCTCTGGACCTCCGGGGCGGACGGCAGCAAGGTGATCCACCACACCGCGGAGGACGAGCGGGCGGAGGCCCGGTATGTGGCAGATCAGGTGCTGCGGGGCGTCCGCAAGGGCAAGCACTGGAAAGACCATGCGGTTCTCTACCGGACCAACGCCCAATCCAACCAGATTGAGATGGCCCTGAAGCGCTCCGGCATCCCCTACCGGATCTACGGGGGCACCCGCTTCTTCGACCGCGCCGAGGTAAAGGACATGCTGGCCTACCTCAACGTGATCAACAACCACGGCGATGACCTCCGTCTCCGGAGAATCATCAACAACCCGCCCCGGGGCATCGGCGCGGCCACCATAGACCATCTCCAGGAGGCGGCGAGAGAGGCCAACACCTCCATCTGGGATGTGATCACCCACCCGGACTCCAATCCCCTGTCCAAGCGGGTGTCCTCCCGGCTCAGCGAGTTTATCTCCTTCATCAACGAGATGAGCGCCCTGGTCAACACGGTGCCCCTGGACCGGTTCTATCAGACGGTGGTGAACCACTCCGGGTACATCACCATGCTCCAGCAGAAGGGAGATGTGGAGAGCCGCACCCGCATGGAGAACGTGCAGGAGCTGCTCACCTCCGTGCAGGAGTATGCCAACGAGAACGATGACGCCACCCTCTCCGGATTTCTCGCCGAGGTGGCCCTCTTCACGGATCTGGACAACCGGGATCCCAACGAGGACGCCGTAACCCTCATGACAATGCACTCCGCCAAGGGCCTGGAGTTCCCCACCGTGTTTGTGGTGGGCATGGAAGAGGGCATCTTCCCCAGCCACCGGACGGTGGAGAAGACGGAGGACCTGGAGGAGGAGCGGCGGCTCTGCTATGTGGCCATCACCCGGGCGAAAGAGGAACTGCACCTGGTGTCCTGTAGGCTCAGGACCCTGTACGGCAGAACCGGCATGAATCCCCCCTCCCGGTTTATCCACGAGATCCCGGCGGACCTGGTGGAGCCCACCGGCTACATCCCACCGGACGACTTCGGATATGGGGACGAGGACGATGACGAGGTACTCACCCCCAGTAAGTTCGGGTGGAACAACCCCAAGAGCACCCGTCACAACTCCCGATACGCCATTCCCGGCACCTCCACCGCCAAGAAGCCGGAGAGAGAGATCTCCCATATCGACAAGCCCCGGAACATTCGCTCCGAGCTGCCCAAGAGCCCCAATTTCTCGGAGCAGGGCATTCTGAAACTGGAGCACGGGGACAAGGTCTCCCACACGGTATTCGGCGTTGGCACGGTGCTGAGCGCCGTAACCACCGGCAATGACGTGCTGGCAGCCATAGACTTCCCGGTGGGCGTGAAGCGGATGATGCTCCGCACCGCATCCCAATATCTCAAGAAGCTGGAGGACTGAGCATAGATGAGACTGGACAAGTGGTTGAAGGTCTCCCGGCTCATCAAGCGCCGCACGGTGGCCAATGAGGCGGCAGACAACGGGCGCATCTCCGTGAACGGCAAGGAGGCCAAAGCCTCCTATGACGTGAAGATCGGGGATATCCTGGAGATGAAGTTCGGGGACCGCACCGTGAAGGTGGAGGTGCTCTCCACGGCGGAAATCGTGGGAAAGGCGGACGCCATCTCCATGTACCGCCAGATCTGAGGGATTCCCTATGAAGCACCTCTCTGATTTTCTGATGGCAGTTCTCGCCGGCATCGCCATCTCCATCGGCGGCACCGTATTCCTGTCCCTGGACGACAAGGTCTTAGGCGCCACCTTCTTTGCCGTAGGGCTCTTCATGGTGTGCACCCTGGGGTTGAACCTCTTCACCGGCAAGGTCTGCTATCTCCCCGCCCAGGAGAAGAAAGGGCCCTATCTGGTCTTCCTGGGCATCGTCTGGCTGGGCAACCTGGTGGGCACCGAGCTCACCGCTCTGGCTGTCCAGGCCACCCGGATTGGACCGGCCCTGCAGGCCAAGGCACAGGGTCTGGCAGACACCAAGGCCGGAGACTCCCTGCTCTCCTTATTCCTCCTCGGCATCTTCTGCAACATTCTGATCTTCGTGGCAGTGGAGAGCTACAAGAGCAATCAGACACCCATCGGCAAGTACCTGGGTCTCTTCTTCGGCGTTACAGTCTTCATCCTGGCGGGCTTCGAGCACTGTGTGGCAGACATGTTCTACTTCGCCATAGCCAATGCCTGGTCTCCCAGGTCCCTGCTGTGTCTCGTGTTCATCACCCTGGGGAACAGCGTGGGCGGCATGCTGCTGCCGCTGTGCTTCCGCTTCCGGGACAAGACGCAGGCCAGCTGAGGACAGATCCCAGCGCATCCCCACAACGACATACTCACCCATACGGACAGGCTCTGTGTACGGCACAGGGCCTGTTTTTTGCGCCTTGGCAGCCGTTCCTTTCGAGGCACATACGCACATACGGCAAAGAGCGGAATGCAGGTCTCAAAATTGTGAAAATGACAGTGTGGCTTAAAGTGCGGCTAGATGAAGCCAAATTGCCATCTTTTGACCGTGGCCTCATCGAAATCAATACGAAATGCAGCATTTCGTATTACAACTTTCCAACATCAAGTGATTGACCTGGTGTGGAAATTGTTCTTGCATCGCCCTCAGTTTTCATGTATAATTCCATATCAGGAGAGACGATCTCCATGGAAAGGACCTTTCCCTGAAGATCAGAAACCGCAACACCGCCGCGCCGGACGGCACCGTATTTACCCGCGCTGATTTTGTGGATCTCTCCACAGATGCAGACACCGTCCAACGGATCCTCTCCCGGCTCGTCCATACAGGCACCCTGTATCGTGTCCTACGGGGCGTCTATGCCAAGCCGGAATACAGCAACTACCTCCAGGAGTACGTGGCTGCAGGCCCGGAAGCCGTGGTCTACGTCATCGCCCGCAGGAACCACTGAACCATCGGACCAGCTGGATAAACCGGAATGAACCTGTTGGGCTTGTCTACGCAGGTGGCTGCGAGATGATCCTTTGTCTCCACCGGCCCTACCAGAACCTATTGCTGGGACAAGGCAAAGTTGCACTTTGGGCACGAGCCCAGCAGAGACGTCTCAGAATCGTACATCATCACACTCATGATTCAGATACTGAAGGTCCGTCTTACTGAGCTAGATATCTGCTGCATTCGCAGCCGGTCCATGCCAAATTATAATGCTGTACTGCCCGAAGTGCTCCGTGAAGCTGTCTCCTGTCCAAAATATGTGTACAACATAATCCGGTTGATTGCTACTGAAGAACCCACAATCAATCCTGCTGGGCAAACCTAATTCATCCCAAGCACGCACATAGATTTCCTTGTATGCAGTAGTCCCGTAGAAACAAATACGGACGTTTCATATCACGATTGCCGGTCTGAGAAGCTGTTGTAGAACAACCTCACGAACAAAGCAGAGAAAGTACCTAACGCTAGCAAACATTGGCCCCACAACGCCACGCCCCCCTTCCTGTCGGATGAACTTCTCTGTAATCGCAGCTAAAGTCTATGGCTGGATCTGGCCTATTCTGAGACCATTCACGCAAAGTATTAGTGCAAATCATGAGGAACCAACAATAACCTCTGCTGTACCTTAGGTACCGTCCCCCATACGCAGTATAGGTAAGCAATTCAGTGCACGAGCTCGCTCGATCAGAAGAAGCATCAAGCTCCAGCCGATACTTTACCGGTCACCCACCACCCACCGGCAAAAATCAGGGAACGTGTATTTTATGCTTGACAAGGGGACACACTGAGAAGTATAATTAGATATCTTTACGCGGAGCCAACGAAAGGGGAGACACATATTATGCTTTTAAAATTCTACGCGCAGAACTATCGCTCTTTCAAGAATGGTTTCGTGTTTTCCATGGAACCAGACCCCAATCAAAAGGACCAGAATTACAGTATTCTTTCAGAAAAGGTCGCTGGCAAAAAATATAAGGCACTTTCCGCTGGAGTAATTTATGGTCCAAATGCATCCGGCAAAACAAATATCATCGGTGCAATGGATACGATGCGAAGCATCGTCCTGCGAGGCAACATCCGGGATGTCGACAAAGCAGATTCCCCCAATATTGCATCCTCTAACCTTTCGTTGATTCCTTTTGCAGATTCTTCTTCCGAGCCTGTATCTCTGGGTGTCACATTTGTCCACAAAGGGCTCTTAATCGATTATTCATTTTCCATGGATCTTGGCGGATTCGTGGAAGATGATCATCCACGGAAGATACTATCTGAAACTCTTTCGATCAACCAGGAAGAAGTGTTTTCCCGCAGCGAAAAGCTCTCTGTAAACAAAATTAAGGTTATTGAGCCCCTATTAAATAGCACGGATGAAATGTCTTCCAGTGGCCTCCAGAAGCTCGCCGAAAACGGCCTCGTCTCAACAGGCCTTTTCCTGAACATTGGATTTAGGGCTATTTATAGCACAAAGCTGTATGATATCATTATGGAGTGGTTCACGGAAAAGTTTATGGTCATTTATCAGATGAACGACATGCAGCTTGTGCAACGGTTTATAAACCCAAAAGAGAAAACTATATATATCGAAACAACTTTGAACGAGGCAGCAAAAGAATTCGGAATTCACTCAAATGCATTGGGTTTTACGCCGAAAGGCCCGAATGGTGATACTGTTCTCAGTTCATTCATAAGAAAAGGTGAAAAAGGAATTGCGATGCCTGCAGAGTTCTTTGAGTCTTATGGGACCGTGCGCTTTATCAACGAATTTCCTCTGGTGATTCGTGCACTCAAGACTGGCTCTGTGCTGGTTGTCGATGAGTTTGATGCATCAATTCACCCTATGGCTTTAATGAACATAATCAAGATTTTCCACGATGACGATATCAATATCCATCACGCGCAGCTCATTTTCAATACGCATAATCCAATTTTCCTCCACTCAAATCTGTATCGCAAAGATGAGATCAAGTTTGTTGAGAGAGATGACGAGACACACATTAGCTCTCATTATTCGCTTTCGGATTTCAATGACAGCGGAGAAAAGGGTAGGCGCAAACAGGAAGACTATATGAAGAATTACTTTATCAGCCGGTATGGGGCAATAAAAGATATCGATTTTTCTTCGATCCTAGAAAAGATCATTGTTTCCGATAACTCAGAGGTAGCAACAGATGGATAGGAAAAATCATGTTCTGAAATACACATTTACCGTTGAGGGCGAAACGGAAATGTGGTATCTGAAGTGGCTTGAACAGCAAATTAATGCGACTCCTGAAAGTCGTTATAATGTCGCTATCGATGCTAGGGTCGCAATGAATCCACTGAAATTTGCAAAAACCGCAATTTCATTTACTACCACTTCGAAAGCGGTCCATCTTTGTGATTACGAGAGTAATGATAAAGAACTTGTGAAGAAATTTCATGGCGTTTTGGATGCTATGAAGAAGGCTAAGAAAATAATCGGTCGCCCGTTCCAGTATACACTAGGATATAGCAATTTTTCCTTTGAACTCTGGATCGTTTTGCATAAGTTAAATTGTAACGGCATGCTTGCTGATCGATCTCAGTATCTAAACTACATCAACCGTGCATTCAGCGAGAATTTTGCCAGTCTGCGGCACTTCAAAACTGAGCAGAATTTTAAAGCCTGCTTGGCTAAGCTGACCCTGGACGATGTAAAACAGGCTATTCATCGTGCAAAACTGATAATGGATTCGAAAGAGAAGAATGGCATTGCCCCCATGGAATACAAGGGTTACACATATTACCGCGAAAATCCTGCTCTTTCCATTTGGGAATCCATTGAGGGTATTCTCAAAGATTGTTCCATTATAAAATAGGAAAAAGCGCTTGCTTTGTTTTTTCAAAGTAAGCGCTTTTTACATAGTGAAAACCGTAGTTTTGCTTATTATTATCATCTTTTTAAATGCCTGCCATTTATGCAAGAAAAATCATCTTTTGCATATGGGGTCTGGTATCAAACTAGTTTATGTTGTGCAACTCCAATTCCCCAGGGGTGAGGTCCGGCACCCAGCATAGGCGATGCTTCCGTACCAGTAACCCCCTAAGGATAAGTGCCAGAAAGTGCGCCATAAGCGAGATTTACCCCCATGACAGCGCTATTCTGTGACTGGCATAGGCCTCAACCCCTTACGCCTAGCAGTAAGTGCTGACACACAATCGCCAGGGTGTCTGCCAACGCCGGCAATGCAATGAAGATGATTTATGTGCCCTATGATCCCGTGGGGGATTGATTGCAATCATACCGTATTTAGGCCTGAAAAGTTATCTATATCGCTGATTTTAGCTAATTCTCAAAACTTTTGTGCGGTTTAGCCAAAAATGGAGACCCCGTATGGTCGCGTAGACCTGGGCATTGCTGCCCAGGCCCCGCGGCGGAACTGCACGTGCCCTACTAAGGCATGCAGCTCTTCGGTCCTTCTTTCGGGAACCAATTCCAAATCTGCTTTGTTATTTGGGGAGGGGCAATGTAGTACTTCCAGATACGCTTGAATTTCTCGCTTGGCATGTGCCCTCTCTGGCTTCGCCTGTCTAGCATCCTGTGTGTCGTTCTCCGGGCGTATTGATAGAACTGGGCCACCTTTTTGTAATTCCCGTTGACACCGTAATAGTTGCAGTGCCCTCTGAGCTTCTTATTCAGCAGCCTCATGGTCTCATCAAGCGGGCGGTGCAGCCGCTGTCGCAGCCACTCCTTCATTGCCTGCCTTTTGGCCTTCAGTTTCTTCATGCTCGTGCGAATCCCCACACGGTATCCGCCAAACCTCTTCTTCGTGTTGTAAAACGTGAATCCGAGGAAGTCGAATTCAGCCTTCGTGCCAGTGTTTCTCCCAAAGGGGAGTATTCTGGTCTTGTCCTCGGCTACTTCGAGCGAAAACTTCTGCAGCCTTTTCCTGATTACATCCATTACTCTGTGCGCATCGCTCTCGTATTGGAATAGTGCGATGAAGTCGTCTGCAAACCTGAAATAGTAGAACTCTCCGCGCATTCTGGGCTTGATGGCCTTCATAAACCACAAGTCGAGCACATAGTGGAGGTACACATTCGCGAGAATTGGTGAAATTTGGCCGCCCTGCGGGGTTCCTTTGTCAGATTCTGTCAGTTCCGTTCCCTCCATCACTCCAGCTTTGAGAAAGCGCTTGACATAGCGCAAGAAGTTCTTGTCGTCAATGTCGTGTTCCAGAAACTTCATCAGCCATTCATGGTTCACATTGTCAAAGAAGCCCTTGATGTCTGCTTCCAGGACATAGTTGACGTTCTTGTTCATGATCGTGTCATTGATCATGGCGATTACGTCATGTGCTGATCTGTTTGGTCTGAATCCGTAGGAGCAATCCAGGAATCTGGGTTCGTATACATCATTTAGTGCATCTGCCATGGCGCCCTGTACAAGCCGATCCTCGTAGGCCGGTATTCCCAGAGGTCTCAGCTTCCCGTTTGCTTTAGGGATATAGACCCGTCTCACTGGCTGCGGCACATATTGAAATTTCTTCATGCGTCTAACCAGCTTCAGGATATTCTCCTCGGCGTGGACGTCATATGTTGCTTTGTCCATGCCGTCCACGCCCTTGGCCTTTTTGTGGCATTGGATTCGATGCCACCTCATGAGGGTATCAGCGTTGACGGTAGACATTAGCCCCTGCACCCTTTTGAAGTGCATGGATTGGTACCTTATTCCCTTTGTTTCATGTTCCATAAGTACCCACCTCTCGTGTGGCTTATGCTTCCACTTGGGGAGCGATTGACCGCCAGCCCCTTGGCTCCATCTACTTTCATAGACTTCATCGCTACTACGAGCTGGTCCGACTCCTGGTAAGTCGTTTGCTTCCCTCCACCGTTCATAGGCTTAGGGTTGCATACCTGCCCACCTCTGGGCAGGGGCGCACCAGGTCTCCCAGGTATCCGTGTAATACTTTGTATGCTCGCCACGCCCTCCGACCCCGACGGGACCCGCCGCATCCTCGCATATCGGCTGCAGCGTTGCTGCCTGCTGTGCTTTTGACCACATCGGCTCGCCGCTTAATATCTTAACGAGGCTCAATAGCTTCACGCTTTCGCATTACGGCTCGCATACTCCTCTGCCTACGCTTAGTCCTGACCTCGCGGCTTCGGACCCAAGGCTGAGTACTGGCTGCTTGCTAGACTTTACCAGACCAGGAATCTCACCCGGCTATATTACACGCACCGAACTGGCGCACCAAAAGATGATTTTATGCAAGAAAAACATGCATCTAGGATAGAGGGATTATCCACACGGCCCAGATGCTCAAACACCAGAGGTACCACCATCTTAGCGAGCAAATGGGTCAGGATACCATCGAGAGCCGAAAGAACGTTAGTCTTTTCTACACTAACCAGCGCCAGTTGATAAAGGCAATCATGTATCAGGCATCCATAAGACTTTGGTTCTGTTGCCGCAAATCAGCTATCTTACTCGATGGTATCCTGCAGGAGGCCGACCATGTCCCACTCATTATACCGCCCTCCGAACAGGTTTAGGCACTGAGCGCCTCATCCAGCACGAGTACGATCTTCTCCCCCTATGCAGGCTGACCAGCCTTGAGCTTGAAAACCAACCCGACAATGTCCCAACTCTTTGGCAAGCCCTTCTTTCAGGATCATGATCCAGACGGGCTACGGTATGGCATTACTCCGTCTGCCCTTCTGGGAAAAAGAACACAAGCTCGCCCTCTGCACCATGCTCCACATCAACGGAACGGCCTGTTGACCTTCTGGATGGAAGGGACCGACCTGAAGTTAGAAAAAGAGCTTCCCAGTACCTCCCTGACCTGGTAGAACAGGCGAAAGAGCATAATTAATCAGACCACTTCGTATAATACATCAGTAAACCGATGGTGTACGTGTAGCCTAGTCGTAGTATTATCCTATGTAGTAGTCCGAGCTCAGCTAACTGGCAGCCGGCGGCCTAACCTTCTCATCAATGATGATGATACCCATCCTCTTGGCAAGATTGACCACCTCTGCTTGAGTCATTGTCGCAGAGTGTTCGGTGATTCGCTCCTTGAGGAAGCCAGAAGGATCGTACGGTACTCGATCATGAAGCACATGCCAAAGTGCAACAAGCAGCATCCGGCAGATCGCGATGATTGCCTTTTGATGGCCGTGGCGTGCTTTTAACCTACGATACCGATCAACGAATTCCGGATTAGACTTCGATCTCACAATAGCGTTGGCCACTTGAACAAGGAGAGGCTTCAGGTATGTTCCTGCCTTGGAGATGGCGGAGCGCTTCACCTTATTGGCACTGGTATCAGGGCGCGGGCAAACGCCTGCCCAGGAAGTCAGGTGCTTCGCATCCTCAAACTTGGACATGTCATCGCCAACCTCAGCAAGTACCGTGAGGGCGGCTAAATCGTTCCCAAGACCAGGAATAGTCTTGATCAGATCCAAAGAGTCAGCGTGGGACTCACCGAACTGCTTCATCACAGCCTCGATGTCTGCGATCATCTTATCGAGTTCATCGATATGCGCAAGGCATTGGCGGAGCTTGATTGCCTGTGCCGGCTTTAGAGCTCCATCAACAGCTTCTTGAATCTCTTCAGCCGAATGCTTGCAGTTCTTCTTGAGAAACGGAGTCACATCAAAGTGCTCACCAGGGTGATCCAGCATGTGGTCGATGATGGCTCGAGAGGATTTCCCGAGTATATCAGAAAACACATCATCAAGCTTGATGCCGCTCACAGTGAGACAATTCCGCGCTCTGTTTTTCTCACCGGACCGTGTGTTGACTAGCTTCGTTCTGTATCGTTCGAGTGATCTCAATTCACGAATGTCGCATGGTGGAATAAAACTTGCTTCAATCAGATCGTGCATGTACAGATTGCAGATCCATTTTGCATCACGCGGATCGCTCTTTTTCCCCTTTATTGACCTGGTGTACTTCGGGTGTGCAATTCTCAAATCTGTGCAAACAGGCTCTAAAGCATCGAAAAGAGGCATCCAGTACACTCCGGATGACTCCATGCATACTTCGGTACAACCCCACTGCCTGAGAAAGGCAATCAACTTTTGGTACCCTGCCTTGAAATTGCTAAAGCGGGCTTTTTTGTATGTGGTACGACCATGTTCGTCTGTGATCCCAATACATGCGGCATTCCATGTCTTGTGGACATCTACTCCACAAACTACATTTCTTTTGACCTCGAGCATTTTATTACCTCCAAATAATATTTGCTACAAGGCACCTCCGTTCTTTGCCCAGAATATAACGGTCGAGAGAGTCCGGCATTGACTGGCTATCCGGCAAAATCGAGACGACTTTGGAAGAGATAAGCTATCGGGCTGTGAGCACCAGTCATTGCTGCCTAACGAATAGCCTTCCCAGATAAATACACGGGTTGGCAAAGGGTCTGCCACTCCAGTTAGCTCCACGGGCTGTGTAGTATACCGGCACTGTCTCAACGTAGCTCCAGTATAGACCGCATCTGGGTAGAAGTCAACTTTTTCATTTATCATCGCTGCCGCCCGCAGGGCGGCAATCTATAAATATCGATGATTTGGTTTATAGAAATTGCCGCTATTAACATGGCATAAGTATAGCGGGATCCTCAATGTCAACTCAATAAACAGGTATCTTTTTTCACAATCTCACGTCTCTATGCACGATATTCGTCTAAATAACACTTCGAATGTGTTCTATATCATACACGATTTTCTGCCTAACTGCAGCCCACTTCAGCCAAATAGTCTGCTCTTATGATGCAAGTACTGCAGTGCGGATCAACGGTATCCCGAGAACTACTAGGGGCTTGCATACCATTTTCTTTAGTCCACACAAGGTCTACCCCACCTGGAACACGCACAGCCGACTTTGTGAAAATGTCGTTCCTGGGTAGATTGGGAAAATCGTATTACAGCAGCTATACAAACCGCCTATTTCTTCTCATTTTAACGTCCGCTTTCATCAAGCTGTATTACATTTTTCCTTACTTTTAGCGTTTTTCATTGCAGCAAAAGGCAGTTGCATTTCGATTAAAATTCACTTATAATCCCTCTTTAGAAAGAGGTGATTCCCTTGACAATGAACCTTTCCCAGCAGATCCAGGCCCGCATCGCCGCCGCACCGGACGGCACCGTATTCACCCGCGCTGATTTTGTGGATCTCTCCACAGATGCAGACACCGTCCAACGGATCCTCTCCCGCCTCGTCCATGCCGGCACCCTGTATCGCGTCCTGCGGGGCGTCTATGCCAAGCCGGAGTACAGCAACTACCTCCAGGAATATGTGGCAGCAGACCCGGAAGCCGTGGCCTATGCCATCGCCCATAGAAACCGCTGGACCATCGGCCCCAGCCGGAATGCCGCATTGAACCGTCTGGGTCTGTCCACCCAGGTGCCGGTGGGATGGTTCTTTGCCAGCAACGGACCCACCCGCACCTATTCCTGGGACAACACCACCCTGCACTTCGAGCATGAGAACCCGAAGAACATCACCGGCATGTCCCCTATCACCATACTGGTGGTCCAGGCGCTAAAAGCCCTGGGACAGCAGCGCATCACAGAGCAGACGATGCAGCACCTGCGGACCAGGCTCTCCCCGGAAGACAAGTCCGTTCTGCTCCAAGAGGGACTCTCTTGCACCGGCTGGATCTCCCGTGTGATCCGCCAGATCGCAGAGGGGGATTCCTGAGATGCCTGCCATTGCAACCCTCCCCGCTCCAGAGGATCGGCGGCATCTCTTTCGGAACACCTCTGCCAGGATGGGGATCAACCACATCGCCGTAGAGAAGGACTTCTGGCTCTGCTACACCCTGGACTATCTCTTCCAGCGCTCTCCCTTCCGGGATATCTTCACCTTCAAAGGCGGCTCCAGTCTCCTGAAGGCATCGCACCTCATCCGCCGCTTCTCCGAGGACCTGGACCTGATCCTGGACTGGCGTGTCCTGGGATACGGAAAAGACGAGCCAAGGGCCCCGCGGTCCAAGACAAAGCAGAACGCCCTCAACAGAGAGGCCAATATCCGCACCCAGATCTTCCTGCGGGATACCTTTTGCCCCGCCATCCGGGAGGACCTCTCCGAGGATCTGGGCACCGAGGGCAGCATCTCCATTGAGCCGGAAGACCCACAGGTGGTCCGCTTTGCCTATCCCACGGTGTTCCCCGCCCAGGGCTCGGTGCATCTCATCCGTCTGGAGATCGGACCGCTGGCCTCCTGGACACCGGCGGCATCCGCAGAGATGCTCCCCTACACGGCTGAGCGCTATCCGGCCCTCTTCCCGCAGTCTGCGATCCCTGTCCGCACGATATCACCGGAGCGGACCTTCTGGGAGAAGGCCAAGATCCTCCACCAGGAAGCCCATCGTCCGCCCCATCTCCCACTCCCCCACCGCTATTTCCGCCATTACCATGACCTCTATCACATCGCCCAGTCCCCCGTGAAGGAGCGGGCCCTTGCCAGGCCTGATCTCCTGGCAGAGGTAGTGGCATTCAACCTGCGGTTCTATCCGAGAGCCTGGGCCAAGACCGAAGAGGCAGTCCCTGGCTCGATGCGGCTGTATCCACCGGAATACCGGTTGCCAGCCCTGGCTGCAGACTACGCCGAGATGCGAGATCTCTTGTATGGCGAGGTCCCCACATTCCACGAGATCATGGAGGGCATCCAGGCATTGGAGTGGGAAATCAACGCGCTGAAAATCGCGCCGGCGGGCGGAGCTTGTGAAACGTTACACCATATAGGATAACGCAAAGCAAAATAAGGCAATGCCCTACAAAGGAGGCACGCATGGACACCACCAGACACATGCAAGATCACGACCAAGTTGATCCGAATCCAGCTGTACCAGAGCAGAATCAGTTGTGTTCCACGCCCTTCCATCCGGATCTCGTAAGCCTGGAACAGCGCTGCAAGACAGCAAAGCCAAAGTCCTATCACGAGCTCGTTGAGGACATCTTCCGAGGCGACATGCCGGAGTCCTGTACCACCTTAGCGGGCCGGGATGCCTTCTACAGCTCCTATCTGGACACCATCCAGGCCACGGTAAAGGGCCGTGTGAAACGAGTGGACCGCTTTACAGACTTACTGCGATTCATTGCCGCCCGCACCGCTATGGTCCTCTCGTACGAGGAGATCGCGGATGACGTGGGCATCCCCAAGGAAACCGCGATCTCCTGGGTCTCGCTTCTTGCGGAGATGGGTTTGCTGTACCTTCTGCCGCCCCATCACTGGAGCGGTGCCAAGCGGCCGCCAGCCTCCCCGAAAGCGTACTTTCTGGACACGGGCCTTGCCGCATATCTCACCCGCTGGGATAGCCCGAACTCCCTCATGACAGGCGCCATGGATGCAGCCTGCTTCGAAACCTACGCGGTATCCAGGATCGTACGGAGCTACGCCCATACCAGCCAGCCCTTGGCCCTCTCCTACTACCACGCAGACTACCGCGAGGTTCTTCTCCTGCAGGATGGGAACAAGGTGTATCCCCTGACCATCCGCATGCACACGTTCCCGCCCAACCCGAAGAAAGTGTTCGATATTGTGCCCCCATTCTACGCCGAAATCCAGCCCAGATTGGTGATCTGTCTGTCCCATATGTTCTTCCCGTACAGCCACAATCACACCACCTGGCTCTACCCCGTCTGGGCGATTTAGGTCTCATGCAATCCACACACACACCCATCCCAACAAGGAGGTTCACCATGGCAAACTACCAAGACACACCATCCAACCCCGGCGATACCATTTCTGAAGACGATGTCCAAGCGCGGGCCGCGAAGGCACTTCATTCCATGCGAGAAAAGGCTAAGAAGGAATGTCCCGATGGCCTCAGCCTGGAAAAGATCAACGAGATCATCCACGAGGTACGATGCGGCAAGGGGGAGCCATAGGGTTGCGATGCACTCAACCCAACATGCGTGAAAAACGCCCGGACCTGTTTTGGCCCTGGCGTTTCCTCTATGACAAAGCCCCCAGCGGCATTGGATCCGCTGGGGGCTTTGTCTCAGTTATGATTTGCGAATTCTCAGATCAGCCGTTTGTTCTTTTCCGTCTGACGAACATCACAGCCAAAGCTGCAGCGGATGCCAGCAGCAGGACTGTCCAGCTTGTGGCACCAATGGTCTCACCTGTGGAAGGCGGTGCTTCACTACCCGGCACCTGCTCATCAGGCAGAATTGCTCCAGGTACATCACCCGGCGCAGCAGGTGAGGGTTCAGGCTCAGGCTCACTGGGCTCTACCGGCTTACTGGTTACTTCAGGAGTCTCACTAAGCGGCGGATTCTCGTCTGGGAGGTCTTCCGGTTCTTCACTGAGCGGAGGATTCTCGTCCGGAATATCTTCCGGCTCTTCACTGAGCGGCGGATTCTCGTCCGGGATATCTTCCGGCTCCTCGCTGAGCGGAGGATTCTCGTCCGGGATATCTTCCGGCTCCTCGCTGAGCGGAGGATTCTCATCCGGGATATCTACCGGCGGTTCTTCCGGTTCCTCGCTGAGCGGAGGATTCTCGTCCGGAATATCTACTGGCGGTTCATTCGGGTTATCAGCCGGCGGCTCATCGTTTTCATCGACAACTGGCGGGTTGTATGTCGGCTCAGGAGAAGGCGCCTGGGTAGGTGTCGGCTCCGGACTGGTTGTAGGCTCTGTGCTCGCTGTCGGTTCCGGACTGGTTGTAGGCTCTGTGCTCGCTGTCGGTTCCGGACTGGTTGTAGGCTCTGTACTCGTTGTCGGTTCCGGACTGGTCGTGGGCTCTGTGCTCGCTGTCGGTTCCGGACTGGTTGTGGGCTCTGTGCTCGCTGTCGGTTCCGGACTGGTTGTGGGCTCTGTGCTCGCTGTCGGTTCCGGACTGGTTGTAGGCTCTGTACTCGTTGTCGGTTCCGGACTGGTCGTGGGCTCTGTACTCGTTGTCGGTTCCGGACTGGTCGTGGGCTCTGTACTCGTTGTCGGTTCCGGACTAGTTGTGGGTTCTGTGCTCGTTGTCGGTTCCGGACTGGTTGTGGGCTCTGTGCTCGTTGTTGGTTCCGGGCTGGTTGAGGGTTGGGTTACAGGAGTCCACTGCGCTACGTAAGTGACATCACCGGTCACTGTGGGCGAAACAGCCGGTGCCCATCCATTAAACTCATAGCCTTCACGAGTGGGTGTGCCACCATCATAAGCAGGAGTCGGGGCACCACTCACCAGGTCATGAGTAACTTGGTCTGCAAAGGCCTCCGCATCTTCGACACCATCCGTGTATGTGACCGTATAGGTGCGATTATACACCAATGTAATTTCGACATTGTCTGTAATCGTGCCGGAAAGAATGTCCTCTTCATTGGCGATTGCCTTAACCGTGTAGATAGCTGCAGGCTCGGCCGGTGCTGTCGGGGCGCCACGTCTTGCGGTGCTGAAGACATAGTTCGCGATTTCCGGTTTATCTACAGCGTACGAATCGCCATAGTGATAATCTTCTTTTTTCAAGGACTGTTGCAGTTCCGTTCCCTCAGTATCTACATAGTACACAGTGAGGGTATACGAATTCTGGCTGTAAACCAGTGTGACCACAGTGTCCTCAGTAATCGTGCCGGTGAGTTCTGCATCCTCATCCACATGCTCAAAAGTGTAGCCCTCAATCTCAGGAACTACGACTGTGTACTCCGCTCCTTCGATGACGGTTTGACTGGTAGCGTCTTGGACAATGTTGCCCTCGGTATCGACATAGTTTGTGGTGACAGTGTACGACTTCGGAGGATTGATGGTCAGGGTGCCAGGAACCACATAGACTTTATAGTTTGTTGGAATGTTATAGTCGCGTCCGACTTCATTAACAAATTGAAGATGGAATCCATACTGTACATGGTCCACAGGGGTGCCGGTGGACTTATAAACAAATTCAATCTTATAATCCCCGGCATCTTCTCCTTCCTCTGTGCGATGGATCTCAATCAAGTCAAGAACATTCTGAATATCCGAGATATCCTCTCCTTCAACGAAATCCCCTGCAGTAAAGGTGAACTCCGGATCGTCAGTCCCTGTGTCCTTTTCTGCGTTTTCAACAGTAAGATAAAGATCGACAGGATCAACCTGAATACTCATGCTTGCTTGGATATTATATTGATTAGTCACATCATTTCCTTGGTCATCCACAATCTTAGCATTGGCAGGCAAACTTGGCGTTTCAGGCAAATATACTCCATGCGAACTACCAGCTACACCGTTCGTTACAAAATCGCTGGTGGTACAACCTGTAATGGGCCCCAAAGTCCAGAGAGGGGATTCCGGATTCGGCTCGTACAATTCTGCAACGTGCAGGTCCCCCCGCGGCGTCAAGTTCCCCTGTTCGTCTACCGTGTAGACTGCGAAGTCCGCTGGCTGGAACGTGTAACTTCGCGGCTGACCATCATATTGGAATGTCTTTCTGGCCACTATCTGAATCATCTGATACTCTTTCACATAGACCAAGGTCACTTCCACGTTCCCGCTAACAATGCCACTCAATTCGCCTTCAGCGTAGTAGAATGTGTAGCCATCGATCTCTGGGGTTATTACATCGTAAGTGCTCCCCGTGGCATAGGTCTGTGTGGAGGGGTCTTGTATGGCATTGCCCTCAACGTCCTCATAGTTGACGGTAACTGAGTACGTCTCCGGACCTTTGATGGTCAGTGTACCAGGAACAACATGCACATAATAATTTGTTGGTCTGTTATAATCAGCTCCAACTTCATTAACGAAGTCAAGAGGATACCCCCATTTGACACGCTCAACTGGTTCGCCATTGGACTTATACACGAACTCGATTTTATAAGTCCCAGCGTCCTCTCCTTCCTCTGTGCGGCGGATCTCAATCAGGTCAAGGATGTTCTGGATATCAGAGATATCCTCACCACCAACGAAGCCCGCAGCAGTAAAGGTAAACTCAGGGTCGTCTTCTCCAGCTTCCTTTTCTACGTTTTCAACAGTCAGAAAAACATCGACCGGCTCAACTGAAATATTGAAACTTGCCTGGATGCCGTATTGATCAGTCACATCATTTCCATCGTTATCTGCTATCTTAGCAATGGCAGACAAACTAGGCGTTTCGGGCGAATAAACACCAAACATGCTTCCAATATTGCCATAGTGTTCGAAGTCACTGGTAGAACTTCCTACAATAGGGCCTAGTGTCCAGATAGAGTTGTCTGGATTCGAGTCAATCAGTTCGGAAACGTGCAGGTCGTCCCGCGGCGTCAAGTTCCCCTGTTCATCTACCGTGTAGACTGCGAAATCTGCTGGCTGGAACGTGTAGCTGCGCGGCTGACCATCATATTGGAATGTCTTGCTGGCCTTTATCTGAATCTTCTGAAACTCTTTCACATAGATCAAGGTCACTTCCACATTGCTGTTAACAATGCCACTCAATTCGCCTTCAGCGTAGTAGAATGTGTAGCCATCGTGATATCATGAATTGTAGTCATACCCAGAATTCGAAATTTCATGCATTTAAGTTATACCCACGTAATAAAGAGG